>NZ_CP039865.1:4565000-4865000 GCF_005160265.1 Phreatobacter aquaticus | reverse complement strand
CGCCTCGAAGCCCGCCTGATGGTGCTGGCGACCGTTGCCTCCGCCGGCCCGTTCATCGGCCTGTTCGGCACGGTCTGGGGCATCATGACCGCCTTCCAGGCGATCGCCATTTCCAAGAACACGTCGCTGGCCGTTGTCGCGCCGGGCATCGCGGAAGCGCTGTTTGCCACCGCCATCGGCCTGGTTGCCGCGATCCCCGCCACCATCGCCTACAACAAGCTCGCCGGCGAGGTGAACAAGATCGCCAACCGCCTCGAGGGCTTTGCCGACGAATTCGCCGCCATCCTGTCGCGTCAGATCGACCAGCAGGGCGGGCCGGCTTCCTACGACCAGCGCGCAGCCTGAGGACGGACCGGTCATGGGAGCACAACTCGCAGGCGGCGGTGGCCGCGGCTCAGGCCGCAGGCGCAGGCGCGCCTTCGTCATGAACGAGATCAACATCACGCCGATGGTCGACGTGATGCTGGTGCTGATGATCATCTTCATGGTGGCAGCACCGCTGATGACCGTGTCGGTGCCGATCGACCTGCCGCAGGCGTCCGCCCGTGCGGCCCAGCAGGACAAGCCGCCGATCACGGTCTCCGTCAGGCAGAACGGCGAGATCTATGTCGGTGAGGACAAGGTCGATTCAGCCCAGCTGGTCGAGCGCGTGCGCGCCACCGCGCAGAACGGCGCAGAGGAACGCATCTTCGTGCGTGGCGATGCCGCCGCCAATTACCAGGCCATCATGGACGTGCTGTCGCAGCTGAAGGGCGGCGGCTTCACCAAGGTCGCGCTGGTCGCGACCGAACGCGCCGCGCGCTGAAAGGCAGGCTGAGGCAGTGGCTCTCCATCCGCAAAAGGTCGGTTACGGGATCTCGGTCGGCGCGCATCTGATGCTCGTCGCCGCGGCCCTGTTCGGCTTTTTGACATCGACGCCCAAGCCCGAGGAGGGCGAGAGCGTGCCGGTGGAGATCGTGTCCGACGAGCCGGCCCAGTCGACCCGCGGCGAACGCCGGGGCCAGCAGACGCCGACGCCGCAGCGCGTGGTCGACCGCCAGACCCCCGACGAGCGCCCGACGCCCGACGATCCGAATACGCCGGTTGCCCGCGAGCGCGTGCAGAACGTGCAATTGCCGCCGCCGCCGACCCCGCGTCCGCCGGTGCCCCAGCCGGCGCCGGAGGCTGCCGAACCGCCGCCGCCAGCCCCGCGCCCGGCCCAGGTCGCAGCCGTCCAGCCGCCGCCGCCGACCCCGCCCCAGCCGCAGCCCCGTCCGACCCCGTCGGCGCAGGAGGTGCGCGAGGATCTGGCCGCCCGTGAGGCGGAGATCCAGGCGCAGAAGAAGCGCGAGGAAGAGCAGCAGCGCCAGGCTGAGCAGCGCCAGGCCGAGCAGCGCCGTCGTGACGAGCAACGCCGCCAGGAGCAGCAGCGCCAGGCCGAACAGCGGGAGCGCGAGCAGCGCGAAGCCCGCGAGAAGCAGGAACGCGAGCAGCGTGAGCGTCAGGTCCGCGAGGCCCGCGAACGCCGTGAGCGCGAACAGCGCGAGACCGCCGAACGCGCCGAGCGGCAGCGCCAGGAGCGCGCCAATGCGCGCGCCTTCGATCCGAATTCCATCGCTGCCCGGCTGAACACCAGCCAGACCCAGGCCAATGACCGCCGCCAGGCGAGCCGGACGGAAGCAACGGGCGCCTCCGCGCCGATGCGCACCGCCTCGCTCGGCACGGCGACCGGCGCCGCCGCGCGCATTTCAGGCCGCGAGAGCGACGCCATCCGCGCCTGGGTGGAACGGTGCTGGGAGATCCCGATCGCGGCGCGCGAGGGCGACAGCCCGGCGGTGCGCCTGCGCATTTCGTTCAATCCCGATGGCACCGTGTCCGCCCGCCCCGAGGTGCAGAACCCCCGCGGCGACAGCAATTTCCAGGTGCTGGCCAATTCCGCCGTGCGCGCCGTCATGCGCTGCTCGGCCGAAGGCGGCGTGCGCCTGCCGCGCGAGCGCTACGATACGTGGCGCGATGTTGTCCTGAATTTCGATCCGAAGGAGATGCGCTGAGACGTCGTCATGCCTCTGAGACATGAGTGCGCGACCCCGTCCGAGCCGCCGAGACCGATGATGACCCAGATGTTCAACCGCCGCACTGTCCTCGCCGCTGGCGCCACGATCGCCAGCACTCCGCTTTTCGCGCCTTACTCGCGCGCCCAGAGCTCGCCGCCGGTGATCGATATCCGGCGCGGCCAGGTGCAGCCCTTCCCCATCGCCATTCCCAATCTGGGCGGCGAGGGCGATATGGGCCGCAACATCACCGGCGTGATCGAGAACAATCTGCGCCGCTCGGGCTTCTTCCGCATCGTCGATCGCCAGTCCTATGGCGACCAGCCGGTGGATGCCGATCAGCCGCCGGCCTTCGCGCGGTTCCAGCGGGCGGGTGCCGCCGGCGTCGTCACGGGCCGTGCCGGGCGTGGCGCCGATGGCCGTTCGCGCGTCGAGTTCCGCCTGTGGGACGTAGCCCAGGGCACCCAGCTGCATGGCCAGCAATTTGCCACCCAGGAAGCCAATTGGCGGCGCATCGGCCATCTCGTGTCGGACCAGATCTTCGAGCGGGTGACCGGCGAGAAGGGCCATTTCGACACCCGCGTGGTGTTCATCGACGAGACCGGCCCGAAGGATCGCCGGCAGAAGCGTCTCGCCATCATGGATCAGGACGGCGCCAATGTGCGCTACCTCACCCGCGGCGGCGACCTGGTGCTGACGCCGCGCTTCTCGCCGTCGTCCCAGGACATCACCTACATGGCCTATAATGGCGGTGAGCCCCGGGTGTTCCTGTTGAACATCGAGACCGGCCAGCGCGAGCAGGTCGGCAATTTCCCCGGCATGACCTTCTCGCCGCGCTTCTCGCCGGATGGCCAGCGCATCGTGCTGTCGCTGCAGCAGGGCGCCTCGTCGTCGATCTATTCGCTGGACCTGCGCTCCAAGAGCGCGGTGCGGCTGACCGACGGCACGGCCATCGATACCGGCCCGTCCTATTCGCCGGACGGCCGGCAGATGGTGTTCGAGAGCGATCGCGGCGGCACCCAGCAGCTCTATGTGATGGGGGCGGGCGGTGGTGGCGCCAACCGCATCTCCTTCGGCCAGGGCCGTTATTCGACGCCGGTCTGGTCGCCGCGCGGCGATCTCATCGCCTTCACCCGGCAGAGCTCGGAGGGCTTCTCGATCGGCGTGGTCAAGCCGGATGGTTCGGGCGAGCGCATCCTCACCACCGGCTTCCACAACGAGGGCCCGACCTTTGCGCCGAACGGCCTGTTCGTGATGTTCTTCCGCGACCAGGGCGGCGGCCCGAAGATCTACCAGTCCGACATCTTCGCGCGTGCCGAGAACGTCGTGCCGACGCCGTCGTTTGCGTCGGATCCGGCCTGGGGCCCGAAGCTGGGCTGAGGCGTCAGCGCGGCTCGAACCGATAGATCACCTGGCCGAGCGGCAGCGGCGGCGAGAGCAACTTCGCGCAGCGCTGGTCGAGCGCGAGCAACATCACATGAGCATGTCGGCGCGCCTCGTCGGTCGGTCCCATGGCGCGCAGCACGCCGAGCGCTTCGGCAGGCCGGCCGGCTGCCTGCAGCAGTTCGACCGCGATGGCGCGATTGCTCTCGGCCGGTGCCTGGCCGGCGCGGATCGCCGTGGCCGTGGCCAGCCAGCCATCCCAGTCGAAGCCCGGTGACAGGAGCTGATGGCGGGGAGGTGCCGGCTGCTCGCCGCGCACGAAGCCTGCGAGCATTTCCCGCGCGACCGCCCGCTCCAGAGCCAGCAGCGCGGTTTCGTTCGGGTCGCCGTCGGGCGAGCCCCTGAACGTGGCCAGTTGGCCGCGCGCCGTGGCGAGCCCCAGCACCTGCGCCACGCCGGTGAAAAGCATCGCGCGCAGCTTGTCGTCGTCTTCGGCCGGATCGATGCGCCCGGCGCGGATCGCTGCCAGCAACGGCGCTGCCACCTCGGAGCCCAGACGGGCTTCGCCGGTCTGGTTCAGCAGGGTCAGCAGGGTCTGGGTGCGCGGGGCCACGCGCGCCAGCTCGGTCACCGCATCGATGCTGCCCGTCTGCGGCGACCGCCGCGCCTGGAGCACCTTGGCTGCGGCGCGCAGCTCCGGCGGCAGGCTGTCGAGCGAATAGGGCCTCGGGCGGAGCGTGACATGGCCGCGCCAGAGCGGCGTGAAGTGCTGGACGAGCTGATCCGGTGTCGCCGGATTCAGCGGCGAGCGCCGGAGGAGGCCGAGCCAGTCGCCGGGATCGCTGTTGAGGGCCACAAGATCGAGGGCGAGCGCCCACAGGCCATGGGCTTCCGCCTTGCCGGCGGCGCGGGTGCGGGTGGCGTCGTCGAGATCGCCGAGGGCGCGGGCCAGCATCACCTGGAAGCTGGTGACGAGATTGGCGGTCACCTCGGGCAGGGCCGCGCGGCGGGCCAGCTCGCGGAACAGCTGGTCTTCCTGGCCATCGACGATGAAGGCGCGCGCGGCGGACAGGCCGCCCGGTGGCGCCGGCGCATTGGGCGGCCCTGCGCCCAGTGTGGCCAGCCGCTCGGCCGGGTCCATGAAGGCCAGCCGCAAGTCCTCGATGCGCTGCGGCGGCTTGGCGCGGCGGCCAAGCTCGTCGATCAGCCGTCTGCCACGTTCGGGAGAGAGATCGCCGTGGCGGATCATCAGGAAAGCGGCGTCGCTGCCGAAGTGATCGCGCCAGAAGCGCTGCTCGCTCCTCGGATCGACCAGCAGGAATTCGGCGGTGGCGACGATGTCCGGCGTGTGGCGGCAAACCGGCGCGGCCGCCCGCGCCGCGCCCGTGGCGAGCCAGAACAGCAGAACCGTGGTCAGAAGGCGGAAGGCAAGACGCATGGTCGTGTGCCCTGTCGATTGATCCGTCGCCCGAACTGGAGGTTACGGCTGAGCGGGTACCCATGCAAGCAGCGGGCAGGGGGCATTCCTTGCAGAAGGCTGCATATGCAGCCAATCTGCATCCATGCCCGATCCAGCGCTTCCCCTCATCGCCTCGCCGTCCGCCTGCACCTGCGCACGCGTCCGCAAGGCGGCGCGGCGGGTGTCGCAGATCTATGACCAGCATATCGAGCCCTATGGCCTGACCGTCACGCAGTTCGGCATTCTCGCCCAGCTGCGCAGTCTCGACGGCGTGTCGATCGGCCAGCTCGCCGAGCGGATGGTCATGGACCCGACCTCGCTGACGCGCGGCCTGAAGCCGCTGGAGCGGCGCGGGCTGGTCGCCCAGGCGCCCGATCCGAACGATCGCCGCGCCCGCCGGCTGACGCTGACGGAGGAGGGCCGGCAGGCGCTGCGGGCGGCCCGGCCCGGCTGGGAGCGCGCGCAGGCCCAGGTGGCCGCGGCGCTGGGGCCGGTCCATCTCGCCGATCTCACCGACGCGCTCGACACGGCGCTTGCGCGCCTGAGCGCCTGATGGCCGCCCCGGTCATCCCCGACACCTCCGCTTATCTGCATATGCAGCCGAACCCCACTGCCGTTTTCCCGCCTGCCGCGCCCACCGGATGACGCCATGACCGCAGCCAATGCCTCCCCCGCCTTTGCCGGCAAGCCGGTCCATCCGCTGCTGGCCGGGCCGATCCTGCCGACCATCATCCGGCTGAGCATTCCCAACATGATGGCCATGGTGGCGACCGCCGCAGTGGCGGTGGCCGAGACGGTCTATGTCGGCCTGCTCGGCATTCCGGCGCTCGCCGGCATGGCGCTGGTCTTTCCGATGGTGATGCTGCAGCAGATGATGTCGGCCGGCGCCATGGGCGGCGGCGTGTCGTCGGCGATTTCGCGGGCGCTCGGCGCTGGCGACGAGGCGCGGGCGCGGTCGCTGGCGGTCCACACCGTGCTGATCGCAGTTGGCGCGGGTCTCAGCCTGTCGGCTTTGTTCCTGCTGTTCGGCCGACAGATCTATGTGGCGCTCGGCGGGGCGGGCGCGGCGCTCGAACAGGCGCTGCTGCTCTCCAACACGCTGTTTGCCGGCATTGTCGCGGTCTGGCTGTGCAACCTGCTCGCTTCCGTCGTGCGCGGCTCCGGCAACATGCGGCTGCCCTCGACCACACTGGTGGCGGTAGCCGCCTTGCAGGTTGTGCTCGGCGGCACGCTGTCGCTTGGGCTCGGGCCGTTCCCGCGTCTCGGCATGCTGGGCTTGGGGCTCGGGCAGGTCCTCGCCTATGGCGCCGGCGCCGCCTGGTTCTTCGTCTATCTGATGTCGGGCAAGAGCCGCATCGCGCTGTCCTTCTCCGGCGTGCGGTTCCGGCCCGACCATTTCATGGACATCCTGCGGGTCGGCGCGCTCGCCTGTCTGTCGTCGTTCCAGTCGGTGCTCACCGTGCTGGTGCTGACGCGCCTCGTCGCGCGCTTCGGCGAGGCGGCGCTTGCCGGCTATGGCATCGGCTCAAGGCTCGAATTCCTGCTCATCCCCTTCACCTTCGCGGTCGGCGTGTCGCTGGTGCCGATGGTCGGCACCGCGATCGGCGCGGGTCAGGCGGATCGCGCACGCCGCGCCGCCTGGACTGGCGGGCTCATGGCCTTCCTGATCACCGGCACGATCGGCCTTGCCGGCTGGCTGATGCCGACCGCCTGGGCAAGGCTCTTCACGACGGATCTCGCGGTGATTGAATCGGCGCGCAGCTATCTCGTCTGGGCCGGCCCGGCCTTCGGCTTCTACGGGCTCGGTCTCTGCCTCTATTTCGCGGCGCAGGGTGCGGGACGGGTGCTGGGCCCGGTGCTCGCCGGTTCGGCGCGCCTGATCACGGTGGCGCTTGGCGGCTGGTGGCTGGTCGCGACCGATCAGCCGCAATGGATGATGTTCGCGCTCGTCGGTGTGTCGATGGTGGTCTACGGGCTGGCGACCGCCTACGCGATCGCCCGAACGCGCTGGGGCGGCGTCAGGGGCTAGGCGCCTTCGGTTTCGCCACCATCTGGATCAGCTTGGCGACCACCACCGGGTGGCTTGCCAGCAGGCCGTGGGTCGCGCTGCCGACCGTAGAGGAGCGCACATCGGTCAGCAGCCGCGACAGCGCCTTGGCGATGGCGGGGGCGACCGGCGGGCTGGCAGCCCCGGTCGCGATCAGCACGGGGATGGCGAGGCCGGCCAGATCCTCTTTCGTCATCGGATCGGAAAAGGCTGCCGTAATGTCGCGGGTGTCGCCGGGGGCGGCGGCCTGGACATAGTCCTTCACCTCCTGCGGCAGGCGGGCAAAGCCGCCCGGGCCGAACCAGTAGTCGATCAGGTCGGCGACAGCCTCGATCCGGCCGGCCAGCACGCGGTCGGCATAGAGGGTGAAGAAGCGCCTTGCCGATTCATAGGTCTCCTGCTCGCCGGCCAGCTTCAGGGCCTGGAAGAAGACCGGCTCGAACAGGGCGAGCCCGCGCACCTGGCCCGGCCGCCGGACGGCGGCGTGGAGCGTGATGTTGCCGCCATAGGAATGGGCGGCCATCCAGACCGGCTGTCCGGCGAAATCGACCAGTTCGGCCAGAGCCTCGGCTGTCGCTGGCGTCGAGATATCCTCGCCGGCAGGCATGGGATCGGAAGAGGCATGGCCCGGCAGGTCCGGCATGAGCAGACGGAAGCGGGGGCTGAGATGCTCCACCACCTTGCCCCACATGCGGTGCTCGCCGGGCGAGCCGTGCACGAGAATCAGCGGATCGCCGGCGCCTGCCTCGGCGTAGAAGAGCTTGCGGCCGTTGGTGAGCGTCAGATGCGGCATGAGCACAAGGGGCAGGCGGTGCGTCGACGGGCTGACGTTACACGAGAGGCGGCCGGTCCGACAGTCAGCGTTCCGACGGGATGGCGCGGTTCACCCCACCCCGACCCTCCCCTCGCCGAGGGGAGGGGGAAGCGCCGCGCCATCGCTCAGGGCGGGCTCTATCCTCTGGGCGCGATCCAACTCCCTCCCCTCATTGAGGGGAGGGTCGGGGTGGGGTGACAGGGTCGAAGTCTCCGCCATCTGCTCCCAATAGAACGCTCTAGCCGCCCCTGGCCTTGCAGCGGCGGGCCGGCACTGTTGCCCATCGGCAACAGGTAGCTAAAGGGTTGACCAGGCAGGGCATGTTCATTGCGCGGCCACCCGGCTGCCACTTTCTGGTCACGCTCCGCCGCGATGCCGTAGGGGTCGAAACGGTCATCAAGACGGCCGCACCGATGGGGATGGGGCTCCTGTTAACCGGCAGTTGACCATCCCGACGAATGGTCGGGCGGTGAGGATTTTGCGCCTCACGGCCCGACCGTTTGTGAATTGTCCCGCTTTATCAGTCGTTTGGCTGAAGAGAACTGCCCCAGGTGTCAAGGCTTCGTCGCCAAGTTGCGGACAAGCCGAAGACCGAAGGGAAGGTTCGCTTAACCCCCAGACTGGTAAAGGAACGCCTACGTTTCTGGTCAAGGAGACCCCCAATGATGTCCATGGCTCTTGGGCGCAACATGAAGTTTGCCGCCCTTATGCTGGTGGGCCTGGCGCTCGGCGCCTGTGCTCAAAATCCCGCCAACACTGCCGGCGGCGGCGCCGGTGGCGCAGGGGCGGCAACGCCCGGCAGCCCGCAGGACTTCGTCGTCAATGTCGGCGACCGCGTGTTCTTCGAAAGCGACTCGTCGGAGCTCACCGGCACGGCGCGCGCGACCCTCGACAAGCAGGCGACCTGGCTGCAGCAGTACAACCGCTATTCGTTCACGGTCGAAGGTCATGCCGACGAGCGCGGCACCCGCGAATACAACATCGCGCTTGGCGCCCGCCGCGCCCAGACGGTGCGCGACTATCTCGCCGCTCGCGGCCTGTCGACGGCGCGCATCCGCACCATCTCCTACGGCAAGGAGCGCCCGGTGGCGGTTTGCGACAATATCTCGTGCTGGTCGCAGAACCGCCGCGCGGTCACCGTCCTGTCGGGCGGCGCCGGCTCCTGATCGAGATCGGGCCGCATAGCCCCGTATCAGGCGGCGCCCGGTCAACCGGGCGCCGTTTTTGCTTGGCGGTGCTGTATTTTGCTTGAAGCCGGCCAAAATCTGGCCCAACTCCACGCTTGATAGTTGAGATGACCAACAAGGGGGCGGCAATGACGTTCGGTCGGGCATTGAAGGCCTGGATCCGGTTCGAACTGACGGCGGCGATCGTGCTGGCGGGCGTCGTGCTCGCGGCGGCGGGCCTGCCGGCGAAGGCGCAGTCAGGTGCCGACCTGATCGATCGCATCCAGCGGCTGGAAGCGCAGATCCGGTCGATGAACGGCATGCTGGAGCAATCGCAGTTCCGCATCCGCCAGCTGGAGGACCAGCAGCGGCGCACACAGGCCGATCTCGAATTCCGGCTGAACGAGCTTGAGAGCCAGCGCGGCGGGGCTGCCCGTCCGGGCCAGGCCCGTCCGGCCCAGCCGGGCGGCGCACCCGCCCAGCAGCAGCCTGGCCGGCGTTCCGACGCCTTCGATCCCTCGGCCCAGCCGGCAGCGCCCGGTCAGCCGCGCGATCTCGGCGGCATTCCCGGCGCCAATGCGGCCCCGCCGCGGGTTGCCGGTGGCGCCCAGCCGGGCGGAGCGGGGGGCGCTGCCCAGCCGCTCGATCTTGGCCAATTGTCCGGCCAGGTGGCCGCCGATCCCTCGCTCGAGCCGCGGGGACCTGCCGGTGGCGGTGCTCAGCCGCCGACGCTTGGACCGAGCGGCACGCAGCCGATCATCGCGTCATCGCCGCGCCAGGAATATGATCAGGCGACCGCCATGGTGAACCGGCGCGAATACGAGCAGGCGGAAATCGCGCTGCGCGGATTCCTGGCGGCCCATCCGCGGGACCGGCTGGTGGGCGACGCCACCCATCAGCTCGGCGAGACCATGTATCTGCGCCGCCAGTATCGCGAAGCCGCCGAGCAGTTCCTGAAAGTCTCGACCGATTATCCGCGCTCCGCCCGCGCGCCCTCCAGCCTGCTCCGGCTCGGCCAGTCGCTGAACGCGCTCGGCGAGCGCGAGGCCGCCTGCGCCGCCTATGCCGAGTTCAACCGCAAATTTCCCAATGCCGGCCAGCAGACCAAGCAGGCTGTGGCCAACGAGCAGCGCCGTGCCAGCTGCTGAGCCGGTCGCGCCTTTCGCCGATTCCGAGCTTTCCGACCTTTTCGATCGCTTCTCCGCCGAGCCCGCCCTCGTCCTCGCCGTGTCCGGCGGGCCTGACTCGATGGGCATGATGGCCGCCGCCGCCCGCTGGCGCGCCGCTCTCGGCTCCGGACCCGTCCTTCATGTCGCAAGCGTCGACCATGGGCTGCGCGCTGCGTCCGCCGATGAATGCGCCGCCGTGATGCAGTCCGCCACCGCGCTTGGTCTAGAGGCTGCGACGCTGGCCTGGACCGGCGACAAGCCATCGGCCGGCCTGCAAGAGGCGGCGCGTGCCGCCCGCTACAGTCTGCTTGCCGACCATGCCCGCACCGTCGGCGCCCGCCTCGTGATGACCGCCCACACGATCACCGATCAGGCCGAGACCGTGATGATGCGGCTGACCCGCGGCTCCGGTCCGCTCGGGCTGAAGGCGATGGCGGCGGAAAGCCCGCGCGACGGCGTGGTCATCGTCCGGCCGTTCCTGTGGGAGCGCGGCGAGCGGCTGGCCGCCACCGCCGAGGCCCAGGGCCTGACGCCGGTGCTCGATCCCTCCAATGCCGACGACCGGTTTGCGCGGGTGCGCATGCGGAAACTGCTCGCAGCTCTGGAAGGCGAGGGGCTCGATGCCGAGCGCCTCGCGATCCTCGCCGGGCGCATGCGGATGGTCGACGAGGCGCTGCGCCACGGGGCCTCGGCGCTTGCCGAGGCGAGCCGGATGGCCTCGATCGTGCCGGGAGCGCAGGTCTTCGATGCGACCAAATGGCGCGATCAGCCGCTGGCGACCATCCAGATGCTGCTGTCGATCGCCCTGGCCGAAGCCGGCGACCCCGCCATTGCCGAGCGGCTGGACGCGATCGAAATGCTGTCCGGCACCATTCTGATGGCCATCGACGGCCATATGGCCCATCGGGAGACGCTCAGAGGCGCCTTGATCAGCGTGACACCCGAGGGACGGGTGATCATCGCGCGTGAACCGCCGCGCCGCGCTGGCGGCATTGCCGCACCGCCACAAGGATCGATTGACGCATCGGGCAGTTAGCGCGAAGAGAAGCGCAATCTCGCAGGCCGCGCTCCTTGGCAAGGTCGGACAGCGAACCTACATTACGCATAGATACGGGTCCTGCCGTTTTCCGCACGGACGAGGCGCGCCACTTCGGCGTTGCCCGCGCGACATGACCCCGGAGAAAGACCGCGATGAACTCCAATTTCCGGAATCTCGCCCTCTGGGTGATCATCGTCCTGCTTCTGCTGGCGCTGTTCACGCTGTTCCAGAGCCCGCAGACGCGGCAAGGGGCTTCGGACATGCCGTTCTCGCAATTCCTCACCGAGGTTGATGCGGGCCGCGTGCGCGACGTCACGATCCAGGGCCCCGAGGTCAATGGCCACTTCACTGATGGCCGGACCTTCCAGACCTATGCGCCGCCGTTCCCCGGCCTGACGCAGAAGCTGTTCGACAAGGGCGTGCAGGTCCAGGCCCGCCCGCCCGGCGAGCAGGTTCCGTGGTTCGTGGCGCTCCTCGCCCAGTGGTTCCCGGTCATCCTCTTGATCGGCCTGTGGATCTTCATGTCGCGCCAGATCCAGGGCGCGGGCGGCAAGGCCATGGGCTTCGGCAAGTCCAAGGCGAAGCTGCTGACAGAGGCCCATGGCCGCGTCACCTTCGAGGACGTTGCCGGCATCGACGAGGCCAAGCAGGACCTGCAGGAGATCGTGGAGTTCCTGCGCGATCCGCAGAAGTTCCAGCGGCTCGGCGGCCGCATCCCGCGCGGCTGCCTGCTGGTCGGTCCGCCCGGCACGGGTAAGACGCTGACCGCCAAGGCGGTGGCGGGCGAGGCCAATGTGCCGTTCTTCACCATTTCCGGTTCGGACTTCGTCGAAATGTTCGTCGGCGTCGGCGCGAGCCGCGTGCGTGACATGTTCGAGCAGGCCAAGAAGAACGCGCCCTGCATCATCTTCATCGACGAAATCGACGCTGTCGGCCGCCATCGCGGCGCTGGCCTCGGCGGCGGCAATGACGAGCGCGAGCAGACGCTGAACCAGCTTCTGGTCGAGATGGACGGCTTCGAGCCGAACGAGGGCATCATCATCATCGCGGCGACCAACCGCCCCGATGTGCTGGATCCCGCCCTGCTGCGTCCCGGCCGCTTCGATCGCCAGATCGTCGTGCCGAACCCGGACGTCAACGGCCGCGAGAAGATCCTCAAGGTTCATGCCCGCAAGGTGCCGCTGGCTCCCGATGTCGACCTCAAGATCATCGCCCGCGGCACGCCCGGCTTCTCGGGTGCGGACCTGATGAACCTGATCAACGAGGGTGCCCTGCTGGCCGCCCGGCGCAGCAAGCGCATGGTGACCATGGCCGACCTCGAGGACGCCAAGGACAAGGTCATGATGGGCGCTGAGCGCCGGTCGATGGCGATGTCGGAGGAAGAGAAGAAGCTGACCGCCTATCACGAGGCCGGTCACGCGATCGTCGGCCTGAAGGTGCCCGCCGGCCTGCCGGTGCACAAGGCAACCATCATCCCGCGCGGCCGCGCGCTCGGCATGGTCAAGTTCCTGCCCGAGGGCGACCGCTACTCGATGAAGTACAAGGAATATACCTCGCATCTCGCGGTCGCCATGGGCGGGCGCGTGGCCGAGGAGCTGACCTTCGGCAAGGAGAACGTCACCTCCGGCGCCGTCGGCGACATTGACCAGGCAACCAAGATGGCGCGCGCCATGGTGACCCGCATGGGCTTCTCCGAGGAGCTCGGCATGGTGGCCTATGGCGACAACCAGGAAGAGGTGTTCCTGGGCATGTCGATGGGCAAGCAGCAGAACATCTCGGAGTCCACGGCTCAGAAGATCGACAGCGAAGTGCAGCGCCTGGTCAATGAGGGCTATGTCACCGCCAAGCAGATCCTGACCGAGAACCACGATGCCTTCATCACGGTGGCCGAGGCGCTGCTCGAATACGAGACGCTGACCGGCGACGAGATCAAGGACCTGCTGATCGGCAAGCCGCCGGCGCGCGAGGCCGAGACCGACCGGGGCCAGGGCCGCGGATCGGCCGTGCCGACCGCCGGCAAGGGCCGCCGTCCGGCCAATGATGACGGGCTGGAGCCGCAGCCTCAGGCGTGAGGTTCGGCCTGCTCGAATGGGAAAATGGAAAGGGGCCTTCGGGCCCCTTTCTCTTTGGGGCGGGGGGAACCCAGCCCAGCCTGAGAGCTGCTGCCACAACCCCACCCCAATCCTCCCCTTTGCAAGGGGAGGGGAGAGGGCGCGCCTGGGCCTTGGGCCATGGGTCCGGCTGATCCGATCCGCGCCGTTGGCCCCGCTGCACTGATTGGCCGTACCTCATCCTGAGGTGCGAGGGAGCCCGCGACCGAGCCTCGAAGGACGTGTGTCCGCGGGCAGAGAGAAAGAGATCCTTCGAGGCTCGGCTTCGCCTCGCACCTCAGGATGAGGACGGGAGGGCTGGCGCTGCAAGTTCACCCGGAGAGATGGCGCTGGGACCTCACTCGAGAGCTGGCGCCACAACCCCACCCCAACCCTCCCCTTTGCAAGGGGAGGGGACAGGCTCAGCATCAAGACATCGGCTGGCCCGTCAGTCCCAACCGTCATCCCCGGCGAGCGAAGCGAGGGAGGGGGATCCAGGGGCCACGCTGCGGATGGCTGGAGACATCTCTGGACCCCCTTCCCTCGCCGTTTCACGGCTCGCCGGGGGTGACGGAATGGAGCTGCCCCAGCGCCCCCACCACACCCGGCAGCAGAGCCGCCCTCAAGCCGCCTGGGCGGTCGCGTCCTTCAACAGCCGGGTCGCCTGTTCCGGCGTCATCGGCTCGCCGAAGGCATAGCCCTGCGCGAAGTCGCAGCCGAGCTGGTAGAGCTCCACTGCATCGGCGTCGATCTCGGCGCCCTCGGCCACCACGTCCATGCCGAGATCATGGCCGAGCGCGATGATGGAGCGCAGCATGACCGGCCTGATGCCGCGCGAATCCGCCCGCACGAAGCTCTTGTCGATCTTGATCGTGTCGAAGGGGAAGCGCTGAAGATAGGCGAGGGAGGAATAGCCCGTGCCGAAATCGTCCAGCGACAGGCCGGCGCCGAGCTCGCGGATGCGGGTGAGCATCTGCGCGGCATATTCCGGGTTCTCCATCACCAGGCTCTCGGTGAGTTCGATCTTGAGCGAGCCGCGGGCGACCGGCGCGCGGGCCAGCACGCCCTTGATGTCCTGCAGGAGATCGTGGCGCAGCAGCTGGCGCGAGGAGACATTGACCGCGGTGAACAGCGGCGGATCGAGCGGCATCAGCTGCTGCCACTGGTAGAGCTGGCGTGCCGCGCGATCGAGCACGAACAGGCCGAGCTCGACGATGAGGCCGGTCTCCTCCGCAATGGCGATGAATTCGGCCGGCGGCAGGCGGCCGAGGCGGGGATGGTCCCAGCGCACCAGCGCCTCGAACCCGGCGAGCGTCCGGTCGGCAAGCCGGACCACCGGCTGGTAGACCAGCGCGATCTCGGAGCGCTCGAGCGCACGGCGCAGATCGCTCTCCATGGCGAGGCGATCGGTCTTCTGAGCGCGCAGCGCCTGTTTGAACACCTCGATGCGATCGCCGCCCAGGCGCTTGGCGTAGTAGGCGGCGAGTTCGGCATCCTTCAGAAGGTCTTCGCGCTTCTGCTGGCTGCCGTCGCCAAGCGCGATGCCGAGCGATCCCGTGAGGAAGATCTCGCGGTCGCCGAAGGTGATCGGCGCGCGCAGGGTCTTGCGGATCGTCTCGGCAAAGGCGGTGATCCGGTCGAGCGCGCGCTCCGACACCAGGATGATGCCGAACTGGTCGCCGTTGAGCCGGGCGAGCGTGTCCTGCGGTTTCAAGAGGCGGGCAAGCCTGCGCGACACGGTGAGCAGGATGGAATCGCCGACCGAGATGCCGACGGAATCGTTGACCTGCTTGAACCGGTCGATGTCGAAGACCAGCACGGTCGGCCGGCGCGCCTCGTCGGTGCGCGCCTGCATCAGAGCGGCATCCAGGCGGTCAAGGAACAGCTCGCGGTTCGGCAGGCCGGTGAGATTGTCGTGCACGGCGTCGTGCAGCAGGCGCTCTTCCGCGATCTTGTATTCGGTGACGTCGGCCAGCGTGCCGACGAGGCGGACCACCTCGCCATCGGTGCCGACCACGGGCCGGGCGCGCAGCGCGAACCAGAGGAAATGGCCGTCGGCGGCGCGCATGCGGAACTCTTCCACCAGCCGGCCGCGGCGATGTTCCACCACCGTATCGAGGGTGGAACGGATGCGGTCGCGGTCGCTCGGGTGCAGCGCCTCGATGAACCGGGTGGCGGCGCCTTCCAGCGCGCCGCGCTTCAGACCCAGATGCTGCTCCGCCTCCGGGCTCACCCAGATGCGGTTGGTGGTCACGTCCCAGTCGAAGATGATGTCGCCGGCCCCGGTCAGGGCCAGCGCCTTACGCTCGGTGTCGGAGACCAGGCCCTTGGCGACGCCGCCGCCGGCAAAGGCGTGCTGCATCACCGTGAAGCCGATCAGCATGACCAGCAGGACGAGCGCGCCAAGCAGCGCCGGCGAGGCGATCTCGTTGTTGAGCCGGCCGGTGACCATGAGCAGCGCCGCGCCGCCCCAGATCATGAACAGGATCCAGGTGGGCACGAGGTTGATGGCGCGGTCGTAGCGCAGGAAGGCGAGATAGACGAGGATCACGGTGCCGAGGATGGTGACGATGCCGATGGCGATGCGGGCAATGCCGGCGGCGATCGAGGGATCGAACCAGGCGACCGTCACCAGACCGCCGGCAAAGGCGAGCCAGACCGCCATCAGCACGGTGTAGCGCACGTGCCAGCGGTTGAGGTCGAGATAGGCGAAGAGGAAGATCATGAGCGTGGCGGAGAGCACCGCTTCCGCTGTCGCGCGCCAGAATCTGACCGCCTCCGGCGGCAGCACCATGATCCGGGTCCAGAAGCCGAAATCGAGCGCCAGCGTGCCGAGCACCGCCCAGGCGAGCAGGGCGGCCGCCGGGAACATCAGCGAGCCCTTGACCACGAACAGGATGGTGAGGAACAGCGCGAGCAGGCCGGCAATGCCCAGCACGATGCCGCGATAGAGCGTGAACGAGTTTTCGCGGTCCTTGAAGGCGTCGGGCTGCCAGAGCGTGATCTGCGGCAGGCGCGGATCGCGCAGTTCCGCGACGAAGGTGATGGTGGTGCCGGGATCGAGCGTCACCAGGAACACGTCCTGGTCGACCGCCGACTGGCGCTCGGGCCGGAAGCCCTGGCTGGGGGTCAGCGCCACGATGCGCTGGGAGCCAAGATCGGGCCAGATCAGGCCTGAGCGGATCAGCCGGTAATGCGGCACGACGATCAGCCGGTCGATCTGCTCGTCGGTGGCGTTGGAGAGCGCGAAGACCGCCCAGACCGGGCTCGAATTCGGCCGCGTGTGGCGCACTTCCATGCGGCGCACGATGCCATCGGCGCCGGGGGCTGTCGGCACCGACACGCCACCATCGCCCGTGCCTTGGACGAATTCCACCGCGCGACCGAGATTGACCGCGGGCGTGGTCGGCGTCACCGCCACCGGATCGAGCGCAAAGGCCGGCCGGATAGCCGCTCCGGCCAATGAGCCGAGGACAACGCAGCACAGGATGAGGAAGCGCAGGGGGATGAGCGGGGTCCGCACGTGAGGCCGTGTCCGCAGCTTGGATGGAACAGGCGTCACGCCATGGGCCTCGCTTGTGGCGCCATTGCGGCACCGGCCTGAGTCTTGATCTACAGGCTGACTTAGCCGCGCTTCACGCGGTGTGGCAAGGCGGGCGGCGTCGCAGCCCCGTCTATCCCAGTGTTTTCGAGAACTGGGCGAACTTTTCGGGCATCACGCTGGTGCCGGCGCCCGGTTGCGAGGGCCGGACGAAATTGCCGTCGACCACGCGGATCGGCTCCTCGAAACAGTCCTTGATCCAGGGGATATATTCCAGCATCGCGCTTGCCGGATGCCAGTGGGCGAGGTGGACATGCACCTGGCTCATGTCGCCGGCATGGGCGACCACCGGCAGTCGCGCGCCGTGGGCGATCTCGGCGACGCGGATATATTCGGTGATGCCGGCAAGGCGCGTGACGTCGGGCTGGACGTAATGCACCGCGCCGCGGCCGATGAACTCGGAAAAGGCCTCCGCCGTGTAGAGCTGTTCGCCGAGCGCGACGGGGATGCGGCTTGCCCGGGCGAGAGCCGCATGGCCTGCAATGTCGTCGTACCAGAGCGGCTCCTCGAACCAGAAGATGTCGAGCCCGTCGGCCTCGCGGCAGAAGCGAATGCAGGTCGGCAGGTCCCAGCGGCCATTGCCGTCGATGGCCAGCATCAGGCCGGGACCGATCGCCTTGCGGACGGCGGCAAGCCGCTTCAGGTCGCGCGCCATGTCGGCCGATCCGACCTTCACCTTGATGCCGCGGAACCCTTCCTCCTCGACGGCGCGGCGCGAGCCCGCGATCAGCTCGTCGTCGGGGATCGACAGCCAGCCGATATCGGTGTTGTAGGCCATCAGCCTGTCCGAGGTGGAGCCGCCGAGCAGCTTCCATAAGGGTTGGCCCGCGCGCTTGGCCTTGATGTCCCACAGCGCGATGTCGAGCGCACCAAGCGCGATATGGCTGATGCCGGCCCGGCCGATCCACTGCACCGGCGGGTGGCGCGCCAGCTTCTGCCAGAGCCGGGTGATGTCGGCCTCGTCCTCGCCGATCAGCAGCGGCGCATAGGACGTGGCAATGCACTGGGTGATCAGCCGGTCCCCCATGAGGTCGGCATGGGTGCCGGTGAAGCCGGTGCCGACGAGGCCGTCATCGGTGTGCACCCGCGCGCCCACCACGCCCCAATGCGACAGGGTGTGGGTGGAATCGGAAATGCTGGAGCCGGTCACCGGCACATGAAGGATGAACGGTTCGACTGAAATGATGGCCATGGGGGCTTGCTGCTGCCGGTGACGGGGCGGGCACTGTGGCGCGGGAGGCCCCAAGGCGGCAAGGCGGCCATCCGGCCTCCCAGGTGCGGCCATGCCCAATCGCCGCTTGCGGGACGGCGCGCCGTCGGCTTCTCTACGCGCCCGTTCGCCTGCCCCAAAGACAGGCTCTCCAAGACACGCCCCGGAGACGTCCCATGCAGCCCCGCAATCTCGGCCGCTCGAGCCTGAAGGTCTCGCCCATCTGCCTCGGCACCATGATGTTCGGCGGGCCGACCAATGAGAAGGACGCGGTCAAGATCATCGGCCGGGCCAAGGATGCCGGCGTCAATTTCATCGACACGGCGGATGTCTATACCGAGGGCCGCTCGGAGGAGATCACGGGCCGCGCCATCAAGGCCGACCGCTCGCAATGGATCCTCGCCACCAAGCTCTGCAATCCCACCGGCCCCGGCCCGAATGATCGCGGCCTTGGCCGCGGCTACATGTTCCGCGCGGTGGAGGCCAGCCTGAAGCGCCTCGGCACCGATGTGATCGACATCTATTACCTCCACAAGGAGGACCATTCGACATCGCTCGCCGAGACCGTCTCGGCGCTCGGCGACCTCATCCGGCAAGGCAAGATCCGCCATTGGGGCGTGTCGAATTTCCGCGCCTGGCGCATCGCCGAAGTCTGCGCCATCGCCGACCGGCTCGGCATCGACCGCCCGGTGGTCTGCCAGCCCTATTACAACGCCATGAACCGCATGCCCGAGGTGGAGGTTCTGCCGGCCTGCGATTTCTACGGCCTCGGCGTGGTGCCCTATTCGCCGCTGGCGCGCGGCATCCTGTCGGGCAAGTACGACCCGAAGTCCCCGCCGCCGGAAGGCACCCGCGCGGCCCGCGCCGACACGCGCATGATGCAGACGGAATGGCGCAAGGAATCCCTCGTCATCGCGCAGAAGCTGAAAGCCCATGCCGAGAAGCGCGGCATCACGCCGGGCCAATTCGCCACCGCCTGGGTGCTGAACAACAAGCTGGTGACCGCGGCGATCGCCGGCCCGCGCACCATGGCGCAGTTCGAGGATTATCTCGGCGCGCCGGGATATGCCTTCACCAAGGCCGACGAGGCGCTGGTGGATAAACTGGTGGCAACGGGCCATCCGTCGACGCCGGGCTATAGCGATCCGGCGTACCCGATCGAGGGGCGTGTGGCGCGGTAGGGATGAGGCTCTAGCGGAGAGCCGCACTCACCCCGCACGCCGCTGGCGCGCTGTCCGGATGCGGTCTCCGCTCCAGCCGGAACGTCGTGCAGCCCTCGGCCTGGGTCACCCTGCCCGACAGAACCTGGCCGGTGGCGTCCATCGTGCCGGTGAGCCCCACGGTCTCGTAATTGCGCGGGCGGACGATCCAGCGCCCGCCGGCGAGCGTCAGGCGGCGTGTCTGCGGATCATAGCGGCCGGTCTGGCTGAAACAGCCGGAGGGGACGGCTGGATTGCTGGCATCGGCATAGAAATGGAAGGTCGCCCGCGCGCGGTCGGGGTTTGCCTCGTCGATGGTCAGCGTCAGGCCGGTGCGGCCCTGCAGGCAGACATAGGTGCCGACCCACGAGCCGGTGATGGAGGCATTTGTGGCGGAGGGGGCGGCCGGGGGCGGCGTCTCGGCGCCGGTCTTGCCCTTGGCTTGCGCGAGCGCCGCGGGGCTTGCCGCGATCAGCCAGAGGCCGGCAAGCGCGAGGAGGTGGGCCGGCATTCTGGCGCGCATGGCGGTCTCCGCGGGGCAGGCGGCCGGAACAGGCCATGCCGTGAGTTCGCCGCGATCGGCGCTGCCGGGTCAAGCCCCGGACAAGCCCTCAACCCGCCTTGAGCAACTGCACCGGCGCCGTCACCACGCGGTCGCGTCCGTCGCGCTTGGCCTGATAGAGGCCGGCATCGGCCTCGGCGAGCAGCCTGTCGAGGCCGCCGGGCGTGCTGGTGGTGGCCGAGACGCCGATGCTGACCGAGACGCGGATCACATCGTCGCCGTTGCGGATCTCGAGGCCGGCAATGCGGGCGCGCAGGCCCTCGGCAATGATGGAAGCGGTGGCGAGCGGCGTTTCCGGCAGGAGGCAGCCGAATTCCTCGCCGCCGAGGCGTCCGAACACCTCGTTCGGCCGCAGGTGCTGGGAGATCGCCTGGGCGAGCGCCACCAGGACGGCGTCGCCGCCGGCATGGCCATGGGTGTCGTTGATTGCCTTGAACCGGTCGACGTCGATCAGCAGGACGGAGGCCGGGCGGAGCGTGCGGCGCGCTTCCGCGAGCTTCACCTCTGCCTGGTCGAAGAAGGCGCGGCGATTGGCGAGCCCGGTCAGCATGTCGGTCTCGGCGGCCAGGCGGTAGCGGTTTTCCGCGCGGTCCTTGGTCAGCGACATCTGCAGGAACGAGATGATGGTGACGTGGATCAGACCCTCGATGAGGGTCAGCGACATGAGCGGGCTGGTGAACAGGTCGACGCCCTTGGGCACGCCAAGATAGAGCAGCAGCGGCACGCGCAGAATGAAGATGCCGGCGTGAATCGCCATCCAGAAATAGGTCGGCGCCCGCGATGCGAGCGGCTCGGTGCGGTAGCTCCACAGCGTGTAGGCGGTCGCCATCCAGATCGCGCCGCTGAACGTGGAATTGACCGCCATGCGCGCCTCGATCGAGGCGTAGAAGACCGGTCCCTGGCACAAGGCCAGCCAGACCAGCGAGGGGATGAGCAGCAGGGGCCACCAGACCGGCTTGCCGCAGAAGCGGCGCATGCCGGCAAAGCTCAGCATGAAGCTGAAGTAGAGGGCCGCATTGGCGACATCGATGCTGAGCCGGTCGTTCCAGACCTGCCGCGTGCCGAGCAGGCCCAGCGCCAGGGCGGCCATCAGGTTGGACAGGCCCCAATAGACGAGCGAGACCTCGGAACGGTTCTGGCGCGACGACAACAGATGCAGCACGCCGGTCGCAAGCGCCACCATCACAAGGGTGAGCAGCAGTGTCGGTGCGTGCAGCGACGGCATTGTCGAGGCGGCCCTTTCCCAGGCGGACCCTGCCGACTCAGGACCACTGCGTTGTGGCCGGTCGTCCGTGGGCGCGCTAGAATTGTCCGAAACATCCTCACCAGAGGTTAAGATCGAAGGGCTTGGCGTCATAAGGCGAGCATTGCTCGAACGCTGCCCCGCAATCGCTGGCTTTCCTTCGGCGTGGCGCGGGGGTATGGAGCGCATCGATCTCTTGCGATGATGAGTTTTCGCCATGTCCGACACGCCTCCCGACCGCCTGTCCACCGATCCGTCCAGCCCGTTCTATGACGAGGCGGCGCTGTCGCGGGACGTCGGAATCCGCTTCAAGGGCGTGGAAAAGACCAATGTCGAGGAATATTGCGTCAGCGAGGGCTGGGTGCGGGTTGCGGCTGGCGTCGCCAAGGACCGCAAGGGCAATCCCCTGACGCTCAAGCTGAACGGCCAGGTCGAGCGCTATTTCCGGAATTCCTGACGCCCGACGGGGACAAGTGCGGCCGGGGCATGGCGCCGGCTACGGGATAAACCGCTGATCTGTCTCGCGTTTTGCCTGCAACCCCGCCGATTGTTCGATCAGCCGACCGCCCATCCGCCGAACCCGTGCGATGATCTCTCCCGTCTCCTGCCGGAGAAGGGAGCGCACGGGGCGTCCGTGCGCCCGGCCGGGGAGCGGTGGCCGGGCTTCGGGATCTAACGCAATCCCTGGTTCGGCGGTTCAAGCCGTCTCATCCCGGCGTCCCGAGCGGGCGCCGCTGTAGTGGAGGATAGAAAGCGCAGTCCTCCAGGGGTGCAGGCGGAGCAGACCTCAAACGCCGCGCGCGGGCCGGTCCGGCAACGGACGTGAATGGCTCAGTTTCAAAAACCGGTTCCTGCCGCCAGACGCGGCCGGAGCCGGACCGGTCCGCGCCGCCTTCGCGAGGCGGCCTTGATGGGCAAACCCCGGCCGGGAGGCGCGGGGATGAAGGCGTTGGGGGGTAGGGGGAGGGCGAACAGACCTGCCGAGCAGCCCCAAATATCACCGAAAATATTGCGATATTGCTGATCGCTGTGATATATGAACACGCATGTGGCGCATGAAGACGATCATCCTTTCTCCCGCCGCTGCCAAGGATTTCGACGGCCTCCCGGCGTCGGCCCAGATCGCGATCGACATGGCGATGTCGCGCTATGCCATCGAGGGGACTGGCCATGTCATAGCTCTCGTCGGGCGCTAGGGTTTCCGGCTCCGCGTGGGGGAATACCGGGTGATCTTCGACGAGGACGGAGCGACCGTCCTTGCCTTCTATATCGGCCGCCGGTCGTCCACGACCTATCAGCGGAATTGAGGAGATGAATGTCATGAGCCCGGCGATCCACACCTTCATGACCCCTGGCGGCGAGGAGATGGTGATCATGTCTCGTGCGGAGTTCGACCGCCTGGCGGCTCTGGCATCAGAGGCGGAGGAGATGGCCGACGACATCGCGGTCTATGATGCCCGCAAGGCGGCGTTTGCAGCCCAGGGGCGGATGGTTCTCCCCGCCGAGGTCTCCGCGCTCATTCTCAAGGGGAAGGGTGTTCTGACCGCGATCCGCAAATGGCGTGGGCTGACACAGGTGGAGCTCGCGAAAGCCGCAGGCATTGAGCAGCCCTATCTCTCGGCCCTCGAGAACAAGACGCGCCGTGGCACAGACGAGACTCTGGCAGCGCTCGCCAAGGCTCTCGACGTCCCCGTGGATTGGATCACGCCCGCGGCATGATGCGCGGCTTCTATCGACCTTCCCGAAGAAAGCCGCCCCCCGCCTGTCACACACGCTCACCAATGTTGAAGCCGCCCAAGGCGACAGAATGGCCGAAAGGAGCGTATAAGCCGCGTCCAGAGGCATCATTGCCCTTGATTCGACGAAGCCGCCGGACACGCGGCCCTGAACAAGAAAAGGCAGGCCATGGCCCGCAAATATTTCGGCACGGATGGCATTCGCGGCCGCGCCAATTCCACGCCGCTGACGCCCGAATTCGCGATGAAGGTCGGCCAGGCCGCCGGCATCGCCTTCCAGCGCGGTGACCACCGCCACCGCGTGCTGATCGGCAAGGACACGCGGCTGTCCGGCTACATGATCGAATATGCGATGGTCGCCGGCTTCACCTCGGTCGGCATGGACGTGCTGCTGGTCGGCCCGCTGCCGACGCCGTCGGTCGCCATGCTGACGCGCTCGATGCGCGCCGATCTCGGCGTGATGATCTCGGCCTCCCACAATGCCTTCCCCGACAACGGCATCAAGCTGTTCGCGCCCGACGGCTACAAGCTGTCCGACGAGGTGGAGCACGATATCGAGAAGCTGCTCGACCAGGATCTGACCAAGCATCTGGCCGGATCGCGCGCACTCGGCCGCGCCAAGCGCATCGATGACGCGCCGGCCCGCTATATCGAATTCGCCAAGCGCACCCTGCCGCGCCATCTGGAACTCGGCGGCCTGCGCATCGTGGTCGATTGCGCTAATGGCGCCGGCTACAAGGTGGCGCCCGCCGCGCTCTGGGAGCTCGGCGCCGAGGTCATCACGATGGGCGACAAGCCCGATGGCTTCAACATCAACGACGAGTGCGGCTCGACCCATCCGCAGGCGCTGGTGGAGAAGGTGCGCGAGATGCGCGCCGATATCGGCATTGCGCTGGATGGCGATGCCGACCGCGTGCTGATCGTCGACGAGAAGGGCCAGGTCGTCGATGGCGACCAACTGATGGCAGTCGTCGCCCAGTCCTGGCTCGATGACGGGCGGCTGTCGGCGCCGGGCATCGTTGCCACCGTCATGAGCAATCTCGGCCTGGAGCGGTTCCTCGGCGGCCTAGGCCTTGGCATGGCGCGCACGCCGGTCGGCGACCGCTATGTGCTGGAGCACATGCGCGAGCATGGCTTCAATGTCGGCGGCGAACAGTCCGGCCACATCATCCTGTCCGACTATTCGACCACCGGCGACGGGCTGGTGGCGGCCTTGCAGGTGCTGGCCGTGGTGATCAAGAGCGGCAAGCCGGTCTCGGAGGTCTGCCACCGGTTCGAGCCGCTGCCGCAGATCCTCAAGAACGTCCGCTTCAAGGGCGGCAAGCCGCTCGAGAATGCCGGCGTGGTGACGGCGATCGACGACGCCAAGGAGAAGCTTGGCCATCACGGCCGCCTGGTCATCCGCCCCTCCGGCACCGAGCCGGTGATCCGCGTGATGGCGGAAGGCGACGACCGAGACCTGGTAGAGACTGTGGTCGACCAGATCGTCGATGCGGTGACCAAGGCCGCGGCGTAAGGGGCAGGGGGGCGCGGTCAGCGAGCCCTGGTAGCTGGCTCTCCTCACCTCTCCCCGCTTGCGGGGAGAGGTCGGCAGCGCTTGCTGCCGGGTGAGGGGCTCGTTCCGAGATCGTTCTGCGGGGCGATGCCATGGTCTCTCTCGAGCGATTGCTCTTCCCGGCCTGACCTGCCCCTCACCCGACCTCGGCGTTGCCTCGGTCGACCTCTCCCCGCCTGCGGGGAGAGGTGAGGAGAGCCCCGGCCGAAACTCTCTTTCAATCACCCCACCCCAACCCTCCCCTCGATGAGGGGCGGGGGTATCTCCGCTCTCGCTGGTGCCTGTTCCAACTCTCGGCGCGGCCGTCAGGCCAGGCGCACTCTTCCCCCTTCCCTCGTGAGGGGAGGGTTGGGGTGGGGTGCATGGCCAAGCGCAAGGCATGACCCAAAAGCCACAGGCCAGACCGCCGTTCACCTGCCGATAACCTTAATCCTTAGGGTTAAGCCGGATTTAAGGACTTGCTGCGACGGTTGGGCTCGTCGGCTGGTTCCTGTCCCCATGGAACCTGGCCGCTCAGGTCAGGAACACCGCCATGCGTCGTCTTTCCCTTCTCGCGCTCGCCGGCTTCGCCGCGATCGCCTTCACCCAGGCGGCGGATGCCGCCGACATGGGCTCGCCCGTGATCCGCGGTCCGGTCGTCGAAGCTCCCGTCGACGAGGGCGGCTGGTACCTGCGCGGCGATATCGGCCTCGGCACCCAGACCGCCAAGCGCTGGCAGTACAATCCGAACCCGCCGCTCGGCATCACCAACGCCACCTACCAGCACTCGCTGTCGTCGACCATGTTCCTCGGCGCCGGCATCGGCTACGCGTTCAACTCGTGGTTCCGCGCCGACATGACGTTGGAATACCGCTCGGGCGGCCGCTTCACCGGCCGCGACATCCTGGTGGGTGCCCAGTCCTACGAGAACGTGCTGAACGGCAACATGTCGTCGCTGGTCGGCATGGTGAACGGCTATGTCGATCTCGGCAAATGGTGGGGCATCACGCCCTATGTCGGCGCCGGTGTCGGCTATGCCTACAACCGCATGGGCGCGACCTTCGATACCGGGGTGGTCGTCGGCGTCGGCGCCTCGTCCGGCGTGATCAATGGCGGTTCCACCGGCAACTTCGCCTGGGCTCTCATGGCCGGCATGGCCTGGGACGTTTCAGCCTCGACCAAGGTCGAGCTCGGCTACCGCTACCTGAACCTCGGCACGTTCCGCTCTGGCGCGCCGTGCCCGACCTGCACCACGGCCGTGCAGAACTACGAGATCAAGGACGTGGTCGCCCACGATATCCGCCTCGGCCTGCGCTACAATCTCTCGACCCCGCCGGTCGCCGCGACGCCGGTCGTCGCTCGCTACTGAGCCAAGTTTCGCCTTCACGGCTGACGTCACGGCGCGGGCTCGCAAGGCCCGCGCCGTTGCCGTTTGAAGGGCAGGACCGGTCCCGAAACAGTTAATTCTTAACCTTAAGCCGGTCTTAACCGGCGCGCGGCACACTCCTCGCGAACAGGGGTGCGGTTCGCCGCCCCAATGGCATGACGCGTAAAAGGGTATCGGCAGATGGCACGCCTGAGGATGGTTCGCCGGATCTCGGCTGCGGCAATGACAGCCTGCCTGATGGCACCGGCAGCCGCGCTCGCGGCAGACATCGTGGTGCGGGCGCCGACCGCCCCGTTGGCGCCGCCCGTGCTCGCCGAGGACTTCTCGTCCGGCTGGTATGTGCGCGGCGACTTCACCACCAGCCTCTATCGCAGGCCCTCGGCGCGCTACTTCGATCAGGTCAACTTCGCGCCGGGACAGTGGGTCAGCCTTCGCGACACCCGGGGTGGAACCGCCTTCGGTGGCGGGCTTGGCCTGGGTTTCAAGTATCGCTGGTTCCGCCTCGACACGACGCTCGAGATCCGTTCGGCGGCCAGTGTCAGCGGCATGGCGCCGCCCGAAGGCAATTGGGCCTATGCCGGACCGCTGCCGTCGCCGGTGCGCACCGAACGCTTCGGCGTCGCCTCGCAGGCGGCCCTCGTCAATGCCTATGTCGATCTCGGCACGTTCGGGCCGGTGACGCCCTATCTCGGCGCCGGCATCGGTGTCGCGCGGCTGACCGCCGGCTCCTATTCGTCGACGCCGGTTGCTGCCGCCGCCCAGCTCGGTGAGACGACCGTGATCCCGACGCTTGCCGGCACGACGAAATGGACACTCGCCTGGGCCGGCATGGCCGGCTTCACCATCGACGTCACGCCGCAGACCAAGCTCGACCTCGGCTATCGCTATCTGCACATGGGCGCGCTGCGCTTCACCGACACCGCCGGTGGTGCCTATCGCACGACGGTGGCAGCCCATGAGGTTCGGCTCGGCCTGCGTTACATGTTCGGCGATGGGCTCGGGCAGTAGGCCGGGACGAAGGCCATCGAGGCCTGAACGCAAAGCCTGCCATTCCTCATCCTGAGGTGCACCCGGAGCATCAGCGATGGGTGCCTCGAAGGACCCCCATCCGCCGCCTCAGAAGAGCTCCTTCGAGGCTCGCTGTCGCTCGCACCTCAGGATGAGGTTCGGAGAGACAGCGCCGGGGATTGGCCGTGCCGCCGCGCCGTTTCCCATAGGGACAAACCCTCGCCGCCTTGACGGGACTCGGGCCCAAGCATATCTCCCTCCGCGGGACATACCCCCCCAACGGGGTACGCCCATCTGTGAGGATGGAGATCCAAATGGCGACAACCGCCCCGACTGCGCGCCCGCGCGCCAATACCTTTTCGTCCGGCCCCTGCGCCAAGCGCCCCGGCTGGTCTCTCAAAGCTCTGGCTGACGCGCCCCTCGGGCGGTCTCACCGTGCCAAGATCGGCAAGGCGAAGCTGAAGCTTGCCATCGACCTCACCCGCGAGGTGCTGCAGGTGCCGGCCGGCTACCGGATCGGTATCGTGCCGGCCTCCGACACCGGCGCGGTCGAGATGGCCATGTGGTCGATGCTCGGCGCCCGCGGCGTCGACATGGTCTCGTGGGAGAGCTTCGGCGAGGGCTGGGTCACCGACGTGGTGAAGCAGCTGAAGCTGACCGATGTGCGCACCATCACTGCGCCCTATGGCGAACTGCCGAACCTCAAGAAGATCGACACCAAGACCCGCGATGTGGTGTTCACCTGGAACGGCACGACGTCTGGCGTGCGCGTGCCGGATGCGAGCTGGATCGCGGATGACCGCGAGGGTCTGACGATCTGCGACGCGACATCCGCGGCGTTTGCCCAGCGGCTGGACTGGCCGAAGCTCGATGTCGTCACCTTCTCCTGGCAGAAGGTGCTCGGCGGCGAGGCGGCCCACGGCATGCTGATCCTCTCCCCCCGCGCCGTGGAACGGCTGGAGACCTACAAGCCGTCCTGGCCGCTGCCGAAGATCTTCCGCATGACCAAGGGCGGCAAGCTGATCGAAGGCATCTTCGAGGGCGAGACGATCAACACCCCGTCCATGTTGTGCGTCGAAGACTATATCGACGCGCTGAAGTGGGCGCAGAAGGTCGGCGGCCTCGACGGGCTGGTGAAGCGCGCGGATGCCAATACCCGCGTCATCGCCAAGTTCGTGAAAGAGAATGACTGGATCGACTTCCTGGCGGTCAAGCCGAAGACCCGCTCCAACACCTCGGTGTGCCTGAAGTTCACCGACCCGGCCGTGACGGCACTGCCGGCCGACGCCCAGGCGGCCTTTGCCAAGGGCATCGTCGCGACGCTGGAGAAGGAGGGCGCAGGCCTCGATCTCGGCCACTATCGCGATGCCCCTCCCGGCCTGCGCATCTGGTGCGGCGCGACCGTGCAGGCGCGTGATCTGAAGGCGCTGATGCCCTGGATCGCCTATGCCTTCGCGACCGAGAAGGCCAAGCTGAAGAAGGCGGCGTAACGCCCGCCCCAAGCCCTCTCCCGACGGGAGGGGGCTTCTTTCCAGCATCCCACATCATCCCTTTTCCCGGTGCCTTGCGGCGCCGCCCTCTCCCGACAGGGGAGCGGGTTCCTGCGGAGCTATCCCATGGCCCCTCGCGTTCTCATCTCCGACGCCCTCTCGCCCGCTGCCGTCCAGATCTTCAAGGATCGCGGCATCGACGTCGATTTCCAGCCGGCCCTCGGCAAGGACAAGGACAAGCTCGCCGCCATCATCGGCGACTATGACGGCCTTGCCATCCGCTCGGCGACCAAGGTGACGCCGGCGATCCTCGCAAATGCCACCAGGCTCAAGGTGATCGGCCGCGCCGGCATCGGCGTCGACAATGTCGACATTCCGAACGCCACCTCCAAGGGCGTGATCGTGATGAACACCCCGTTCGGCAACTCGATCACCACCGCCGAACATGCGATCGCGATGATGTTCTCGGTCGCCCGCCAGATCCCCGATGCCGACCGCACCACCCAGGCGGGCCTGTGGGAGAAGAACAAGTATATGGGCGTCGAGCTGACCTCGAAGACGCTCGGCGTCATCGGCTGCGGCAATATCGGCTCGATCGTTGCCGACCGCGCGCTGGGTCTGAAGATGAAGGTCGTGGCCTTCGATCCCTATCTGTCGCCCGAGCGGGCCGTGTCGATCGGGGTTGAGAAGGTCGAGCTCGACGAACTGCTGCGCCGCGCCGACTTCATCACCCTGCATGTGCCGATGACCGCGCAGACCAAAAACGTGCTGTCCCGCGAGGCCATCGCCAAGACCAAGAAGGGCGTGCGCATCATCAACTGCGCCCGCGGCGGACTGGTCGACGAGGTGGCGCTGCGCGAGGCGCTCGATTCCGGCCAGGTTGCGGGCGCGGCCTTCGACGTGTTCTCCGAGGAGCCGGCGACCAAGAACCCGCTGTTCGGTCATCCGAACGTCGTCTGCACGCCGCATCTCGGCGCAGCCACCACCGAAGCGCAGGAGAATGTCGCCCTGCAGGTGGCCGAGCAGATGTCGGACTATCTCCTGTCGGGCGCCATCACCAATGCGGTGAACTTCCCGTCGATCTCGGCGGAAGAGGCCCCGAAGCTCCGGCCCTTCGTGGCGCTTGCCGAGCGCCTCGGCTCGTTCCTCGGCCAGCTGACGGAAGCCCCGATCAAGGGCATTCGCATCGAGTTCGAGGGCAAGGTCGCCGATCTCAATGTCCGCCCGCTCACCGCTGCCGCCGTCACCGGCGTGCTCCGGCCGTTCCTGTCGGACATCAACATGGTCAATGCCGTCGGCATCGCCAACGAGAAGGGCATTGTCGTCGACGAGGTGAAGCGCGAGGCGCCGGGCGGCAATCTGGAAAGCCGCATCATGATCACGGTGGAAGCCGAGGACATGCCGCGCCACGCCGCCGGCACGGTGCTCGCCGATGGCAAGCCGCGCATCGTCGAGATCCGCGGCATTGCCATGGATGCCGAGTTCGCCGACCACATGCTCTATGTCCGCAACGACGACAAGCCGGGCTTCATCGGCCGGTTCGGCTCGCTGCTCGGCGAGGCGAATGTCAATATCGCGACCTTCAACCTCGGCCGCGACAAGCCGGGCGGCGACGCGATCTGCTTCGTCGCTGTGGACGAGCGGGTCTCGGATGAGCTGCTGGCCAAGATCCACGAGATCGCACAGGTGAAGCGGGCACGGCGTCTGGCTTTCTGAGGCGTCGCTGGGGCTGCCTGAGGGGTGGCTGCACCGACACTGTCTCTCCGATCGTCATGCCCGGCCTTGTGCCGGGCATCCACGACTTCAACTATCCGGCTAGCGGAACTCAAGTCGTGGATGGCCGGGACAGGCCCGGCCATGACCACCTGAAGGATGCCGGGCTGCGGACCGGCTTCTGATCCAGCAGCATCCGGCGTTCCGCGCCATTGCAGGCGCGGGCGCCCTCGTGCTTAGGATGGCCTCCCGGCTCGTCAAAGGTCTCCCGCCATGTTCGTCATCGTTCGCTTGCTGCTCGGCTTCATCGCGGGAGCGCTGTCGGTCCTGATCTTCCATCAGCCGACCATCTATGGGCTGACGCAGCTCGGGCTGATCAACGGCAATATCTACCAGATGGGCGCCGTCGGGCCGCTGGGGATCCCGCAGATCGCCAACCAGTGCTTCTGGGGCGGATTGTGGGGCATGCTCTTCGTGCTTCTGTGGGACCGTCAGGGCTGGGGCACGCGGGGCTCGTTGTTCGGCATGGTGTTCGGTCTGTTCGCAGGCCTGATCCTGTGGGGCGCGCTGCAGGGCGCTGTCGGCGACCTGAAGGCTGTCGCAGTGGCGCTGCCCTTCGGCCTGGTGCTGGCGGCGCTGCTCATCCTGATCGGACCGGAAGTGTTGTTCGGCATGGTCTTCGGCATCATGGGACCGGCCATGGTCAATTGGGTGGTGCTGCCGCTGATCCGCGGACAGCCGCTGTTTGGCGCAGGATCGGCCGGCGCGATCGGCCGCACGGCGTTGATCGGCGCGATGTTCGGGCTCGGAATGGCGCTGATCCTGTCGCTGATCGAACGGCTTGGCGGCCGCAGGGGCTGACTGGGAGGCCATCCCGATCCCTTCATTATGGTGCGGCCATAGCCCCCTCCCGCCACGTAAGTGGGGGGGAGGGTTGGGTTGGGGGCTTTGCGCTCTATCCTGACACCCCCCCTACCCCCCCGAAGACGGTGGGAGGGGATGAGGACCGGCCCGGTCGATCGGGCCCGCCAGAGAGTAAGCTGTGCCGTCAGGCCCCCGTCACGCCCGCTTGCCGCTCTCGGCCACCGCAATACCGCCGAGCACCAGCACCAGCGCGAGGGCGTGATACCAGGCGAAGACCTCGCCGAGGATCAGGGGCCCCAGCACGGCCGTCCAGACAGGCACGAGATTGACCCAGAGCCCGGCCCGGCCCGGCCCGATCAGCTCGACGCCGCGCATGAACAGCAATTGCGCGACGAAGCCCGGGAACACCGCGACATAGGCAATGATCAGCAGGGCCTGCCAGTCGGGCCAGATCGTCTGTCCGGCGGCGTATTCGGCGCTTGCGAGCGGCAGGGAGCTTGCCAGCGCGACCAGCGACAATCCGAGAAAGAACGGCTGAGCCGAGATCTTCGGCCGGTTTCGCAAAGCCACCGTGTAGATCGCATAGCCGAGGCAGGCGGCCAGCATGAGCAGGTCGCCGAAATTGAAGGTCATCTGCAGCAGCAGTTCGAGATGGCCCTGGGTCGCCAGCACCACGATGCCGATGAGCGTCACCACGATGCCGATCGCCTGCAGGCCGGTGATAGCGGTCCGATAGGCGAAGAAGGCGCCGATCAGAACCATGACCGGGATCGAGCCCTGGATGATGCCGATGTTCACGGCGGTGGTGTATTTGGCGGAGAGGTAGAACAGCGCGTTGAAGCCGGTGAAGCCTATGACCCCCATGATCACCAGCCAGAGGATGTTGGCGCGGATGGCCGGCCATTCCTCGCGGAAGGCGTGACCCGCCACGACCACCATGATCGCCAGCGTGCCAACCCAGCGCAGTTGCACCAGCAGCATGGGCGAGATGTGGCCGATGGCGAGCCGGCTTGCCACCGCATTGCCCGCCCAGATCATCGTGGTGGCGGCAAGGACGAGGTAGGGATTGTCGTAGAGCCGGCGCATGGGAGGCAATCCTCGGAGGGGCGCGCACTATAGGCAGGCGATGGCGATTGGGGCAGGGGGTGCAAGCAGGAGCGCCATGCTTCCGCCGCCGGTGGGTCACATTCCCCGGTCAGGGCGCCGTGGCGGGGTCACATTCCCTCACGCAAGTGTGAGGCTTGATCCACAGGAGCGTGACGATGATCTCCCCTGCCTCTGCTCAGCATCGCCTCTTGCCGCGCCGTCGCCTTGGCCGACGGCTTGCCCTGGTCTCCGCGCTCGCCTTGATGACGAGCCCCGCCTTCGCGGCGGAATTCGATCTGCCGTCGCGGATCGATCAGGTCACCGTGTTTCCTGACGGCGCCAGCGTCACCCGTCGTTTCGCGGTCGATGTTCCGGCCGGCGAGCATGTCGTGGTGCTGGGCGACCTCCCGCTGACCGCCGATCCCGGCTCGCTCAGGATCGCGGGAGCCGGCGATGGGGCGCTGATCGTCGGCTCGGTCGATGCCCGCCAGCCGCGTGCCTTCGAGCGCCCCGACCCAGAGCGGGTCCAGAAGCTGGAGGCGCTCCGCGACGAGCGCCAGAGCCTGGACGACCGCATCGCCGCCGAACGTCTGCGAAAGCGCGCGGCGGAAGCCCTCGTCTCGTCCAGTGTCCTGTCCGGCGGCGAGCGCGGCCTGAACGTCGCCGAAGCCCGCCTCGCGCTCGCAGCCGTGGTCGAGGAGACCAATGCCGCCGACACTGCCATTCGCGCGGCCGCCTTGCGCCAGCGCGCGATCGATCGCGAGATCGCCGTGCTGGATGCAGGGCTTCGGGCCCAGCCGCCTCGCCGGCTCGAGGCGCGCATCTCGATCGATGCACGCGCTGCCTACAAGGGCGAGCTCACGGTCACCTATGCGGTGCGCAATGCCCGCTGGCTGCCGGTCTATGACGCACGTCTCACCACCACGGGCACGAAGCCCGCGCTCGAACTGGTCCGCCGCGCCGAGATCCGCCAGGAGACCGGCGAAGCATGGGAGAATGTCACGCTCGGTGTCTCGACCGCGCGGGTGTCGCGCGGCGGCGCCGCGCCGCAACTGCAGCCAATGGTGCTGCGCTTGCAGGAGCCACGCTACCGGATGGAGGACAGCGTGAGTGGTGGAGCGTCGCGGTCATTGGCTGTCCCGGCACCGGCCGCGCCGATCGCGGGCCGGGTCGAACAGAACGAGAGCCGCGCCCAGGCCGCGCCGGTGACCGAGGCCGAGGCGGTCGTCGAGGCCGGCGGCTTCCAGGCTGTGTTTCACATTCCAGGTCGCTCGACGGTTGCCTCCGGCGAAACCGAGCGGGCCCTGCGCATCGGTTCCATGGCGATCGAACCGCAGCTGGTCTCGCGCGCCGTGCCGAGTGTCGATCCCACCGCCTTCCTGGAGGCGCAGTTCAAACATGCCGATGACGTGCCGCTGATGCCCGGCCGGGTCTCGCTCTACCGCGACGGCGTCTTCGCGGGCCGCTCTCAGCTGAAGGCGGCAACGCGCGAGGAACCGTTGACGCTGGGCTTCGGACCGGATGACATGATCAAGGTGGAGCATCGTGTGTTCCGTCAGACGGAGGGCTCGGCTGGCCTGATGGGCTCGTCAAGGGTCGACCAGCGCGAGTTCCGAATCAGCGTGCACAATGGTGCTTCGACGCCGAGGCGAATCGTCATCGAGGACCGCGTGCCGGTGACCGAGAACCAGGAACTCAAGGTGGAGACCCTGCCCAACCTGACCCAGCCGACCACCCGCGATGTGCGCGGCCGGCGCGGCATCGTGGAATGGGCCTTCGATCTCGCGCCTGGCGCCACCAGCGAGATCCGCCACGGCTGGCGGCTGCGCTGGCCGGCCGAGAAGATCCTCGGCCCGATCGGCCGTTCCTGAGGAGCTGATCCACTGGTGTGGCAGGGCTCGCTCTTGCCACTCCGCCTGCGATCCTTTATCCGCAGACTGCAAGGACCCCGGCCGAAAGCGGTGATCGCGCGGTCGGGGTTTTCCTTGCCACGAACAGGTCAGGATCGAAGGCCATGGCAAACGTGGTGGTGGTCGGCTCCCAGTGGGGAGACGAGGGCAAGGGCAAGATCGTCGACTGGCTGTCGAACCAGGCCGACGCGGTGGTGCGCTTCCAGGGCGGGCACAATGCCGGCCATACGCTGGTGATCGACGGGGTTACCTACAAACTGTCGCTGCTGCCCTCGGGGATCGTGCGCGGCAAGCTGTCGGTGATCGGCAATGGCGTGGTGATCGACCCCCATGCGCTGATCGCCGAGATCGAGCGGATCGTCGCCCAGGGCGTGGCGGTGACGCCGGAGCTGCTGCGCATCGCGGACAATGCGTGCCTTATCCTGTCGCTGCATCGCGAGCTCGACCAGAGCCGGGAATCGGCCAATGCGGGCACCAAGATCGGCACGACCGGTCGCGGCATCGGCCCTGCCTATGAGGACAAGGTTGGCCGCCGCGCCATCCGCATGACCGATCTGACCGATCTTGGCACGCTGATGCCGAAGATCGAGCGGTTGCTCGCTCACCACAACGCGCTGCGCCGCGGCCTCAGGCTCGACGAGATCAGCGCTCAGACGATCTATGACGAGCTCGCCGGCGTGGCGCCCAAGGTGCTGCCCTATGTGACGACGGTGTTCGACCTGCTCGACGACGCCAAGCGCGCCGGCAAGCGGATCCTGTTCGAGGGCGCCCAGGGCACGCTGCTCGACATCGATCACGGCACCTATCCCTTTGTCACCTCGTCCAACACCGTGTCGGGCCAGGCGGCGATCGGCTCGGGCATGGGGCCGGGCGCGATCAATTACGTGCTGGGCATCACCAAGGCCTATACGACGCGGGTGGGCGGCGGCCCGTTCCCGACCGAACTGGAAGACGAGAACGGCCAGATCATGGGTGATCGCGGCCGCGAGTTCGGCACCGTCACCGGCCGTCGCAGGCGCTGCGGCTGGTTCGACGCCGTGCTGGTGCGCCAGGCGGTGAAGACCAACGGCATCGACGGCATCGCCCTGACCAAGCTCGATATTCTCGACGTGTTCAAGGAGATCAAGGTCTGTGTCGGCTATGAGCTCGACGGCAAGCGGATCGAGATCTTCCCGGCGAACCAGGACGCGCAGCAGCGGATCACGCCGATCTACGAGACGATCGAGGGCTGGGATTCGACCACAATGGGCGCTCGCTCGTGGAGCGACCTGCCGGCCCAGGCGATCAAATATGTCCGCCGGATTGAGGAATTGATCGGCTGCCCGGTCGCGCTACTATCGACGAGCCCGGAGCGGGACGATACGATTCTGGTCCGCAATCCTTTCGAGTGACAGAGTAGGGAGCCGAGAGCTCAAGCATCGATGACCGATTACACGCCCCTGATCTCCCGTGCTGTTGCGGCATTGACGGAGAACACTGGCGAGGCGCGCCGAGCGCTTTACGAGCGTGCGCGCGTCGCGTTGATCGGTCAGCTTCGCAATATGGACCCGCCGCTCCCGGAGGAGCACATCACCCGCGAACGCCTGGCGCTCGAGGATGCGGTCCGCAAGATCGAGGCGGAAAATGTCGTCGAGAGCCTCGATGCCATGCTCGAGCGCGAACTGGTCAATCTGCAGGTTCCTGGCCATACGCCGCCGCGATCGGAAGCGATTTCGATCGGTGGTGCCCGCCAGGTCAGCGAGGCTGCCCATGATGCCGAGACGCTGGGTGATGCGGCTGCGTCCGCCAAACGCGCGGCGCAGGATCAGCTGACGCCGACGCACGAGAGCGCCGATCGCGTCGAGCCGCGCATGGGCGACAGCGGTCGTCCCGGCGGGTCGGAGCCGATCTTCAGCCCGATCGGCGGGGCAGGACCCGGTCCCATTCGCCCGCGCGTGTCGGTTCTGGCCCCGGACGGCGAACCGAAGGCACGCAAGGGTCGCGGCGGGCTGATCGCGCTGGTCGCCCTTTTGGTGTTGCTTGGCGGCGCCGGTGCCGTCGGCTGGTATGTCGCGACCTATCATCCCGAGCGCCTGCCGCCGCAGCTGACCGCGCAGCGGCCGGCTGTTGTGCCGCCGACACCTGCGCCTGCCCCGGCGCCGGTGCCACCGGCTGATCCAGACCGGCCGAAGCTCACCGATCGGGTTGGCGGCGATGCTGCGCCCGCACCTGTTGCGCCGGCCCCCGCACCTGTTGCTCCCGCACCGGCGCCTGTTGCGTCGGCACCCGCGCCTGTTCCTCCGGCTGCCCCGGCGCCTGTTGCGCCTGCTCCCCGCCAGATCGTGCCGGTCGACCCGGCGCCAGTGCCGGTTCCGGTCATTCCGCAGAGCGTGCCCGATCCGGCGCCCAGCGCGCAGGCGGCGCAGCCTGCTGCCGATCCGACGCCAGCGCCTGCCCCTGCGCCAGTCCCTGCGCCTGCGCCGCAGGTGGCGCAGCCTGCCCCAACTCCGGCGCCTGTTCCGGCCGTACCTGCTCCAGCGGCACCTGTCGCACCTGCTGCGCCGCCGACCGGCGGATCGCTGGCGGTTGCCCAGCGCGCGGCCCTGTTCGAGGAGACGCCGGGCAACCAGGCGGGCTCGCTGATGCAAGGGTCGGTCGTCTGGCGCACCCAGACGGTGAGCGTCGGCCAGGGTCAACCGCCAGATCTGGCGCTGGTCGGAGAGGTCTCGATCCCCGAGCGACGTATGGCGGTGACCATCACCATCCGGCGCAATCTCGACACGACGCTTCCCGCGAGCCACACGATCGAGGTGCTGTTCGCGCTGCCCCGCGACTTCGAGTTCGGCGGCGTGGCCGAAGTGCCGGGTATCCTGATGAAGGTATCTGAGCAGGCTCGCGGCGTGCCGCTGGTCGGTCAGGCGGTGCGCGTCACCAACGGGTTCTTCTTCATCGGCCTGTCAGCGTTCGACATGGACCGGAACAACAACATCACTGCGCTGAAGACCCGGCCGTTCTTCGACATTCCGGTGCGCTACGACAGCGGTCGGCGGGCGATCCTGACGGTGGAAAAGGGCGTTGCGGGTGACCGCGCCTTCGAGGAAGCGCTGACCGCCTGGGGCCAGTGAGCCGATATCAGCTGATACGGGCACCCGTAAAGCGCAAACAGAAAGGGAGGCCAGAGGCCTCCCTTCGTCGTTCGTAAGGCCGTGTTCCAGGCTTACTGGACGGTGAGCTGAGCCGGCGGCTTCTCGATCTCGCGGATCGACTTGACCACCGCGTCCTGGACCTTCTCGAAGGCGCGAACCTCGATCTGGCGGACGCGCTCGCGCGACACACCGAAGCGTTCGGCCAGTTCCTCCAGCGTGATCGGATCGTCCTTCAGACGGCGTTCCTCGAAGATGATCCGCTCGCGCTCATTGAGCACGGTCAAAGCGCGGGTCAGTGCCTGACGCCGGTTGTCGGTCTCCTCCGACTGCACCAGGACGCTCTCCTGGCTGTCGGAATCGTCAGCCAGCCAATCCTGCCACTCGCCGTCGCCATCCTCGCGCAGCGGCGCATTGAGCGACGCATCGCCGGACAGGCGCCGGTTCATGTCAACGACGTCCTTCTCATGAACGCCGAGCTTGGTTGCGATAATCTTGACCTGATCCGGCCGGAGGTCGCCGTCCTCAAGGGCCGAGATTGAACTCTTGGCCTTGCGGAGATTGAAGAACAGCTTCTTCTGATTGGCCGTGGTGCCCATTTTCACGAGCGACCAGGAGCGCAGGATGTACTCTTGAATCGACGCCTTGATCCACCACATGGCGTAGGTGGCCAGACGGAAGCCCTTGTCGGGCTCGAACCGCTTCACGGCCTGCATCAGGCCGACATTGCCTTCGGACACGACTTCGCCGATCGGCAGACCGTAACCGCGATAGCCCATGGCGATCTTGGCAACGAGACGCAGATGCGAGGTGACAAGCTGATGCGCGGCCTTGCCGTCGCCGTGCTCGCGCCAGCGCTTGGCGAGCATGTATTCCTGCTGCGGTTCCAGCATCGGGAACTTGCGGATCTCGTCGAGATAGCGCGACAGACCCGCTTCAGCGGAGAGGATAGGTAGAGATGCGGCACGAGCCATGAGGCCCTCCTTCTTCTGCCCCCGGACCATCCGGCGAGCGCCGGAATGCCCGCCCTTAAGCCCGGGCATCCCGCTGTTTCGCGGCTGCAATCGCCAGCCGCGATATCCCTATATATGTACGCCAAACCGTGGCGGAAGGGTGGCGAAACACCCTTTTCACCGCATTTCAATGCGCTTCTGACCTTAAATCTTGGTCATTCACGCCGGAACTATCTCCTTATATGCGCGTTTTGCTTCACCGGATTGTCACGTCGCTGCACATCCCCGTGAAGCTTACGAAACGGTCTCTCTGACCGTTACATTGCCGCTTGCTGGGCATCCCGCAGTGCTTCGTCGAGCCGCTGCAGGTCGGCGGGCAGGGCGCTCTCGAAATGCATGTCCTTGCCGGTCGTCGGATGCTGGAAGCCGAGCACCGCCGCGTGCAGCGCCTGTCGACCCAGGGTCTCCAGCGCGATGCGAGCATCCCCGGGCAGCTTGACGGTCTTGGTCTTGAAGCCCTTGCCATAGGTCTCGTCGCCGAGCAGGGGATGGCCGAGATGGGCGAGATGGACTCTGATCTGGTGGGTGCGGCCGGTTTCGAGGCGGCAGCGCACCTTGGTGACGAGGCCGCCAAAATGGGCCTCCGTCGTCACGTGGGTGATCGCCTCACGGCCGCCCTTGCGCACGGCGATGCGCTCGCGCGCCTTGGGATCGCGGTCGAGCGGCTGGTTGATGGTGAAAGAAGGGCGGGCCGGCTCGCCCCAGACGAAGGCGACATAGGCGCGTTCAAGCGGGCCGGTGCGACCATGATCGGCGAACTGCCGGGACAGGAGCACATGGGCCCGGTCGGTTTTGGCGACCACCATCAGGCCGGTTGTATCCTTGTCGAGGCGGTGGACGATGCCTGGCCGCTTGACGCCGCCGATGCCGGAGAGGCTGTCGCCGCAATGGGCAATCAGCGCATTGACCAATGTGCCGGTCCAATGGCCGGCGGCGGGATGGACGACCAGGCCGGCTGGCTTGTCGATGACGATCAGGTCCTCGTCCTCATAGACAACCGTCAGGGGGATGGCCTCACCCTGGGGCAGGGGATCCTCCGGCTCCGGCAGGGTCAGGGCGATTTCCTCGCCTTGATTGACCCTGTGGTTCGCATCCGTCATGGTCCGGCCGGCCAAAGTGACGTTGCCGCTCTCGATCAGGGCCTTGAGCCGCGATCGGGACAGTTGCGGCACATGGCGCGCCAGCAGCCTGTCCAGCCGCTCGCGCGCATCGTCCGCACCCGCGACGACCGTCATCTGCTCGCCCGTCACCAGCTTCCTCCCGCTTGTCGATTCCATGCCATGACCAACACGCCCAATGATGCCGATGTCAACGACCCCGCGACACAGGAGGTGGTAGCCAAGGCGCGCAGGTTCTCCGCAGTTTCGGCTGGAATCATGCTGGTGGGCGTTGCGACGGTCATCGGCGTCATCGTGTTCCGCCTGTTCACGATGCAGGGACCGGCCGTGACTGGCCAATTGGAACCCCCCGCCGGTCGGGTTATCGGGGCGAGTGCTGCCGGCGACAGGCTGACGGTCACCAGTGAGAACAACGGCGTCACCACGGTCACCGTCTATGACCTGAAGACGTTGCGCGAAACCCATCGGCTGGTGCTGGGTGGGCCTGCTGTCCCGCGGCGCTGACGCGCCCCGACAATTGTTGCCGGAACGGCGGGCTGCATCCTTGACCCGCCGGGGCCTTTGCGCTTATGAAGCGCGCTCCGCCGTAACAGGCGGCCGCGCTCCCTTCGTCTAGCGGCCCAGGACGTCGCCCTCTCACGGCGAAAACACCGGTTCGAGTCCGGTAGGGAGCGCCAAAATTTCCTGAAATCGCTGATTGTTCTTGTCTCGAGGCCTTTTGTCGGCCTGACAGTCAATGGCGTGATGCAGGCCGCTCCGTACCGTTCAGGAAAATGTCGATCGCCAGCCGTCCGCGCCGGGCGGGCAGGGCTTCCGAGGCCTGCATGTCCGTCTCGAAGGGCTTGGGCACCAGCACCGAAAACATCATGCCCATCAGGATCGCCGCTGCGTCGGCGGGATCCGCCAGGACGAGGCGGCCGCGTTGGCATTCGCGCGACAGCCATTGGCTGAGAAGCGCCTCTGCCGCGAAGGGGCCGTGGATGTCGAGCACCCCGCGAAGCTCCGGATGACGCCGCGCCTCGGCGATCATCACCTCGAGGATCGCATGCCGCGCCTTTGCCCGCGCGGGATCCAGATCCAGGCGAAAGATCGCGGCGAGCTCATCTGCAAGCGGCTGGTCGGAGACGGCGCGGGGCAGATCGAGAATGCTCGTGCGGTGCTGGTCGACGAGTGCGCCGAAGACCTGCTCCTTGCTGTCGAACAGGGCATAGAGCGTCTTCTTGGACAATCCAGCCGTCGTCGCGACCAGGTCCATCGTTGTGCCGGCATAGCCCTTCTCGGCCAGCACCTGGTGGAGGGCGGTCAGCACGCGGTCGCGCTGATGGGCGTCGCTCAACGCCTTGGGGCGACCGCGTCGGGGAGGGGCAACCAAGCTATCGTCCATGGCACTGACCGGAATGTGATCGACGGAGAAGATCCCGCGAGATTGACTCTATATGAGCTGCGTGATTAAAGAAACTATCGAGTTTACGAATGTTTCAGAATGTTTCTGCAGCGAAACCCACCGTTCCCCCACAGAGGTCCGCTCAGCCCTGGACGCAACACGCCTGCCAGTGCAGTGCGCGACGCCGGTGCCGTCGTCGGCCCGTGGTCGATCCGCGTGCTTGTGACCCTTGCCGGGCTGACGCTTGGTGGATGCGCCGTCGGGCCTGACTACCGCACGCCGCCGCTCGCGCTGCCGGCCCGCTACGAGCATGCGGCTCGCGCGCAACCCAACAGTGCCGCGGCCATCGACGGTTGGTGGAAGCGGTTCGGCGATCCGGTGCTGGACCAGCTGATCGCCGATGCGGTGCGCGGCAATCTGGATGTGGAACAGGCCAAGGCCCGTGTGCGCGAAGCCCGTGCAACGCGGCGCCAGACAGCCGCTGCCCTCGCCCCCTCGGTCGATGGAGCCGCATCCGCCACTCACAGCCGGACCAGCGCGTCGGGGACCGGCCTGAACACCTCCAGCAACCTTTATCAGGCTGGACTTGACACCAGTTGGGAGCTCGATCTGTTCGGTGCCAACCGGCGCAGCCTGGAAGCGGCGGACCGGGGCCGGGAAGCCGCGGACGAGGACCTGCGGTCGACATTGCTGACGCTGGTCGGCGACGTTGCCCGCAATTACGTCGAGGCGCGCGGCTACCTGGCGCGCGCTTCGCTCGCGCGGCGCACTGCCGCGAGCCAACGGGCCACCGCCGAACTGACCCGTGCGAAGGTTCAGGCCGGCGCGTCATCGCCGGTCGATCTTGCCAAGGCGGTGGCGCTGGCTGCCAGCACCGAGGCCAATGTACCGACCCTCGAAACCTCGTTCACCGAGAGCGCGCATCGTCTCGGCGTGTTGCTCGGCCGGGCGCCGGGCGCAGTGGCTGGCCAACTGCGCCGCGGCAGTGCCATTCCCGCGCCACGCCGGTCGCTGCCCGCCGGTCTGCCGGCCGATGTTCTCAGCAACCGGCCGGATGTGCGCAAGGCCGAGCGCCAGCTTGCGCAAGCCACGGCCCGCATTGGCCAGGCGGAGGCAGCTCTCTACCCGTCGGTGTCGTTCACCGGCAATCTTGCCACCAGCGGCGTGCGCGTCGGCGATCTCGGCAATGCTTCCTCGCTCATCTGGTCGCTGGGCCCGAGCGTGTCGGTTCCAGTGTTCGACGCAGGGCGGCGGCGTGCGGCGGTCGAGGTCCAGCAGGCCCTGCGCGATCAGTCCTATTCGGCCTTCCACAGCGCCGTTCTGACCGCGCTGGAAGATGTCGAGAACGCACTGGTCGGCCTCGCTCAGGAGCGCGTGCGCATGCAAAGCCTCGGCACCGCGACGCGCAATTACCGCGAAGCGGCGCGGCTCGCCCGCGTGCGCTACAGCGGTGGCACATCGAGCTTCCTCGACGTGCTCGACGCCGAACGGTCTCTCTACGAGGCCGAGGACAATCTGCTGCAAAGCCGGGTGGTGGCGGCATCGCGGTTCGTGGCGCTGGGCAAGGCACTTGGCGGCGGCTGGTCCGGCCCGGTCGATCCCGACCGGCCCGCCATCGTCGACCAGGACGCCGGGCCGCGGCTTGCCACGCAACCCTGAACCACCTTCGACCCCTTGTCCCCTGCGGAGATCATGGTTGTGAAACGCGTGCTCGTGCTGGTGTTTGCCGTCGTCCTGCTCGGGGCCGGCTATTATGGATATCACCGGTACGCCAATCCAGCGCCTGATACGCTTGTGACCGCCGCAGCGATCATCGGCGACGTCGAACAGACCGTGCTGGCCAGCGGCACGGTGAGGCCGGTGCGGCTTGTTGCCGTCGGCGCCCAGGTCTCCGGGCGGATCACACGGGTGGCGGTTACCGCGGGCCAGCGGATCGCCCGGGGCGACCTGGTGGCCGAAATCGATTCCACCTCGCAGCAGAACAGTCTGCGCAGCTCCGAGGCCTCGCTCCAGAGCGTGCGGGCGCAACGGGAGGAAAAGGCGGTCAGCCTCAGCTATGCAGAGCTCACCCTGGCACGCCAGCGCGCCATGCTCAGCCAGACCGCCACGTCACGGGCCGATTTCGAAGCGGCGGAATCCTCGGTGAAGACGCTCAAGGCGCAGATCGCCAATCTGGATGCGCAGGTCGTCCAGGCAGAGGCCAATGTCGATACCGCGAGGGTCAACCTCGGATATACGCGGATCACCGCCCCCATCGACGGAACCGTGCTCGCCATCGTCACGCAGGAGGGCCAGACGGTGAACGCCGTGCAGTCAGCGCCGACGCTGATCGTGCTTGGCGACCTGTCGGTCGTGCAGGTCCGTGCTGAAATCTCCGAGGCCGACGTGGTCAGGGTGCAGCCGGGAATGCCGGTCTATTTCACCATCCTTGGCGATACCGGACGCCGCTTCGATGGGCGTATCGAGACGATCGATCCCGCTCCGGAATCGGTGAAGACCGACAGCAGCTTCACCACATCGACCAGCACGAGTTCCAGCACGTCCAGTTCATCCTCGGCGATCTACTATTACGGCCAGTTCCGTGTGCCAAATGATGATGGGGTTTTGCGCACCTACATGACGGCGCAGGTCGTTGTTGTGCTTCGCGAGGCGAAGGGCGTCGTCACGATCCCGTCTGCGGCGATCGCCGCACGCACGGCGGACGGCATGGCCGAGGTCCAGGTGGTCGGCGCAGCCAACAGCGTCGAGATACGTCGGGTCAAAGTCGGGATCGACAACAAGGTCACCGCTCAGATCCTGACAGGCATCTCAGAAGGCGAGCGCGTGGTGACCGGGCGCCGGGCTGGAACTGGGGCGGCATCTAACCGTATCGGACTTCCCCCTCCGCCGGGAGGCATGTGATCGTGGGCCAGCCCCTGCTCGTTCTGAAGCACATCCGTCGCGAGTTCCGTACCGGCGAGGACACGTTCGCAGCGCTCAAGGACATCAATCTGACGATCGAGGCGGGCGAAATGGTCGCGATCATCGGCGCGTCCGGCTCGGGCAAGTCGACATTGATGAACATTCTGGGGTGTCTCGACCGGCCCACCAGCGGCGAATACAGCGTGGCCGGGCGGAGCGCTGCCGACATGTCGCCTGACGAGCGGGCCGATCTGCGCCGCGACCATTTCGGCTTCATTTTCCAGCGATACCACCTGCTCGAAGAGCTGACCGCGCTGGACAATGTCGAGATCCCTGCGATCTACAGCGGCCGCGGACCTGCCGCCAGACACCGGCGCGCAACCGACCTCCTGTCGCGGCTGGGCATGGGCGCGCGGCTCATGCATCGACCGAACCAGCTCTCCGGCGGCCAGCAGCAGCGTGTCTCCATCGCGCGCTCGCTGATGAACGGTGCGGATGTCATCCTGGCGGACGAGCCGACCGGGGCTCTCGACAAGCAGACCAGCAGCGAGGTGCTGGACATCCTGAAGGAGCTGAATGCCGAAGGGCACACGGTGATCATCGTCACCCATGATGCTGGCGTTGCGGCCCATGCCCGTCGGGTGATCGAAATCAGCGACGGCGACATTGTGAGCGACGTCCGACAGGGTGCGGAAACTGCCGCCCCCTCAGTCAACGGCCGCAACGAGACGGGGGCGGGCCGTCGGGGCCTAGCCGGTCGGCTGGGCGGCTTGCGGGAAGCCGCCCGGATGGCTCTGATCGCGATGAACGCGCACCGGATGCGCAGTTTCCTGACCATGCTCGGCATCATCATCGGCATCGCGTCGGTGCTCAGCGTCGTGGCGCTTGGGCAAGGCACGAGCCGGAGCGTGCTTGCCAATATCAGCAGCCTTGGCACCAGCACGCTGGAAATCTTCCCCGGGACAGATTTCGGCGATGTTCGGTCCGGCAAGATCAAAACGCTGGTGCTGGATGATGTTCGCGCGCTCCAGATGGAGCGGTTCGCCGGCGATGTCACGCCAACCGTGTCCACATCCTCGACTGTCCGCCTGGGCTCGACAGAGGCGAGTGTCATGGTCAATGGCGTGGGAGATCGTTATTTCGCGGTCAAGGGGACGCAGATTCGGCAAGGACGCTTCTTCGATGCCGAAAGCGTGCGCTCGATCGCTCAGGAAGTCGTCATCGACGACAACACATTCCGGACGCTGTTCCCGCTCAGGACGGAGCGTCCGATCGGCACCATCATCCTGATCGGCAAGGTGCCCTGCCGCATTGTCGGCGTCACGGGGGCGCAGCAAAGCGGCTTCGGCGCCAGCCAGAACCTGACGGTCTATCTCCCCTACACCACGGTGCAGGCGCGTTTCCTCGGCGACTCGTCGTTGCGCAGCATCCTCCTGCGCGTTGGTGACGCCACGCCGTCCAGCGAAGCGCTGGTCTCCGCGACCCGCATCCTCGATCAGCGGCACGGGCGCCGGGACTTCTTCATCCTGAACACCGACGACATTCGCCGAACCATCACATCGACGACCGAGCTCTTGACCCTGCTCGTCGCGGCCATCGCGGTCATCTCCCTCATCGTGGGCGGCATCGGCGTGATGAATATCATGCTGGTTTCGGTGGTTGAACGAACCCGCGAGATCGGTGTCCGGCTTGCTGTCGGCGGGCGTTCCGGCGACATCCTTGAGCAGTTTCTCATCGAGGCCGTACTGATCACCCTGATCGGCGGCATTCTCGGAATCGCTGCGGCGCTAGGCTTCGGGCTTGTGTTCAATGCCCTGGTCTCGGGCTTTTCCCTGATCTACTCGCCTGTCCTGGTCGCGCTCGCCTTCGGCTTCTCGAGCCTGATTGGCCTTGCCTTCGGCTTCCTGCCGGCGCGATCCGCGGCAAAGCTAGATCCGGTGGACGCGCTGGCGCGGTGACAGAGCCCGGTTGAGCCCCACTCGCTTTGTGCCTTTCGGTCTGAAACTGACCAAGGCAAGGCGAAGCCCTTGACCCGTCACGCCCCGGTCTGGAGCGCCTATTCCGCTGCCAGAGTCTGGCCGCCCTTCCATGTCCCGACCGGTTCGGGACTGAGGAACTGGCCGGCATATTGAATGACGTTCTCGGTCGTCTCGCGCATATGGCGCTCGATCAGGCTCCGGGCGCCAACCGCATCGCGGGCAATGATGGCTTCCATGAGCGTGCGGTGTTCGACGTCCTTCGGCCGCCATTTCGTCCGGAACTGGCACGACATGCGTTGATATCGGTTCGCGCGCTGGAACAGCTTGTCCCGGAAATCGAGCAGGGTCGGCGACTGGCAGGCGTTGACCAGGGATCGATGAAAGCCGCCATGCAAAACCGACCATTCGTCGGACAGGAAATAGTGGTCGCCCAGCCGCTCCTTCAGGCGGTCCATGCGGTGGAAGGCCGCCATGATCTCGGCTTCCCAATCGTCATCGCCATGAATGATCGAGCGGCTTATGCATTCCTGATCGACGAGCACCCGCACATTGGTCAGATCCTCCAGATCGGATAGATAGAGCGGCGCGACCATGAAGCCTCGCTGCCCTTCGCTCAGCACCAGTCCTTCAGCCACCAGCCGCGACAGGGCCTCACGCAGGGTCGAGAAGCTGACGGCATAGAGCTCCTTCAAGGCCTCGAAGCGCAGCCGGGTCCCGGGCTTCAGGGTGCAGCTGATGATGTCGAGCCGCATGCGGTGCAGCACATCGCCCGCCCGCGTTTCCTCAGTTGCTTTCGGTTCCGTCTTGGCGGCCATCGAGAGGCTCCGTCGGCCCTGCGGCATCCACACACTGGCAGAACTGCCAGTTCGGATTGAAGGTTGCGGAGGACACGCCAACGGTCCCCCGTTCCCCAAGCTCCGGCGGGCATTGCCGACAATGCCCGGCTCCTGTATCGCAGCTTCGCACCTGCAGCGCAATTCCGATCTAATTTCGAAAATCCTTGGATGCGAGCCACTCGTGCCTGCAGACTGTGAAAGGTCAGGAGTTGTACGCTGGTAAGGCGTTCGCCTGGGGAGATTGAGGCGGAGCTTCCATCGCCCGCCACCATTGTCCGTATTTTCGAAAATCGATGCTTCAGTCGAAAATGGATTGATTGGCGGCGGGGCGTGAGCTAGGACTCAGCCAACAAATATGGGGGAGACGCTGCCATGACCCATCTGGTTCATGCGATCGGGCACATGAAGATCAATACCAATGTCGCCGATGCGGTGGTCACCGAGGCGACCCAGATCCTCGGCCTGCGGGTGACGCGTGAGGGGAGCGGGCAGACCTGGCTGAGCTCCAATGGACGAGCCGCCGAACTTGTCCTCGTCCATGCCGACGAGAACTCTGCCCACACGATCGGCCTGGAGGCCTTGACCACCGACGATGTCCGCGCCGCGGAGGCGCGCGTTGCATCGGTCAATTGCAAGGTCGTGAGCCGTGAGCCTAGCCTCGACTGCATGGCGGCCGGCTTCACCTTCATCACGCCGGAGGGGCTCCGTTTCGAGATCCACACACCGATCCGGGACAGCATCTATTCGCGGCGCAATGCGACCTATGGCGTCGGTGCGAACCGGATGGATCACATCAACCTGTTGACGCCCGACCCGAATGCAACCCGCGCCCAGCTTGAAGCGATCGGCGGGCTTCGCCTGTCCGAGCGGATGGCCAATGACAGCCTCAGCTGGATGTACGGCGGCAACCGCCAGCACCACATCCTTGGCCTGGTGAAGGGCAAGGTCGGCCTCCACCACGTGTCTTTCGAGTTCCTGGACACCAGCCAGTTCATCCGGCTTGGTGACACGCTCGATCGTTTCGACAAGCAGCTGCTCTGGGGGCCCGGCCGCCATCGTCCGGGCGACAATCTCTATTCCTATTACGTCGATCCGGCCGGCGCGATGATGGAATGTTCCAGTGGTATGGCGCTGGTCGCCGATGACGCCAATTTCGAGCCGAATGTCATCACCAATCTCGCCCGCCCCGGCAATGTGCGCGTCATGAATGTCTGGGGAACGCCCGCGCCGCCCGAATGGCGCGAGTTCTATTTCCCCTTCGCAGCGGTTGCCTGAGCCGGCCGCCAAACGGTCACGCCAGTTCCCGGGCGCCCATGAGGCCCCATCTGAGGATTTCGCCATGGAAGAAAAGCTCACGTTCCACTCGGATGGCCTGAAGCTGTCCGCCGTGCTTCACGTTCCGGAAGGCCGCAAGGCCGGACAGCGGCTGCCGGCCTTCATCGTCCTGCACGGTTTCGTCGGTTCGAAGGACGAATCCCATGCCGAGATCCAGGCGCGTATGCTCGAAGAGATGGGCTATGTCGCGCTGCGTTTCGATTTCCGCTGCTGCGGCGAAAGCGAGGGCGAGCGCGCTCAGGTCAGATGTTTCGATCAGGTCGCCGATGCCAAGAACGCGCTGACCTTTCTGCAGGCGCGCGAGGAGGTTGATCCCGCACGGATCGGTGTGCTGGGGCACAGTTTCGGTGCTGCAGTGGCCGTCTACGCCGCCGGTATCGACAGCCGCTTTGCCTGTGTCATCTCGTCCTGCGGCTGGGGCGACGGCGAGCGCAAGTTCCGCGGCCAGCACCCGACGCCCGAGGCCTGGGCGAAATTCACCGGCCTGCTGGAGCAGGGCCGGCGCCACAAGCGCGAGACCGGCCAGAGCATGTGGATCTCGCGCTTCGACGCGGTCCCGATCCCCGAACATCTGCGGAAGAATCTGTCGCCCAAAGCGATCATGGAAATTCCGGTCGAGACCGCGTGGAGCATGTACAACTTCCGCGCCGACGACGTTGTCGCAGACATCTCGCCCCGGCCCATCCTGTTCTTCCACACCGCGAACGACACGATCACGCCGACCGAGCAGTCGATCCGCATGTACGAGAAGGCCGGCCAGCCGGCTGAATTGTTGCTCGTGACCGGTACGTCGCATTTCCCGCTGTCGCCGCAGGATGCGCCGCGCACCAAGTCCATCCTCAAGGGCTGGCTCGATAAATATCTGCCGAGCCCGCTGGGAGCCTGATGATGGCAGCGCCCGGTGGACAGCGCCGAATTGCAGCTGATGCGCTGGAGCGGTTCGCCGCCGATCTTCTGGCGGCTGGCGGTTTTGCGCCGGATCATGCGGCCGAGACAGCAGCCATGCTGGTCTGGGCCAATCTGCGAGGCGTGGAGTCCCACGGCGTGTTGCGCATTCCACGCTATGTCGAGATGGTCGGGCTTGGTCTGATCAACCCGAAGGCGCAGGTCCGGCAGGTCGCCGGGCGCGGAGCCGTCTCGGTTCTGGATGCCGACCAGGCCCCTGGCGCGGTGGCGATGAATGTCGCGACAGAAGCGGCCATGGGGCAGGCCCGTGATCATGGTGTCGGCTGGTGCGTCGTCAAGCGCATCACACATGCCGGCGCGATCGGATTCTATGCAGAAAAGATCGCGCTCGGCGGCCTTGTCGCCATGGTGATGACGGCGTCGAAGCCGTTGATGATCTACCATGGGTCTCAGGCCGAGGGCGTCTCCACCAATCCGCTGGCGATCGCAACACCAACGGCCGATCCCAGCCATCCGCTCGTCTTCGACATGTCGACCGCGGCTGTTGCCGCCGGCAAGATCACGGCTGCCAAGGATGCTGGCCGAATGATCCCACTCGGCTGGGCCGTGGATGCCGAGGGACGAGAAACGACCGATCCCGCGCAGGTGAAAGCGGTCCTGCCAATGGCCGGACCGAAAGGGACCGGCCTGTCCCTGATGATCGAGGTTCTCTCCAGCGTTCTCGTCGGCAATCCCTTGATCGCGGCTGCGTTGAATGGAGCGAAGGAGCCCGGCGGGAATGGCGTGGTCGTCGCGCTCGATCCGACGGCCTTCGGAGCCGAGGCTCAGTTTGCCAAGGGCGTGAGCGAACTCACGGCCGCCATCAAGGCGTTGCCGGCGGCGGCCGGGACGGAAGCCGTCCTGCTGCCCGGTGAGCGCGGTGATGGCGAGCGCCGCAGGCGCCTTGCCGCCGGCATTCCTTTGGCCGCCGGAACTGCGTCGCGTCTCGTGACGCTTGCCAACACATTGGGAGCCGCAGTGCCTGCCGAACTGGCTTGAGCGAGCGTCAGTCTCTTGCCCCGATCTGCCCAACGCAGGTCGCGAATGCCACGAACAACAAGAACAGACCTCGGAGGAAACAATGTCGAAGATCCTGGTGGCCCTGCTGGCGGGTCTCTGCGCGCTGGCCTCGCCCGTTGCGGCCAATGACTTTCCCAATCGCCCGATCCGGGTGCTCCACGGCTTTGCCGCGGGAGGCAATGCCGACATCGTCGCGCGGATCATGGCCGAGGAGATGCGGAAGATCCTGGGGCAGAGCCTCATCGTCGAGCCGCGTCCCGGCGCTGGCGGCAATATCGCCTCGCAGGCGACCGCGCGGGCGGACGCGGACGGATACACGATCGTCCTGCTGACCACAGCCCACGCCATTTCGCCGGCCCTGATCCGGGCGCAGAACTTCGACCCGGTGGCTGACTTCCAGTTCCTGTCGATGGTGACGGACTTCCCCTTCTTCATCGTCGTCAATGAAGCCTCCCGGTTCCGGACCATTCAGGATCTCGTCGCGGAGGCGCGCGCCAAGCCGGGGACCTTGACCGCAGGAACGGCCGGTGTGGGGACCGGCCACCACATGGGCCTTGAATTGATGTCGAGCACGCTTGGCGTGAAGTTCGTCCATGTTCCCTACCGCGGCGATTCAGGGGCGATCACCGGAGTGCTCGGCAGCAGCGTCGACTTCATCATCGCGCCTGGAGCCGCCGTCCTGTCGTCCATCGAGGATGGCAAGCTGCGGGCCTTGGCCGTGACCGGGCCCCGCCGTTGGGCAACGACCCCTGCCGTACCAACACTGTCGGAGAGCGTTTCGCCGGGCCTTGAAATGATGGCCTGGATCGGCTTCGCCGCCCCCCAGAACATTCCGCGCCCGGTGCTCGACCGTCTGAATGCGGCCATCCGGCAGGCTGTTGATTCAACGGAAGTCCGTGCGCGACTTGCCTCGCTCGGCGGCTATCCGAGCGCCAGCACGCCCGAGGAAATGACGCGGAAGGTCACTGCACAGATTGCACTCTGGAAGGACGTTGCTGCCAAGGCGGGAATGGTCGCGCAATAGTCGTCTCTTGCCGCTCGCCGTTCCGGACGGTGGCTGGCTAGATGCCGAATGAGGGATATTGCCAAGACGGGCATAGGCCGCGAGGCTTCGCGCCCGTCGGCCCGACGCGTTGGGCCATATCAATCGAGATCATCAGAGCATGGACCAGCCCTCGACACGCGAGACAGATCTGGATGTCCTTGATCGGCTCATGACCGCGCGGCACAGCTGCCGCGCCTTCCTGCCCGAGCCGCTGCCACGTCCGACCATCGAGACGATCCTGCGCGTGGCGCAGAAGACCGCCTCCTGGAACAACACCCAGCCCTGGCAGGTGGTGATCGCCAGTGGGCCAGCTGTCGAGCGCTTCAGGGCGATGATGGTTGAGAAGGCCTCGCGGTCTGATCCGCCGGCTAGCGACTTTCCGTTCCCGCGGGAATATCGAGGTGCCGCGCTGGAGCGGCGCCGGGCCTGCGGTTTCCAGCTCTATGATGCAGTCGGCGTGGTACGCGGCGACAAGGCGGCCTATGCGCGCCAGAGTCTGCGCAATTACGAGCTGTTCGACGCGCCGCATGCGGCGATCATCACCGCCGACGAGCCTCTGGGTCCCTATGGTGCCGTCGATTGCGGCGCCTATGTCTCGAATTTCATGACGGCCGCCCGTGCGCTGGGCGTGGCGACGATCGCGCAGGCTGCGCTCGCGGTCTATTCGGATGCAATCCGCGCCCATTTCGGCATCGCCGATGACCGCAGGGTGGTCTGCGGCATTGCTTTTGGCCTCGCCGACGAGGCTGCGCCCGTCAACGGCTATCGGACAGCGCGGGCGAGCCTGGACGAGGTCGTCCACTTCGTGGACTGACGATCGTGTGGCTCAGCCGTTGAACGGGTCGCCGGCACCCGCGCGGGTTTCGGCCGCCGAATAGGCGTCGGCGATCAGCGGGCTGTCCGGATAGGCGGCGTGGAAGTCGCGTTCGATCTTGTCGAAGGGCAGGTCGGCCCACGATCCGTGATGGCGGACATATTCCATGTGCTTGCGGCCGCCAGCGTCGAATTCCTGCAGGATGGCGTCGCTTGTGCCATCGAATTCGGTCGGTGCGACGCCGAAGCGGTTGCACAGTTCGATGTTGAAGGCAGGTGCCGCCTTCACCCATTGGCCGTCGATGCGCATCAGCGCAAAGCCATGATCGACGAACAGGTTGCTGCCGCCCATCTGCCGGGTGAGCTTTTCCGAGGACAGGTGGTTGGTGACATCGGCGAGGCCGATGGCCGAGGGAATGCCAACCGCGCGGGCGAGGGCAGCCAGCAGCACGGCCTTGGTGATGCAATAGCCGTGGTTGGCCTGCAGCACCTGGCTCGCGGTGTGGTGTGCGTGGGTCAGCTTCAGGTCGAAGGGGTCATACCGCCAGCCGTCGCGGACGCGATAGAACAGCGCGACGGCCTTGTCGCGGTCGGTGGTCGCCTGGCCGATGGCCTCCACCGCGAAGGCGCGAATGCTCGGATGATCGGAATCGATGAAGCGCCCGGGCGAGAGGTAGTCCGGTGACATGCCGAGGTCTTCGCCCGCGGGGATGTGGAGCATGTCCGGGTTCCTCGCCTGGGCGATGGTGACCGGCGGCGCGAGACTGCGCCGCCCTGGCATGGGAGACGTCAGAGCGCCTCGACGATCGTCACATTGGCGATGCCGCCGCCTTCGCACATGGTCTGCAGGCCATAGCGCTTGCCGCGCGCCCGCAGGGCATGGACGAGGGTCGCCATCAGTTTGGCGCCGCTCGCGCCCAGCGGATGGCCGAGTGCGATCGCACCACCATTGACGTTGAGGCGCGCTGGGTCGGCGCCGGTATGGCGGAGCCAGGCGAGCGGCACGGGCGCGAAGGCCTCGTTCACCTCGAAGAGATCGATGTCGTTGATGCTCATGCCGGCGCGCTTCAGCGCCCGGTCGGTGGCCGGCAGCGGTTCTTCCAGCATGATCACGGGATCGCCGGCGGTCACTGTCAGGTTGTGGATGCGGGCGAGCGGCTTCAGTCCGTGTTCGCGCACGGCCTTCTCATTGGCGATCAGCACGCCGGATGCGCCGTCGCAGATCTGGCTGGCATTGGCAGCGGTGATCACGCCACCCTCGACCAGGGTCTTGACCGAGCCGATGCTCTCCATCGTGGCGTCATAGCGGATGCCCTCGTCACTGAGGTGCATGTGGCCGTCGACATCCACGCCGACAATCTCGTTGGCGAAGGCCTTGGCGTGGGTTGCGGCGGCCGCGCGGCGGTGGCTTTCCAGTGCGAAGGCGTCAAGCTCGTCGCGGGTGAAACCGTATTTCTTCGCGATCATCTCGGCGCCGGTAAACTGGCTGAAGCCCTGGACGCCGAAGCGCTGCTGAATGCGCTGGGAGAAGGGGCCCTCGCCGATGCCGGCCTTGGCATAGAGCGAAACATTGGTGCCCATCGGCACGCGGGTCATGCTCTCGATGCCGGCGGCAATGACGATGTCCTGGGTGCCGGACATCACGGCCTGAGCGGCAAACTGGATCGCTTGCTGCGAGGAGCCGCACTGGCGGTCGATGGTGACGGCCGGCACGCTCTGCGGCAGCTTCGATGCGAGCACGATATTGCGACCGACATGGAAGGCCTGCTCGCCACCCTGGGTGACGCAGCCGACGATCACGTCCTCGATGGCTGCGGGATCGATGCCGGTGCGGTCGAGAAGGCCGTTCAGCACCTCGGCGCCGAGATTGGCCGGGTGCCAGCCGGCAAGCTTGCCGCCACGGCGGCCACCAGCCGTCCTGACAGCATCGACGATATAGGCTTCAGCCATCGGAACTCTCCCTGTTCGACCGTTCAGACCGGTCTTGCGTTCTTCCAGTCGCGTTTGATCTTCTTGGCCAGTGACCATTTGTGCACTTCGGTCGGGCCGTCATAGATGCGGAAGGCCCGCACTTCGCGGAACACTTGTTCGACGATCGTGTCGCCCGAGACACCCATGCCGCCCATCACCTGGACGCAGCGGTCGGCAATGCGCATCAGCGCTTCCGAAACGGCGACCTTGGCCATGGAGCTCTCGGCAGTGCCGAGCGAACCGGAATCGAGGATGCTGGCGCACCAGTCGATCATCAGTTCGGCCTGTTTCAGGTCGATCAGGTTTTCGGCCAGCATGAAGCCGACGCCCTCATGGTCGACCAGCAGCCGGCCGAAGGCCTCGCGGCGGCAGGCATAGTCGGTGGCGATCTCGTTGGCCCGCGTGCAGGCGCCAAGCCAGCGCATGCAATGCGAGAGACGAGCGGGCGACAGTCGGATCTGGGCATATTTGAAGCCCTCGCCGCTGTTGCCCAGCATCTGGTCGGCGGGGACGCGCAGGTTGTCGATGGTGATTTCGGCGTGGCCGCCGGGCATCGAACTGTCGATCGTGTTCAGGACACGGTCGATGCGGATTGCCGGATCGGGCAGATCGACGAGGAACATGCAGGCGCCGTCATCGGACTTCGCCATGACGATGCCGACCTTGGCGCCTTCGGCGCCGGTAATGAAGGTCTTCTTGCCGTTGATCACCCAATGGTTGCCGTCGAGCCGGCAGACCGTCTTCATCATGGAGGGATCGGACCCTGCGCCGCCATCGGTCGCCGGTTCGGTCATAAAGAACGCCGAGCGCGCGCGCCCCTCGACCAATTGCTTCAGGAAGCGCTCCTTCTGGGCATCGCTGCCGACCTTGCCGAGGAGGTACATGTTGCCTTCGTCAGGCGCGGCGGTGTTGACCGCGACCGGGCCGAGCGGCGACAGACCGCTATGGCGGAGCACATAAGCCGTCTCGACCTGGGTGAGATGATCGCCACCGGCGAGGATATGCGGCGTCAGTACGCCGGCCGCGCGCGCCTTGGCGCGCATTTCATGGACGAGGTCCTCGGACGGTCCATGGGAACCGCAGCGCGGGTCGCGCTCGTAAGGCACGATGACGTCGCGCACAAAGGCTTCGACCCTCGCAGCAATGTCCTTCGCGCGTTCTGAGGGACCTGCTGGCTCGTGATGCGAAGCCCTCATTTCGGTGTCATGCGGATTGCGCCATCAAGGCGGATGGTTTCGCCGTTGAGCATCGGATTGGTGACGATGGCTTCGACCATGTGGGCATATTCGTCTGGGTGGCCGAGGCGGGACGGGAAGGGCACCTGAGCGCCGAGCGAATCCTGGGCTTCCTTGGGCAGTGATCCCATCAGGGGCGTGAGGAACAGGCCGGGCGCGATGGTGACCACCCGGATGCCGTAGCGGGCGAGTTCGCGGGCGATCGGCAGGGTCATGCCGACGATGCCGCCCTTCGAAGCTGCGTAGGCTGGCTGCCCGATCTGGCCGTCGAAGGCGGCCACCGAGGCCGTGTTGACGATCACGCCGCGCTCCTCGCCGATCGGGTCGGCGGTGTGAAGGCGGGCAGCAAACTTGGACAGCACGTTGAACGTGCCGATCAGGTTGACCTGGATGATCTTGTTGAAGTCTGCCAGCGGGAGAGCCGAGCCGTCGCGGGCGATCACCTTGGCGGGCGGGCCGATGCCGGCGCAGTTGACGCAGATGCGGGCCTTGCCGTGCAGGCCCTCGGCCTCGGCGAGGGCTGCATCGACGGCGGCCTCGTCGGTCACGTTGACCTTCACGAAATGGCCGCCGATCTCCTTGGCCTTCTCGACGCCCAGGGCCTCGTTGAGGTCAAAGATCGTGACCTTCGCGCCGGCCTTGGCCAGCCGGGATGCGGTGGCGCCACCAAGACCGGAGGCGCCTCCGGTCACGATTGCGGCAAGTCCATGGGCGTTCATGCTCGGATTTCCCTTGTCGGCGTGGTTGGAGGCAACCGATCCGCGGCGCTGAAACGCCACTGAAAAACAACGACTTAGGGGTAGTGATCGCCTTGGAGCCCGTCAATCCGACACTTGGCCGATGGGGAGGAGGCCGATGAGTGCCGATCACTTGAAAGCGTTCAGCTGCGCCTTGGGGCGGCATGCCGCTGCAGGCAATGTGCTGTTTCCGGGATTGATGGAGAAACGCGGGCTGTGCCTGCGGACGTGGGGAAGAAGGGTCATCGCGGTCCCGGACCGCTGCCTTGCGGCAGTTGTCCGGAACCCGGGCACCACCGTTCCCCCGAATCGTTGGAGCCCGATGCGATGACCAGATGACCTTCGCCCGAGGCCCTCCTTGCCGCATTGATCCCAATCAACTGGTCGCGTCTAAGGCTGCTTTACGGGCTTTCCGCCTGCAAAACAGGACAGGTGTCCGGGCGCCGGGAGGCGGCTCCAGACTACCAATGATGGCAGGTGAGATCAGGCCCGGGCGATGCCGAGAAGGCGGGCTTCGTCGAGAATGCGGACGGCGTCGGGCACGATCAGGATCACCCGGTCACGGGCGAGCTTGGTCAGTGTCCGGCTCACGGTCTCGATTGTGAGGCCAAGATAGTCGGCCATATCGATGCGCTGCATGGGCAGCTGGATTGTCACTGACGGGCCGCGAATCCTTGTCCAGCGCTCGCGCATGGCGACCAGGAACGCTGCTACCCGTTCTTCGGCCGAGCGGCGACCGATCAGCGTCATCTGCTCCTGCGCGATGACCAGTTCATGGGTGGCGAATTCGTGCAGCCGCTTGAGGAAATGCGGCTTTGCGCTGACCAATCGGTCAAAGTCGCGCCGATCAAACCGGCACAGCACGACATTGTCGACCGCATCGGCGGAGAAGCCATAGCGGTTCTGCAAGGCCAGCCCCAGAAAGTCGCCAGGCATGGCGAACCCGATAATCTGACGGCGCCCGTCAGACAGCAATTTGTAGAGCCTGACGACACCCTCGGTCACCGAGAAGACGGACTCAGCCTCGTCGCCCTGATGGATGAAGGTGGATTTTCCGGCGATGTCGACGTGATGGACGATCGCGTCGAGTTCGCTCAATTCGCCTTCGTCCAGAGCCGCGCAGACAGCCAGCGAGCGAACTTTGCACGTTTCGCAATAGCTGCCGGTGCCGTGATGGGCGCAATGCGGTGACGCCAGGGCGATGTCGGTCATGGCAGTGACCCTGCTGGGGAACGAGGTTGGAAATATACTAGTGGCAGCGCAAGGCCACCCGCTTGATCTATGACAAGGACGGCATGCGAGGTCGATCCCATCCTTTAGTTGACCCTTGCATTATGGCGAAGCCGCATCCCCGATGTTTACCGCCCGCATCATCGACGCGAACGAAGCCATGGCCGTCTTTGGGCTGGTTCGCCTCTGCTACCCCGAGATCGAGGTCTCGGCCTGGCGTGACCATCTCGTGCGGCTGGGCGTCGGCAGGCGGAAGATCGCCGGCTGCATCGTCGTCAGCGACCAGCGCGGCTATTCCCACGCCGCATGCCTCTACCGGATCGCTCCCGATCCGCGGTCGGGCCGCAGGCTTGAGATATCCTATCTTTCGAAAGCGGAGCTGCCGGCGAGCACCGCGCACGACGTGTTGCTGGATTACGTCGACAACCTCGCCCGCCGCGAGGGCTGCGGCCATATTCTTGTCGAAGATACCGGAGCCCGGATATCCGATCGTCGCATCGCCTCATGGGCGCAGGTCGATCACGACCTGGCATCCCATCACTTCAGGCCGGAATCACTCGGCTTTGTCAAAGCGGTCGAACCGCTGACCTGCGCCTCCTGACGGGCCGAGGGCGGGATCGTGTCGTCGTCCATGATGGCGCGCCAGGCTGCGCCCTCCAGATCATCGTACTGATTGCTGTTGAGGGACCACAGGAAGCCGGCGAGCCCGAGGCCCCCAAGGCCGAGAGCGAGCGGGACGAGAAAGATCAGGACGTCCATTCACACCTCCTCCAGTGCAGCTTGCCGCGCCCGAAGCGCGTTGGCGGTGACAATGACCGACGAACCGGACATGGCGAGCGCGGCGATCAGAGGAGTGACGAAGCCGAGGATGGCAATCGGTACGGCGATCGCGTTGTAGGCAACGGCAAGCCAGAGGTTCCCGACCATGAGGCGGCGTGCCTTGCGCGCAATGGCCAGAGCCTCCGCGACAGGGGCCAGCCGGTCGCCGAGGAAGACGGCGTCGGCTGCGGCCTGGGCCAGATGAACAGCCGTGATCGGCGAGATGGAAACGTGGGCACCCGCCAGGGCTGGCGCATCGTTCAACCCGTCGCCGACCATCAGGACTTTTCGGCCCTGGGCTTTCAGTGTCTCGATCCGCGCGATCTTCTCCGCCGGCTTCAACCCTCCGGCAGAGCGTTCGATCCCGAGGATTTCGGCAATCGGCGCAACGGCATCGTTGCGATCGCCGGACAGGATTTCGATGGCGAAGCCAGCCCTGCGGAGCGCTGCGACTGTCTCGACAGCATCCGGCCTTAGCGATTGGCGCAATCCGAAGACGTGGCGGCGTTCGCCATGTGCGAACGAGATGGTCGATGCGTCGGGGAATTGCCGGGCGAGGTCTGCCGCCTCAGCCTCGGTGTCGCAGAACGTCGCACTGCCGAGACGGGCCTCAATGCCGTCGATGAGGGCACGGACGCCACGCCCCGGCTCTTCGATCAGGCCGTCCAAGGGCAGCTCGGCCTTCGACGCAAGCGCAAGCGCCTTTGCCAGGGGATGATGCGAGCCGAGTGCCAGCCTGCCGGACAGCTCCAGGATATCCGGCGCAAGCTGGGCTGCGCCAAGCAAGGCGGGCTCCGGCAGAGTCAGCGTGCCGGTCTTGTCGAAAATGATGGTGTCGACCTCGGCCAGCCGCTCGAGGGCATCGCTGGACTGGAGCAGGACATTGGCCTTGAACAGGGCCCCTGAAGCAACGACCTGCACCGCGGGAATCGCGAGCCCGAGGGCGCAGGGGCAGGTGATGATCAGCACGGTGATCGCAATGATCAGCGCCGGCTGCCAGGCGAGCCCGATGGTCAGCCAGCCGAGGAAGGTGGCAAGCGCCGTGACATGGACGACAGGCGAATAGAGCTGGGCGGCCCGGTCGGCGAGGCGGCGATAGGCCGATCGCGACTCGACTGCGATGTCGAGCAGGTTGGTCACTTCGTCCAGGAGCGTGCCACGCGCTGCGGCCGACACACGGACGCGCAGGGTGCCCGAACTGTTGAGGGTTCCGGCGAAGACCGAATCGCCAGGCCCTGCCAGCAATGGCGCGGTTTCGCCGGTGATCAGGCTCTGATCGATCTCGGAATGGCCATCGGTCACGACGCCGTCGACCGAGACGCGTTCCCCGGGGCGCACCAGGACAAGGTCGCCGGCCACGATCGCGGCGATGGGAACCTGGCGAAGCGTGCCATCGGCCAGGATCTTCAGCGCGCTATGGGCTTTCAGTGCGGCGATATTGGCAGCAACGGCGCGCGTCTTGCGGCGCATCAGCTGCTCCAGGTAGCGACCGGTCAAGAGGAAGAAGAGCAGCATGACGGCGCTGTCGAAGTATGCGTGGGTGCCGTGCTGCGCGGTCTCGACCAGCGACATGCCGACGGCCAGCAGCACGCCGAGCGAGATCGGGACATCCATGTTGAGCTGGCGCGCCGCGAGGGCGCTGCGCGCCGACCGGAAGAACGGCCTGCCCGCATAGGCGACGGCCGGCACCGCTATGAGCGCCGACAGCCAGTGAAAGAAGTCGCGTTGTTCCTGCGTGATGTCCGTCACGTTGCCCGACCAGACCGAGACCGACAGCAGCATGATGTTCATCATCGCGAAGCCGGCAACGCCGAGGCACTTGAGGATGAAGCGCGCCTCTCCCGCCTCGACGGTTTCGACCGAACCTGCGTCGAAAGGGAAGGCGCGGAAGCCGAGCCTGGCGAGCCGGTCGATGATCCGCTGCGGGTTGGTTTCCGCATCACGCCATTCCACGGTGAGGCGGCGGTTCGACAGATTGACTCGGGATTGTACGATGCCCGCTTCGCGGGCAAGCCCGGTCTCGATGATCGGCATGCAGGCGGCGCAGGTGATGCCGTCGACAGCGAGATCGAGGCGCGAGATGCCGTCGCCAAGCGGCTGCACGAAGATGCTCAGGTCTGAGGCGGGCGCGACGGCGGCAAGCGTCGGCGGGGAGGGGGCACTTGCTTCGACTTGGTCCATCGTGACGCCGATGGTCATGGAAGGAGCACTCGATTGCGTGAACGATACATCGTCTCGCCTTCGCGCTTGACCTCAATGACCAGATCCTGCGCTCCCGCCTGAGCCTGATCCGCCGTGCCGACATAGGTGCCAGGGCCTGTGCGCGCGACATCGAATGTGCGGTCATTGCTGCGGGTCACCGGGTGCAGCAGGCGGGCCGAAACCGAGATCCGGTCAACGGGGGCGCCCTCGGCATCCCTGAGCGAGATCGTCACCGCAGCGGTGCCAGAGCCATCACGAGCGACATTGGCGTCGACCGCCCAGCGGCGAGCTTCGCGCTCGCGAGCCTCTGCGAGGCTTTGGTTGAAACGCTGGCTGGAGCGGTAGGAGCTGTCGGTGACAGTGCCGGGCAAGGTCTCGATCGCAAGCGTCATCATCGTGCCATTGACCGCAATGATGACGCCGAAGAAGGCGACGAACATGGCGAAGACCATGCGGCCTGTCAGAGGGCGGGGCTGGCGGGCTTCACGCGGCGTCTCGGGGGAGGCGATGGCCATGGCTTTTCTCTTGGTTCTATCGAGCAATGAAGTGGTCGCGGACATTCACCCGTTCGCCGGTACCGAGCTCGGTCAGTCGGAAGGTGACAGGCCCGGAAGCCGGGAGCTGCGCGCCGTGGGGCGCCGTGACGTGTACGATCACTTCACGGCTCGCATCCGGACCGATGTCGATCACTGGCCAGTCGCCTGAGGTGAGCGCGACGCCGACGGCCGTGGCGGTCGCCAGCGGTGGCCCGTCGACGGCCAGCACGAAGAGACGGTTCTGCGCCCGCTTGTTCAAAACGCGGACGGTATAGCTGTTGCGGATGGAGCCGTCTGACAGCGTCACGAAGAGCGGATTGCGGTCATGCAGAACGGAGAGGTCAGTGAAGGTTCGCGTCAGCAGGCCGTAGAGCATGACGGCACCGATGACGGCGATCAGGCCGACATAGACCAGCGTGCGAGGCCGGATCACGGGATAGGTCTCTTCCTCGCCGGCGGCACGCCGGTGAATGTTGACCTCGTTGTCATAGGCGATCAGGCCGAGCGGGCGATTGACCTTGGACATGACGGAATTGCACGCGTCGATGCAAAGGCCGCACTGGATGCAGCCGAGCTGCGAGCCGTCGCGAATGTCAACGCCTGTCGGGCAGACGACGACGCATTGCTTGCAATCCACGCAGTCACCTGCCGGCTCAGCCGACTCGCGCGCCTTGGCGGCGGCCTTCACTGACATCCGGGGCTCGCCGCGATCATAGCGATAGGTGACGTTCAGGGCATATTCGTCCGTCAGTGCCGCCTGGATACGCGGCCAGGGACACATGTAGAGGCAGACCTGCTCGCGCATCAGGCCGGCGAGGGCATAGGTGGTGAAGGTGAGGATGCCGATCCAGACATAGGCGACCATGGGCGCCTGTAGCGTCGCGAGATCCCGCACGAGGGTCGGAGCGTCGGCGAAGTAGAGAACCCAGGCGCCGCCAGTCCACCAGGCGATCATCAACCACACGAAGTGCTTCAGCGTCTTGCGGGCGAACAGGGCAGCCGTCATCGGCTTGCTGTCGGCGATGATGCGTTCGCGCCTTTCACCCTCGATCCAGCGTTCCACCGTCATGAACAGGTCGGTCCAGACCGTCTGCGGGCACAGATAGCCGCACCAGACGCGGCCGGCGACTGCGTTCATCAGGAACAGGATGAGGGCGGCGAGCACCAGAAGGCCGGTGAAGAAATAGATTTCCTGCGGCCAGATCTCGATGAAGAAGAAATAGAAGCGGTTGTGCGCGATATCGACCAGTACCGCCTGGTCCGGGAGGTTGGGGCCGCGATACCAACGCAGGAACGGCAGGAAATAGTAGATGCCGAGGCAGACGAACAGGACGGCCCATTTGATCGTCCGGAGTCGCCCGGAGACGCTCTGCTGGTAGATCTGGCGGCGGCTCTCGTAGAGCGGCTCGTCCTCGGTCGGATCGGAGAAGGGTGCCGATTGGTTCGGAGCGTCCCGCATCGGGGGAATCCTAGAGGAAATGGCGGAGGATCAGGGTCGGACCATCGGCCATCCAGGAGGCATCAGCCTTGACCTGTCTCAATCCACGGCTGCTGCCCAGCCAGGCCAAAAAGAAAGGCGCGCACCGCTGCCACGGTACGCGCCAGTCTTCCTTGCCCGGATGAGACTTGCGTTATTGTCCGCCGCCGAGCGCGTGAACGTAGATCGCCAGAGCCTTGACTGTCGTCTCGTCAAGGCGACCGGCCCATCCCGGCATGACACCGCCGCGACCATTGGTGATGGTCTCGATGATCGTCTTCTCGTCGGAGCCGTAGAGCCAGACCTGACCGGTCAGGTTCGGCGCGCCGAGATCGCGGTTTCCGCGGCCTTCATCTCCGTGACAGGCCGTGCAATTGGCCGCGAACAGCTCCTTGCCCTTGGCCACATCGATACCGGCGCGGGGCGCCTGGCCCGAGAGCGTGCGGACGAAGTTCGCCACCTGGACGATCTCGGCCGGCTTCAGCATGCCGGCGGCGCCCCCGAAGGGCGGCATCGGCCCCTGACGGGACTGATCGTCGGCATTGCGGATGCCGTGGCGGATGGTCTGGTGGATGTCCTCCAGTTTGCCGCCCCAGAGCCATGCGTCGTCGCGGAGGTTCGGATAGCCGCGCGAGCCGGTGGCCGAGAGGCCATGGCAGGGTGCGCAATTGTCTCCGAAGGCGGCCTTGCCCTGGGCGAGAGCCAGGGTGAGCAGGTTGGTATCGCGCTGGATGTCGGCCAACGGGGCGGTCGCCAAGGCAGCACCGCGCTGGGTGCGGCGGGCCCGCAACGCGTCGAGATCGGCGGCGACGTCCATGCGGGACGAATAGCCGATGACGCCGCGGGTGTGGCTCGCGATCATCGGCCAGGCCGGGTACACGACCCAGTAGCCGATCGACCAGACGATGGTCGCGTAGAACAGGTAGACCCACCATTTCGGCAGCGGCGAGTTCAGTTCCTTGATGCCGTCCCATTCATGGCCGGTGGTCGAGCGGCCTGTGGCGACGTCGATTTCGGGTTTGTGGTCGGCCATGATCATTCCTCCCTCAGCGGGATGTGGGCGGCGTCCTCGAAACGGGTCTTGTTGCGAGGCCAGAACGCGTAGGCGGCAATGCCGAGGAACATCGCGACGAAATAGAGAAGTCCGATGGTCTGGGCGAAGGTCGCAAGGCTTGTGTAGGTGCTCATCGTGCTTTGCTCCCCTGACTCAGCGGATGTTGGCGCGGGCGTCGTAGGTCTTGAAGTCGACCATCGTCCCGAGCACCTGGAGATAGGCCACGAGGGCATCCATCTCGCTCACCGTGCCCGCCGCGGCACTGGTCCCGCCGCTGAAATTGCGGACGGTCGCGCCGGGATAGCGGGCCTGGAAGGCCTGGACATTCGGGCTTTCAGGATTGACCTGGGTCCGCATGTCCTCGAGCGCCTTGGCAATCTGGTCGGCGCTGTAGGGCACGCCGCCGACGCGGTTCGTGGGCAGATGGCCCGCGACCGTTTCGGGGCGCACCTCAGCGGTCGCCAGGAAGGGATAGCCCGGCATGATCGACTGCGGCACGATCGAACGCGGGTTCGACAGATGCGCCACATGCCACTCGTCGGAGTACTTGCCGCCGACGCGCGCCAGGTCCGGACCTGTGCGCTTGGAGCCCCACTGGAAGGGCTTGTCGTACATGCTCTCGGCCGCGAGCGAGTAATGGCCGTAGCGCTCCACTTCGTCGCGCAGCGGACGGATCATCTGGCTGTGGCAGTTGTAGCAGCCCTCGCGGACGTAGATCGCCCGGCCGGCCAGTTCGAGCGGGGTGTAGGGGCGAACGCCCTCGACCCGCTCGATGGTGCTCCTCAGATAGAAGAGGGGAGCGATCTCGACCAGGCCGCCGATGGCGACGACCACGATGATCCCGAGGACAAGGACGATCGAGTTCTTCTCGAAGATGGCGTGTTTGTTCCAGAGCGACATAGTTCCCTCCTCACTCGGCCGGAACGAGGGCGGGCATGGGTTCGGCTTCAGCAGCCTCGCCCTGGCGCACCGTCATGATCAGGTTGTAGGCCATGATCAGCGAGCCGACGACGAACAGGGCGCCGCCGAGAGCACGGATCACGTAGTATGGATGCATCGCGTCGACCGTCTCGATGAACGAATATTCGAGGAAGCCGAGCGCGGTGTAGGCGCGCCACATCAGGCCCTGCATGATGCCGGCAACCCACATCGCCGAGATGTAGAAGACGATGCCGATGGTCGAGACCCAGAAGTGCCAGTCGACCAGGCGGAGCGAGTAGAGCTCCTTCTTCTTCCACAGCCACGGCACGAGGCAGTAGATCGCGCCGAACGAGACATAGGCGACCCAGCCGAGCGCGCCGGAATGCACGTGGCCAATGGTCCAGTCCGTGTAGTGCGAGAGCGAGTTGACCGCCTTGATCGACATGAGCGGCCCCTCGAAGGTCGACATGCCGTAGAAGGCAAGCGACACGACCATGAGGCGGAGCACGGGGTCGGTCCGGAGCTTGTCCCAGGCGCCCGAGAGCGTCATGAGGCCGTTGATCATGCCGCCCCACGAGGGCATCCACAGCATGATGGAGAAGGTCATGCCCAGCGTCTGCGCCCAGTCGGGCAGGGCGGTGTAGTGCAGATGGTGCGGGCCGGCCCAGATGTAGAGGAAGATCAGGGCCCAGAAGTGGACGATCGACAGCCGGTAGGAATAGATCGGCCGCTCGGCGCGCTTCGGAACGAAATAATACATGATGGCGAGGAAGCCGGCGGTCAGGAAGAAGCCGACCGCGTTATGGCCGTACCACCACTGGAACATGGCGTCCTGGACGCCCGACCAGACGATGTAGCTCTTCGGCGAGTAGATCGAGACCGGGATCGCGGCATTGTTGCCGAGATGGAGCACGGCGATCGTCACGATGAAGGCCAGGTAGAACCAGTTCGCCACGAAGATGTGGGGTTCCTTGCGCTTCCAGAGCGTTGCCAGGAACACCAGGAGATAGGTGACCCAGACGATGGTCAGGAAGAGATCGGCATACCACTCGGGCTCGGCGTATTCCTTGCCCTGCGTGATACCGAGCAGATAGCCGGTGCCGGCGATGAGGATGAAGAAGTTGTAGCCGAGGATGACGAACCACGGCGCGATCACGCCTGCGAGGCGCGCTCGGCTGGTCTTCTGGACCACGTAGAACGAGGTCGCGAGCAACACGTTGCCACCGAAGGCGAAGATCACTGCCGAGGTGTGCAACGGACGCAGACGACCGAAATTGGTCCAGGGAAGATCGAGGTTGAGCACCGGCCAGGCAAGTTGGCTTGCGATCACAAGACCGACCGTAAAGCCAGCGATGCCCCAGAAGACGGCCGCCACAACGGCGAACTTGACCGGCTCCATATTGTAGTTGGGCTTGCCGTCGATCTCCTGCGGTATCGATGCAGGACGCGCCATGTAGCGGTTGAAGATTGCGATGACGGCAGCGATCGAGGCGATCGCTCCGAGCGTCACGTGGAAGGTGTAACCGCTATCGACCGATCCCGCCGCGACGACGATGCACAAGAGCGCTGTCGCGGCGAACGCAAGGGCGGAACCGATCTCCGTGAAGGTGAGTGATTTTTGGGCTGATGCAGGTGTCATCGCGGGTCTCGCGCGTCTGTTTCGGGACGCAGACGGGAATCCGACTGCATCATCCCGGACCATTGGCACGACCGAATTTCGCCACATTGATCTCAATCAACCCGGCGCGATTTGGTGGTCGGTGACTGGGCTGACTTGATCCTGATCAACGCGGAGTTCTGCCGGAGAGAGTGTCCTTGTGGACAACGTGGCGAACCCTCGCCGCCCATCGAACGGTCCGCCCCCATGACCCGACTGACCCACACCATCCAGCTTCCGCCTTCTGATCTGACGTCAGCTCGTATCGAACTCGCCGAGCAGATGGTGCCTCGCTACACCTCTTATCCCACGGCGCCGCATTTTGGCCCGGCCGTCGATCCGGCGACCTACCGAAACTGGCTCTCGCAACTGTCGCCGTGCACGACACTCTCACTTTACCTGCATGTGCCCTTCTGCGCCGCGATGTGCGCCTATTGCGGTTGCCACACGAAGGTGGTGCGCAAGCATGAGCCCGTCGACGCCTATCGCGACCGCCTGATCGCGGAGATCGATCTGATCGCCGGCCTGACCACGGCGCGACGCGTGCGCCATCTGCACTGGGGCGGTGGAACACCGACAATGCTGCGGTCGGAAGGCCTGGCCGCAGTCGTTGAACGGATTGCGTTGCGCTTCGGACTGGCGGAAGGCGCGGAACATGCGATCGAGCTCGATCCGCGGCAGGTGACGCGCGAGCTTGGGCGCGACCTTGCCCGCATCGGCGTCAACCGGGCGAGCCTCGGCGTGCAGGATCTCAATCCGCATGTGCAGACGGCGATCGGCCGGATCCAGCCTTACGAGACGGTTGCTGCGGCTGTCGATCATCTGCGGTCCGCCGGCATCGATGCCATCAGCTTCGACCTCATGTATGGCCTGCCGCATCAGTCCGAAGCAGACCTTCTCGACACGATCGTGCGGGCGACAAAGCTTGGGCCTGACCGGATCGCCCTCTTCGGCTATGCCCACGTGCCATGGTTCAAGACACACCAGCGGCTGATCGATGACAAAGCTCTGGCCGATCCTAACGGCCGGTTCGGCCAGGCCTCGGCCGCACGCCAGGCGTTGGTTGCGATGGGATACCGGGCCATCGGGCTCGATCATTTCGCCTTGCCTGACGATACGCTGGTGTCGGCGGCCGAAGGTGGTCACCTCAAGCGCAACTTCCAAGGCTACAGCGTGGATGATGCCGACGCCCTGATTGGGCTCGGTGCCTCGGCGATCGGCAAGCTGCCTCAGGGCTATGTGCAGAACGCCCCCGATATTGCCGGCTATCAGCGGGCGATCGATCAGGGTCTGCCGGCAACAGTGCGCGGTCTCGCCCTTTCGCAGGAAGATCGCATGCGGGCGGCGGTCATCGAGCAGTTGATGTGCGGCTTCGGGACCGATCTCGCGGCAACGGCTGACCAGTTCGGCTTCGCGCCGGCGCTGTTCGATGATGATCTCGAAAGGCTGCAGCCGCTCGAGCGGGAGGGTCTGGTTTCCCGCGATGGTCGCAAGATCAGGGTGCTCGAGCCGGGCCAGCCGTTCGTGCGCGTGGTCGCGTCGATCTTTGACGCCCATCTCGCCAAGGCCGGCCGGCACTCTGCAGCAGTCTGAGGCCTCTCGTCATGGACATTATCGGAGCGGGCCTCTTGCCCCCAATGCTGGTCGTGGCCGGCATGCTGATGGGCTTTGCATCAAGCCTGCACTGCGCCGGAATGTGCGGTTGCATCGCATCCGCCGTGATGTTCACCGCCCATCCCGACGGCAGCGCGCGGCAGCGGACCAGAACGCTGCTGCTCACTCAGGCTGGCCGCATTCTCGCCTATTGCGCGGCTGGTGGCGTGCTTGGCCTGTTCGGGTCCGGCTTTGCGGCCGCATTTGATCAGGCAGCGGCCTTCCGGATGATCCACCTGGCGAGTGCGGCAACGCTGATCTGGGTCGGTTTGTCGACCGCCGGACTGCTACCGGCCCCGATGGTATTCAGCAGGCTCGCAGGACCAATCGGCACGACGATCATGACCCTGTCGGGCCGCCATGCCGGGTTCGGCACCGCCGCTGCCGTTGGCACCGGCGTGCTCTGGGGCTTTCTTCCCTGCGCGATGGTCTATGGCGCACTCCTGACGGCGATGCTGACAGGTACCGGAGCCGGCGGCATGAGCCTGATGCTGGGCTTTGGCCTGGGCACTCTGCCTGCGGTGATCGGGACGGCGCTCGGGCTTGTCTCGATCCGAGGCCTTGCGCAGAACCCCTCGACGATGGTGGTCATCGGGCTTCTGATCGCAGGCTTCGGGGTCGCCTCGGTGTTCCTGACCGGCTCCAATTCCATGCTCTGCCTGCCACGCTTTTAAGCGCGCGGCCGTGGTGCGACTGCGTCGTGGCTTCGATTATCGTGAAACCATTTTCGAGATCCCGCGTTTGTCTCTCGCTGAACAATTCCGCAGCTTCGAGAGAAGGATCACTGCCATGGGTAGCATGAGCGACAAGGCCAAGGGCATCGCCAACGAGGCCGCCGGTAACGTGCGTCAGGCGGCCGGCAAGGCCATCGGCAATACCGAGATGCAGGTCCGTGGTCTCGCCCAGGAAAAGAAGGGTGAGGCCCAACAGGCGATCGGCAAGGCCAAGGACAAGGTCAAGGATGTCGTCGACAAGGCCTGAGGGCCGATCACATCGAACAGGAGGGCGGCCCTGCGGCCGCCCTTTTCGTTTGATCGGGCGGAATGGCCTCGATGAACCTGGCACGGAGAGCCGCATCGGGGACCATGCAGGCGGCGAGTCGGCCACGCAGCCGATAGCGGTTGCGCGCGATCGTGCGGTAGGCGGCATCGCGCCAGGATCGCGGAACGACTGACAGATAGGCGAGCCATCTCCAAGGCCGCTGCATACGTGCCATCAGTGCGAGGATCGCATTGCTTTCAACATGCAGGCGGCCCCGATCGATGAACAGGAAGGTCGAGGGATCGTCTGGGTCGAGGCCGTAGCGTGTGCACAGAAGGCGCCCGTAAGGCGACTGGATCGGCGTGAAGGACACGATGCCCCGGGCGTCCATCTTCAACACCATCCGCACCGAGTCCGAGCAGAAGCCGCATAGTCCGTCAAACACCATGAGGGCATCGACATCTCGATCTGCAACAGGTGGTTGAGGCGTGGGCGACCTTGTCATGCGCACAGGATAGTGCAGCCCGGTTTTGACCGGAAGCTTGGCTGTTTGCGGTTGCGCTGGTGGTCACGGCGCAGCGTGTCCTCAACCGAGTCTCTCATTTTGCAGGTTTGCAATGTCATATAGAGATAAACCATTAGTTGTATCGTTAGCGTAAAATTAACCGAACTGAATCAGCCTTGGTGCGTGAATACACGTGTGGCCTCAATCAATGAGCCACGCTGCCAGAGCGTCAGCCCGCCCCCGAGGTTGAGCACTCAAGCGACATCCCTAAGCGGATGAGGAGGGGACCGTGACAGTCAACCATTTGCAGGCCCAGACCGGTGAAGGCGACCGTACGACGCGTATGCGATTCATGCGGATCGATGCCGCGACGAGCGAGCATCTGCGTGAGTTCTGGAAGGTTGTCGAACCCCGCCTGCCTGAGGTCCTTGAGGCGTTCTATCGCCATGTCATGGCAGAGCAGCAACTGGCCAAGATGCTCGGCAGCGATGTGCCCCGCCTGAAGACGGCCCAGTCGAGCCATTGGGCACGATTGTTCGGCGGCAAATTTGATGACGCCTACATGCAAAGCGTGCGCACCATCGGGCGAATCCACAACAAGATCGGGCTGGAGCCTCGTTGGTATATCGGCGGTTACAATTTCGTGCTGGCACACCTGAGCATGCTCGCGGTCAGCACCTACAAGTGGCGGCCGGCGAAGCTTTCGGCCGTGCTGGTCGCAGTCAATTCTGCCGTCATGATCGACATGGACATCGCCATTTCCGTCTATCAGGAAGAGATGCTGGCCGACCGGCAGAGGCGTCAGGACAAGCTGACCAGCGCCATCGCGGACTTCAATGGAATGATGTCGACGTCTTTGGCGACAGTCGGCAATGCCGCAAGCTCGTTGCAATCGACAGCCGGCAGCCTCGCGGCCAATGCCGAGGAGACGACGCGGCAGTCGACTGCAGTCGCGGCGGCGTCTGAGGAATCGGCCTCCAACGTGCAGACGGTAGCTGCTGCGACCGAGGAACTGGCCAGTTCGGTCCAGGAGATTGGGCGTCAGGTGCAGCAATCCACTCGGATTGCCAACCAGGCTGTCACCCAGGCCAACGAGTCGCGGTTTGTCATCAATGGCCTGGCCGAGACCGCGCAGAAGATCGGCGATGTCATCAATCTGATCGCCAATATTGCCTCGCAGACCAATCTGCTCGCGCTCAACGCGACGATCGAGGCGGCCCGTGCCGGGGAGGCAGGACGCGGCTTCGCGGTGGTGGCCTCCGAAGTGAAGAGCCTTGCCAGCCAGACGGCTCAGGCCACCGACGACATCAGCCAGCAAGTGGTTGCGATCCAGACAGTGACGCAGAAATCTGTTGGGGCGATCACGGAGATCGCATCGACGATCGAGGAAATCAGCCGTATCGCATCGGCCGTCGCGCTCGCCGTCGAACAGCAAGATTCTGCCGTGCAGGAGATCGCGCGCAACGTTCAGGAGGCCGCGCACGGCACGCAGGAGGTCTCCAGCAACATCTCCGGTGTCAGTCAGGCGGCATCTGAAACGGCTTCGACATCAACCGCCGTCCTGACCTCGGCTGACGAGTTGTCCAAGCAGTCCGCGCTTCTGCGGCGGGAGATCGACCGGTTCTTCGAGACGATCAAGGCCGCGTAACTGCGGACTGCCGTATGAACATTCTCACGGCAGAACGTCGGCAGGACGGCTGGGCAGCAGGGCGTCGCTCTCATCCTTGAGCGCGACGCCGGTCAATTGCCGGCTGAGTGCCTCCCGGATCAACCATACCGCCTTGAAGGCGGCGACCTCATAGCCGAGGCCGCCGCCTCTGACATTGGAGATGCAGTTGCGCTCGCCATCATGCCGGCCGATACGCGGTGAGAAGGTCAGGTAGAGGCCGAGGCTGTCCGGCGATGACAGGCCTGGCCTTTCGCCAATCATCATGACCGTGATGCGGGCCTTGCAAAGTTCGCCGATCTCGTCGCCGAGAGCCACCCGCCCCTGATGGGCGACGATGAGGGCTGAGTGGCTCCAGCCTTCGCGGGCAAAGGCGGGGAGCAGATGACCGAGCATGGACGGGGCGTGGCTCTGCACCGCATGCGCCGACAGGCCGTCAGCAACGATCAGCGCGATATCGACCGGTCCCTCCAACCTTGCCACCAGATGCTCGTGGGAGCCGGGCGCCAGACGGCGACCGAGATCCGGGCGGACGAGATAAGCATCTCGAGACGCGGCCGCTGAACAGACATGAAGGCATGCCAGGCCGAGAGCATCGATGTCGGCGTCCAGGCGCGGCCTGTCCAGCACCGCGTGGACGGCATCCCGGGCTCTTGCATGAGCCATCGCAAATTCGAGAACTGCTGCCGTTGGTAGTGCGGGGCCTGCCCGGCCCAACGCGATGCGGGCAGGGGTCGCCACGCCGAGATTGCGCCAGCTATCGGTGCTGATCGGACTGGTCACGAGCCTGACCCCGCAGTGAGCAAGGGGTGGGTGCCAGACTGGGGTTTCAACCTGCCGTCAGCACTGGTGACCCCTTGGGTGAAGAGCCAGGCTTCGAATTCCGGCGCGCGCTTCAGCCCGAGGAGGTCGCGGACATAGAGCTGATCATGAAACGAGGTCGACTGGTAGTTCAGCATGACGTCGTCGGCGCCGGGTACGCCCATGATGTAGGTCACGCCGGCTGCTGCGAGCAGCGTCAGGAGTCCATCCATGTCGTCCTGGTCGGCCTCAGCGTGGTTGGTGTAGCAAATGTCGCAACCGAGAGGCAGGCCCATGAGCTTGCCGCAGAAATGGTCCTCGAGGCCGGCGCGGGTGATCTGCTTGCCGTCATGAAGATATTCCGGACCGATGAAGCCGACCACAGTGTTGACGAGCAGGGGCTCGAAGGCGCGAGCAACCGCGTAGGCGCGTGCCTCCAGCGTCTGCTGATCGACACCATGATGAGCATTGGCCGAGAGAGCCGACCCCTGGCCAGTCTCGAAATACATGACATTGTCGCCCACCGTTCCGCGCTTCAGCGAGCGGCCGGCATCCATGCCCTCGCGCAGCACCTTGAGATCGACGCCGAACGAGGCATTGGCTGCCTCGGTGCCGGCAACCGACTGGAACACCAGATCGACGGGCGCGCCTCGCTCGATCAGTGCGATCGAGCTCGTGACATGTGTCAGGACGCAAGCTTGCGTTGGAATCGCGAAGCGCTGGATGAGCTCGTCGAGCAGTTTCAGCAGGTCGCCGATTACCGGCAGACTGTCGGATGCCGGATTGATGCCGATCACCGCATCGCCCGTGCCGTAGAGCAGGCCGTCGATGGTCGAGGCCATGATGCCCTTGGCATCATCGGTCGGGTGGTTCGGCTGCAGCCGCACCGCCATCGTCCCCGGCAGCCCGATCGTGTTGCGAAAGCTGGTGACGACCCGGCACTTTCGCGCAACCAGAATCAGGTCTTGATTGCGCATGACCTTGGAGACCGCCGCGGCCATTTCCGGCGTGACGCCCGGCGCTATGCTGGCAAGGGTTGCGGCATCAGCCTGGTCGGACAGAAGCCAGTTGCGAAAGTCCCCGACGGTCAGGTGAGAGATGCTGTCGAAAGCCGCGCCGTCGTGGCTGTCCATGATGAGGCGCGTCACTTCATCGGCTTCGTAGGGCACCAGCGCTTCGGTAAGGAACGTCTTCAGCGGCACATCGGCGAGAGCCATCTTCGCCGCGACATTCTCCTCGGCCGTCGAGGCGGCAATTCCGGCTAGCACGTCGCCTGATCTGAGCGGGGTAGCCTTCGCCATCAGATCCCTGAGGTCCGCAAAGCTGTAGGTCCGCGTTCCAACCGATATGCGATAGCCCATGATGCGATGCTCTGCCTGCCTGTATTACCCTTGATGATGCTGATGGGCGCCATGGCCATGCAAATGCGGGTGGCCGTGCCCCTCTCCCGAATCAATCGGAATGAGATGGAGGCTGCCGTGGCGGACGCCGCGCTGGGTGATCACCGCATCGGCGAATGCCTTCACCTGATAGACCGTTCCCCTGAGCACCATGACCTCCAGGCAATCGCGATGATCGACATGGACATGCAATGTCGAGACCGAGAGCTCGTGGTGATCGTGCTGGGCAAGGGTCAGCCGGCGCGCTAGGTCTCGGGTCTCGTGTTCGAAGACAAAGGTGAGGGTCGCCATGCAAGGCGCGTCGCCCGCCATCACCGATCCGTCGGCGACCGCCGCCTCGCGGACGATGTCGCGCATGGCTTCCGAACGGCTCTGGTAGCCGCGCTGGCGGCCAAGCCGGTCGACTGTCTCCAGGAGGGCATCGTCGATGCTGATGGTGATGCGCTGCACGTCCGCCTCCAGGCCTGCCGTACGGCGAGCCTAGCGCAGTCTGGCTACCGGATGCGAATGTTGCGTTTCAGCGGTCGCCAGATCGCTTGATGTCGAGCGGGATGCAATTGCGATGTCCGGCTTCGATGCAGACCAGCGTGCGGGTGGTGACACGGAGATTTTCGAACACCACGTAGGTGGCGACCCCCAACAGAACCACGGCAATCGCCGCGGCAATGTTCTGCCGCATGCGCACGCGCTCATCCCAGGCATTGAAGCCACGGCGGAATTCCGGATCGGAGTCACGGGGGTGCGCGCGCCGCCAGCTGGGCCCTTTGGGCGTGCTGCCCGGTCCGCCCGAACCTGATCCATCCTCGCTGATGTTCATCAGCTGCCGCTCCACCCTGTCGCCTTGTGTCCGGCGGTCTGGACGATCGACCTTCCCGATGCACTATGCCCAAGATTGTCGGCCGCGGCCAGATGCCGGAGGTCGAATTGCGAAGCGGGCGACAGGCTTAGTCCAGCAATGCCCTGTACTTGGCGATCTCGGCGGGCACCAGCCGGGCGAGGGCCTCGGGCGCCAGCTCGTCTGGTCCCGGGACGTTCGATGCCAGTTCACCGAAGCGCTTCTGCAGCGCTTCGCTCGCGACTGCGGCGCGGGTTGCCCGGTTCAACCGGTCGACGATATTCGCCGGCGTTCCAGCCGGCACGAAGATGCCATTCCACCCCTGGGCCTGGAAGGCGGACAATCCAGCCTCCGCCGATGTCGGGACATCGGGCAGGTTGGCGAGCCGCGTCGTGGCAGCGACGGCCAGCGCCCTGACCGCACCGGACTGGACATTGGGCGCAAGCGAAGTAGCCGCGTCGCAGACGCCGTCGATCTGGCCGGCGAGCAGGTCATAGAGCGCCGGTGCCGCCCCACGATAGCTGACGAGTGTCACGTCGATGCCGGCCGCGCGCACGAAGCTCCGGCAGATCAGGTAATTGGAAGAGCCGACCCCTGCGTGGCCGAGCGTCACGCGACCCGGATTGGCCTTCGCATAGGTGACGAATTCGGTCAGCGTAGTCGCCTCGTGATTGCGCCTGATGGCGAGAAGCGGCGAGGTCTTGGCGACCAGCCCCACGGCGATGAAAGCTTCGGGAGCGTAGCGCAGGTCCGTGTAGATGGAATAGGCGGCAGCGTTGGTCCCGGTATTGCCGATGGCGATCGTGTAGCCGTCGGGCGCGGCTCGCGCCACGCGACTGAGGGCCAGGGTGCCGCCCGCGCCGGCGACATTCTCGGTGACGACTCGTTGGCCGAGATTGCGGCTGAGTTCTTCGGCGACCACCCGCGCGATGACGTCCGAGGTGCCGCCGGCGGCAAAAGGCACGACCATGGTCACCGGCCGCGCGGGATAGGACTCCTCTGCGAATGCCGCTGGGGACAGGCACGCTACGACGAGTGCTGCAGCCGCGCGGATCATCATGGTGCTCCCGTAGAGGTGCGGCCCTAGGCGGCTGCGCTGGGGAGACTAGCCGACACGCCCGGGGAGAGGATATCGGCCGATCGTTCAAAGCATGGCGTCTTGTCCTCAAGATGAACCGAGTTGCGACTGGCGGATTTGGCTGTGACGTGGCATCACCGCCGTCCCTGTAACCCTCACGAGGTCCATGTCGATTCCGATCAGAAAGCGTCGCGTCTATCTCCTGACGGGCTATGAGCCGCTCGACGCAGCGGCCCATCATCATCGTTTCGACCGCGAGATCCGCCGCTTCGAGAAAACCTGGTCCCTGGCCGCGACTGTATCGCCGATGACGCGGGACGCCAGCCGACCGGTCGCGTCGTGGCACGTAGCGGTCGCGGGGCCTGACTGGCAGACCGACACCGATGTCCGGCTGCTTTGCTGGGATGACGTGATCGCCGAGGATGTCGCGCAGCCGATCTGGAAACGGCTCGGACTCTATGGCCGTGCAGCCGCAGACATTCTCTTCACAGGGACGTTCTGGCGCTACATCAAGACCTATTGGCGCTATTCACTGTTTGCCGGTTATCCCGCGCTGCTGTTGGCATTGTTCTCGCTGGTTGCCATTCTGGGGGCTTCGCTGTGGTCATGGTTGCGGCTGCCTTTCCCCCTTATTGTCGAACCCGCGATTGCCGTTGCCGTGTTTATGGGGCTGATGGCGTATCCTGGGCGCCGCTTCCACATCGACTACATGCTGAACGACTGGATATTCGCGCGGGACATGATCCGCGAAGCCCGGCCGTCGATCGCCACGAGAGCCGAAGCCTTTGCCCGTGAGATCGCCGAGGGGGTGGCTGCAGGCGACGTCGATGAGGTGGTGATCGTCGCACATAGTCTGGGCGCTGCCTGGATGATTGACAGTCTGGCACGGGCGCTCCGGCTCAACCCTGACCTGGGTCGCCACGGTATTCGGCTCGGGCTTGCCGGCGTCGGTTCGTCGACGCTGAAGATCGCCCTCCATCCGGCGGCAGGCTGGTTGCGGGCTTCCGTCAAGGATGTTGCCGACGCCGAGGACATCACCTGGGCCGAGTTCGACAGCCACGTCGATTTCATCTCGTTCTACAAGCGCAACACGGTCGAGACGCTTGGCCTGTCGACGAAGACCAAGCCTATCGGCCAGCGTATCCGCCTGTCGCGCATGCTGTCGGCGGAGACCTGGGGCCGCTTCCGCGGCAATCTGTTGCGGGTGCACCGTCAGTACGTGATGGGCAACGAGCAGCGCTATCGCTACGACTTCCACATGATCTGCTGCGGCCCGTTTCCCTTCGCTGCAATTGTCCATGACGGCGAGAAGCTCCCTGGAGCGCTCGGAGCGGATGGCTCGCTGGCGGGGGCGACGGCGCGCTTGGACTCCACACGACCCGGGTTGGCTGCGTCATGACGAGATTTCTTGCTGAGATGATCTTCCTGGCAGGTGTGGTGGCGTGGGGCGCCATCCGCATTCCCCACGAGATACGGAACAAGCGGAAGAACAAGATCGAGGTCAGTTCGGTCGACCGGCAGGAGCGCGTGCTGTTGCTGATTTCGCTTGCCGGGCTTGGGATGATCCCGATCGCCTATTGTCTGACGCGTCGCCTTGGTTTCCTGCGTTTTGCCGATTTTGATTTTTCTCCAGCTGCCGCCTGGCTCGGAGCCCTCATTTTTGTCGCGGCGCTTGCCCTGTTCCTGGCGACCCACAGGCAGCTGGGACGCAACTGGTCGCAGACGCTCGAGTTGCGCGAAGGCCATACTCTGGTCACGCATGGCGTCTATCGGCTGGTTCGGCACCCGATGTATTCGGCGTTCTTTCTGTGGGGGCTGGCCCAGCTTCTCTTGCTGCAGAACCTGATCGTCGGGCCGGCCGGGCTGATCGGTTTCGGAACGCTCTACTGCTTCCGCATCGCCCGCGAGGAACGAATGATGCACGAGGCCTTCGGGCAACACTATGCCGAATATGCTGACCGAACGAAGCGAATCATCCCCTTCGTTCATTGACTGGCAAGCACGTCTGTCTTTGATGACACCGATGTTCCCGGTGGCCAGGTCTGGTTGCGCGGCAATCGGGGCAAACGGGGTCACTGCGGATCTTCAGTGTGAGTAAGCGCATGATGTTTGGCCGAGGCTGCGTGATCGCCATGGTCTTGGCGCTGGGCGGTTGCCAGGCGGCGGGCGTCATCGGTGCGGATCGCCAGCAGGCCAGCCCGGCGCGCGATTTCACGTTGCGCACCGATGCGGCCGATCTGGGTCGAGGACGACGTACGCCATCGACCGAGGGGACGCATGTCTATCTGTTGCGCGGGCTTGCCCAGACCGTTTCCGAAGGCGTCGACCACCTCTCCGTCAAGCTGAATGCACTCGGCTACAACACCAGTGTTCATCCCTACGATGACCATGCGCGGATCATCGAGATGATCAGCGCGGAAACGAGGGCGTCAGGTGGCCGCTCCCACGCCATCGTGATCGGCCATTCGCTGGGTGCCAATTCGGTTGTTGCGGTCGTCAATGGCCTCGCAAACCGAGGCCTATCGGCGGACCTCGCGGTGACCTTCGACCCAACGGTCGACCTTGCCGTCACCGGTGGCACCAAACGTTTCGTGAATTTCTACCAGTCAGACAATGGTTGGGGACGCAGTGTGGCGGCAGCGCCTGGGCAGGGTGGACGGGTCGAGAACGTCGACCTCAAAGCCATGGAACACCTCACGCATTTCACGATCGACCGGGACCCACAGGTGCACGAACGCGTGATCGGTGCGATCCAGGACACTATCTCCACCACGCAGACGCAGCGCCGCCCCTAAGCCAACGCGGCATTCCGGCAACAGTGCAACGTCGACATGCGGCCTGGCCAGCAATTGCGCCATGCTTCCATTGACACTCTCCGAGCCTGCCTCTTCAGATCGGGTTAACCATAGTTGCGGCAGGTTTGCCGCAGGATTCGAGCCGGCACCTTTTCCCTGGAGCGGCGTTGGGAATTCACTGGCAGGTATCAGGTTTGGGGTTGGCTATGCGCATGTCGTCGAAATTCGGCGTTCTCGGCGTGCTTGTTTCCGGCATCGTCATGGCGGGGTGCCAGACCACCGCACAGACCAGCATCGACAGCGACGGGAGTGGCGCGATCCAGATGGCTCGTGATGCCATGGGACGGAACGGTTATCTGACGGCCGCGACCGGTCGCGAGAACCGGCAGGTTCCTTCGCGCATCTATCTGATCCGTGGCCTCGCCAATGTCTTTTCCCAGGGGATGGATGACCTCGGTGCCAAGCTCAACCAGCGCGGCTACCGGGCAACGGTCCACGAACATGGCAACTGGCAGTCGATTGCTCAGGAGATTCTGGCGAACCAGCGTGCTTCCGGCGGTCGCCATCAGGCGGTGATCATCGGCCATTCGCTGGGCGCCAATGTTGTTACGGATATCTCGAATTTCCTTGCGCAGAACGGTGGCAGCGTAGCGCTTGCGGTTGCCTTCGATCCGACAATCAGCCAGCAGGTTTCCGGTGGTGCCCGCCGCTTCGTCAACTTCTACCAGTCGAACAATGGCTGGGGCGCGGCGCTCTCGGCCGCACCGAGCTTCCGTGGCCGCATCGAGAATATTGACCTGAGGCAGGCCAATAATCTCACGCATTTCAATATCGACAAGGATCCGCGCCTGCATGCGCAGGTGATCGGCTGGGTCGGGCAGGCGATCGGCGGCGGCCAGAACCGTCGGGCTGGCCGGCCGGCCCGCGTTGCGGCGGCTCAGGCGGCGCGCTGATAGTCCTTGATCGCCGAGAAGGTGATGCCCGGCGCGCGCTCTTCCTCGTAGCGGAGAGAAAAGGCGCTAGACGCCATGTAGACCGGCGCGCCGTCGAGGTCGCGCGACATGGACGATCCATGGCTGTCGATGAAGCTGTTCAGCGCCTGCTGGTCGCTGGACGTGATCCAGCGGCAGACCGAGAACTGGCAGGGGTCGAAATCGACCGGGAGCGTATATTCGCCGGCGAGCCTCTCCTTCAGGACGTCGAGCTGCAGCGCGCCGACGACGCCGACGATCGCGGGTGAGCCATCGTTCGGGACGAAGAGCTGGACAACGCCTTCCTCACCCATCTGCTGCAGCGCCTCTCGCAGCTTCTTCGCCTTCATCGCATCCTTCAGCTTGACGCGGCGAAGCTGTTCCGGCGCGAAGCTGGGCACTCCCTTGAAGACGATATCCTCCCCGTCGGTCAGCGTGTCGCCAATGCGGAGCGTGCCATGATTGGGGATACCGACGATGTCACCGGCATAGGCTTCCTCGGCCAGCTGGCGATCCTTGGCGAAGAAGAATTGCGGGGCGTTGAGCGGCATCGGCTTGCCGGTGCGCACCAGCTTGGCCTTCATCCCGCGTGACAGTTTGCCCGAACAGACGCGCAGGAAGGCGATCCGATCGCGGTGGTTCGGATCCATGTTCGCCTGGATCTTGAAGACGAAGCCGGACATTTTCGGCTCGTCGGCGAGCACGGTGCGTGTCTCGGCCACCTGAGCCCGCGGCGGCGGGGCATAGGCGATCAGCGCGTCGATCAGGTCCTGGACGCCGAAGGTGCGCAGCGCCGAGCCGAAATAGACCGGCGTCATGTGGCCCTCGCGGTAGGCCTCGAGGTCGAAGGGCTTGGCGCCCTCCTTGGCGAGCAGCGCGCTCTCGCGCCAGGCATCGGTGCCGACCGGCAGCATCTCGTCGAAGATGGCGGCTTCCGGCCCGTTGACCTTGATCGGCTCCTCGTCGCGGTCAATGCGGCGGACGTGATTGTGCACCAGGTCATAGGTGCCGGCGAATTCGCGGCCCACACCGATGGGCCAGGTCATTGGCACAGTGTCGAGGGCCAGCGCCTTCTCGACATCGTCCATCAGGTCGAAGGGGTCGCGGCTTTCGCGGTCCATCTTGTTGATGAAGGTGATGATCGGGATGTCGCGCAGGCGGCAGACCTCAACGAGCTTGCGCGTGCGGTCCTCGACGCCCTTGGCCCCGTCGATGACCATGATGGCGGAGTCCACCGCCGTCAGGGTGCGGTAGGTGTCCTCCGAGAAGTCCTCGTGGCCCGGCGTGTCCAGCAGATTGAAGACGCAGCCGCCATATTCGAACGTCATCACCGAGGTGACCACCGAGATGCCGCGCTGGCGCTCGATCGCCATCCAGTCCGACGAGGTCTGACGGCGGCCCTGCTTGGCCCTCACTTCGCCGGCCAGCTGGATTGCGCCGCCGAACAGCAGCAGCTTTTCGGTCAGCGTCGTCTTGCCGGCGTCCGGGTGCGAGATGATGGCGAAGGTGCGCCGGCGCGAGGCGGGCGTTGGGGCGGCTGAGGTCATGGCGCGGGGTTTAGCGGTGCAGGGGACGAAAGGTCAAATGTCGCGACACTTTCGGGCGCACCAGACGGTGTGAAATCCGCAGTCCGGGTCCTCGACGACGTGGCTGACGACCGCAAAGCCGTTCCTGTCCAGCAGCTGCCTATACTCGTCGGCGGCAAGGCTCGCATGGAAGAGAGGATCACCAAACACTTCCCCGATCACCTCTCCGTCCGTCGGGCCAGTGGTGAACAGGAGACAGCCGCCGAGGACAACGTGCCGCGCGAAGATCGGGAACATGGCGCGCTGATCGTCGCGCGTCAGGTGGAAGAAGCTGTCCCAGGCGATCAGCCCGTCAAAGCGGCGGCCAAGGTCGAGGTGCCGCATATCGGCCTGGAACCAGGCCTGACCGGGAAACCGCTGTCGGCAGAGATCGATCATCGCCTGCGCGATGTCGACGCCCGTGACACGGAACCCCGCGTCGATGAGATGACGGGCAATGGGTTCGCCCATCCCGCAAACCGCAGTCGAGGACTGAAGCCCCTGGCGGCGTACGGGATGCGAACTCGGCAAGATGGCGATGCTCCAGTAAGGCTCTGCCGCGTGCCCGGTCGAACGCGTGTGCGTGCCGCTCGTAGAACGTGCCTATGCCAGCCGCATGGTCATTCACTGCGATGGTCACTCTCGTCATCAGCCAGGCCCATTCGGAAGCTGCCCGCTTTTGTGGAAATGCACTGCGTGCGCGGGCATTGCTTTCCCTTCGTGAGGCCACCTATCGTGGGCCCTGTGTTGCTGGGAGATGGCTGATGTCGACATTGGTATCAAGATTTGTGGGTCTGTTGTCGCTTGCGCTGTTTGCCGCGCCATCCCAGGCCCAGACGCCGCCGCCGCCTGCCGGCGCGCCTGTCGCCATCCAGATGGTGACGCAGCTGTCCCCCTCGATCCCGCAATATACCCGCGTCGATATTCCGATGCTGCGTGAGCAGATCGGCGCGCGTTCCGGCGGCCGCATCACCACGACGCTAGCCAGTTGGCCGGAGCGCAACCTGACCGGTCCCGATCTCATCCGCGTCCTGCGCGCCGGCCAGATCGATCTCGCCGGCATGGCCTTGCCGACGGTTGCCGGTGACGTGCCGCTGCTCGACATCATCGACATGTCGGGACAGAACACCTCGCATGAGCAGGGGCGCAAGATCGCCGAGGCCATGCTGCCGATTCTCAACCAGGAGCTTGAGCGGTTCGGCGTAAAGATCGTCGCCTTCTATCCGTTCCCGGCGCAGGTGCTGTTTTGCCGCGATCCGGTCACCAGCCTTGCCGATCTCAAGGGCAGGCGCGTGCGCACGCCCGGCGGTTCGCAGAACGATTTCATCCAGTCGGTCGGCGGTCAGCCGGTCGCCATCGGCTTCCCGGAGGTCTATTCGGCGCTTGAGCGCGGCGTCGTCGATTGCGCCGTCACCGGCACGGCGACGGGCAATGGCGCGCGCTGGTATGAGGTGACGCGTCACCTCTACACGCTGCCGATCCAGTGGGGCATTGCCGCCTATGCGGTCAATCTCGCCTGGTGGAACCGGCTCGATGCGCCTGTGCGCGACTTCCTCCAGGGTTACATGAAGGAAGTCGAGGAAGCCCAGTGGAAGCTCGGCCTTGAGCTCACCGAGGACGGCATCCAGTGCAATTCCGGCAATGCCGCGGGCTGCAAGATCGGCCATGTCGTCACCAACCGGCCGATGGTGGTCACCCGCGCAACGCCTGCCGATGTGGCGCTGTTGCGCGAGGCCCTGACCAAGGTGGTTCTGCCGGCCTTCGTGAAGCGTTGCGGCGCGCGTTGCGGCGAGATCTACAATCGCGTTGTCTCGCCGATCAGCGGCGTCAGCTACGTCGCCCAGTGACGCTGCCACGCATGATCACGCTGATCGATCCGGCGACCCACGTCACGGCGCCGTGGAAGAATGGCGGCGGAACCGCCACCGATTTCGCCGTCAGGCTTGGTCCTGACGGCGATGTCGACTGGCGCATTGGCACCGCGGCGATCGAGAAGGACGGACCGTTCTCGCATTACCCGGATGTGACGCGCGTGTTCACCGTCGTGGAGGGCCCGGGTGTTCACCTGGATTTCTCCGCTGAGGGCACGCGAACGCTCGATCGCGACCAGCCGACGCGCTTTGCCGGCGCGCCGGGGCCATTTTGTCGGTTACGCGGCGCGCCTGCGACCGCGTTCAACCTGCTCATGCGGGATGGCGCCTTTTCCGGCGATGTTCAGATCGTCACTGGCGGGGAAGGAGTGATCGAGCCCAATCCGTCGGATGTGCTGGCATTCGTTGCTCTGGAAGGTGATTGGCAACTCACTGGCGAAGGCCTGGCGCCCGTGGTGATCCGCCCTTGGTTCACGGCTCTGCTGGAAGGCCGCGGCCTTGTCCAGATCGCTGCCGGACCGGGTGCGCGGGCTGCGCTCGTCCTGCTGAATGTTGCTTGACGGCATTGTCCGGGGGAAAGCGCGTCTTTCCTCGCCAAATTCTTGACAAGCCGGGGGCAGGCGCCGTATAGCCCGCCCCTCAACTTTTCGACGCGGTGACCGTCGGGCTAGCCCGGTCTGCCTCGCGTCTCTCTTTCGGGAATCGCCGCCATGAAGGTCCGCAATTCGCTCAAGTCGCTGCGCACGCGCCATCGCGACAACCAGATCGTCCGTCGCAAGGGACGCGTCTACATCATCAACAAGACCCAGAAGCGCTTCAAGGCGCGTCAGGGCTGATTGGCTGGCGCTCACGCGCCTGTCATCATGCGCTCTGTTGACCGCCGGCGTATCCTGCCTCACCTTCGGGGCATGACACGCGCGGCGGTTTTTCTGTTTGCACTGACGATTGGTTCCGGCTCGGCTCTGGCCCAGATCACGGGTCCGACGCCCCCTCCGCCTGCCGAGCGCCCCCCGGCTGTCGGCAATCTTGTCGCGCCTTCTCTCGAAGCCCTGCGGGCACGCCGACTCGACGAACTCTATTCCCGCCTTCGCGAGGCGACCGATCCCCGCCAGGCCCGCGTGATCGAACGCGAGATCGACACGCAGATGGTGCAGTCGGGCTCTGACACGGCCGATCTGTTGACGGCCCGCGCGACCGACGCCTACCGGCGCAACGACCACGACCTGTCGCTGGCGCTGCTTGACACCGTGGTCGACCTCTATCCCGACTATGTGGAGGGCTGGAGCCGCCGCGCGAGCGTCCATTTCGCCCGCAAGGAATATGGCGCGGCGGTCGCCGATCTCGAGCAGGTACTCGCCCGCGAACCCCGATATTTCGGCGCCTATGTCGGTCTCGGCATGATCTTCCAGCAACTCGGCGAGGATCGACCGGCACTCACCGCGTTTCAGCGTGCGATCGAGATCAATCCGCATATCGAGCGGATCCCGGAGATCATTCGCAGGCTCAAACCGAAGGTCGACGGCCGCGACCTCTGATCCATGGTGCGGGCTACAAACCACACAGCCTCGACCGACGTATTGGCACCATGAGTTCGCTTCTCGATCCAGCCATGGCCTTGCTGGCCGTGCCGCTGTTGGCCGCCTGGACCGGCCACAGGGCGCGCGCGATCACGCAACGCTTTCCACCATCCGGCCAGTTTGTCGCGACACGCGCCGGGCGTCTGCATCTCATCGATCAGGGGCAGGGTGACCTGCCAGTGCTGTTTCTCCACGGGGCCAGCGGCACGCTGCGCGTCTGGGAGCCTGCGATCGGCCGCCATCTCGCAGGTCTTGGCCGGACCATTCTCGTGGATCGGCCTGGGCATGGGTTCAGCGAGCGCAAGGCCGGTCGAGGCGCTGCATCGCTTGCCCATCAGGCCGGTGCGATGATCGACGCGCTCGACGCCCTGGATATCGGCAGGGTCGTGGTCGTGGCCCATTCATGGGCAGGCGCACTCGGCACCCGGTTGGCGCTCGACTATCCCGACCGGGTAGCCGGCCTGATGCTGATCGCCCCCGTGACCCATCCCTGGCCTGGCGGCATTTCCTGGTACTACACCGCCGCGTCGCTGCCGGTCATCGGCCCGCTGTTCTCGTGGACCGTCGCATTGCCGGCTGGCGAACTGTTGATGAGGCGATCGATTGATGGCGTGTTCGCGCCCCAGTCGATCGGCGCCGACTACAGCCATGAGGCGGGCATCCCGCTGGTGCTCCGGCCGCGGCAATTCATGGCCAATGCCGAGGACTGCGTGGCTCTCAACGATCAGGTCGCGGCGCAGGCTCCGCGCTATGGCGAGATTGCCTGCCCCGTGACGGTTATCTCAGGCGACAGCGACGGCGTCGTCTGGACCCATCTGCATTCGCTTGGCATGGCGCGGGACGTGCCCCAGACGCGCCTCATCATCCTCGACAATGTCGGCCATTCCCCGCATCACGCGTCGCCCGAGCGGCTCGTTGCGGAGATACACGATATCAAGGCCAGAGCAGCCGGCTGATCAATTGGCTGGTGGTGCCACGACAGCGTCGTGCTCGCCGGTTTCCCGCAGCACGCGGGCAATCAGACCGTTCGCCTTCATCTCCTCGATGAATCGCTTGAGATAGCTGCTGGCCAGTGGCCGTCCCTGTGGCGTGCCCATGGCCTGCTCGATCGCCATGAACCGCCCGTCCATCACGCGGAAGCCTGGGTTCTGACGGGCAAACTCGACGAGCGGCTGGCGCACACCGGCCGCCACATCCGACTGGCCGGCTGCGAAATCAGTGATTGCGAGGGCCGAGCTGGCGACGCGCACGAGCGTGGCATTTCTGATGGCCCGCGTGAGGAACAGGTCGTAGGCGCTACCGCGCCCGACTGAAATGCGCAGGCCTGCGCGATCGACCTCCTCGATGCTGCGCAGCGGGCTTTCCGTCCGCACCATATAGGTGCCTTCGATCAGGACGTAGGGCGTGGTGAAGGCGATGTCATTGGCGCGGAGGGGATCGATCGCCAGGAAGGCGATGTCCCAGGCCCCGCTGCGGGCCGCATCGGTGACCCGTCCGGCAGCCTCATAGGCAACGAGGTCGAGCGGTACGCCCAGCCGCTCAGCGAGCGTGCGCGCCAGGACGACCGATACACCGCCCGGGGCACCTGTCGCGGAATCGCGCTTGGCGAGGACTGGATTGCCAAAATTGATCGCTGCCCGCAGGCGTCCGCCGGGCGCGAGTTCCGCTCGCATTGCCGGATCGATCGCCTGGGCCATCGCCGAACCTCCGGCCATCAGGACCGCCCCCGCGGAGAGCGCAAGCCTGCGGGTGATCTCAGACATCGACGGCATCGCTTCCGACGAAGGCAATGCGCAACATGTTGGTCGCGCCCGGCGTACCCAGCGGGACGCCGGCGACCACGATGATCCGCTGCCCCGGCTTGGCAAAGCCGTCCTTGAAGGCAAAGCGGCAGGCACGGCTGACCATGTCGTCAAGGTCGCGCGCATCCTGCGTCACCACGCAATGCACCCCCCAGAGCAGTGCAAGGCGCCGTCCTGTGGCGATGTTCGGAGTGAGTGCGATGGTGATCGGCTTCGGCCGCTCGCGGGCGACACGGACGGCGGTCGAACCGGACGAGGTCCAGCAGACGATCGCCGACAGGTCGAGGGTCTCGGCAATGTCGCGTGCGGCCAGCGCGATGGCGTCGGCGCCGGTGGCCTCGGGTTCTGCCCTCTGGTTCTGGATCACGCCCCGATAGGTCGGATCGGATTCCACTTCCTCGGCGATCCGGCTCATCATCTCCACGGCCTCGACCGGGTATTGTCCGGCCGCACTCTCCGCCGACAGCATGATGGCATCCGCGCCTTCAAACACGGCAGTGGCGACGTCGGACACTTCAGCGCGTGTCGGGACCGGCGCTGTGATCATGCTCTCCAGCATCTGGGTGGCGACCACCACCGGCTTGCCGGTGCGGCGGGCCAGCCTTGTGATCTGCTTCTGGATACCCGGCACCTTGGCCATCGGCATCTCGACGCCGAGGTCGCCGCGGGCAACCATCAGCGCATCCGAAATCTCCATGATCTCTGCCAGACGCGTCACCGCCTGCGGCTTCTCGATCTTGGCCATGACGGCGGCGCGGCCGCGCGCGATCTTCTTCACCTCGGCAACGTCTTCGGGGCGCTGGACGAAGGAGAGCGCCACCCAGTCGACTCCGGCGTTGAGGGCTGCGTCGAGGTCTGAGCGGTCCTTGTCTGTCAGGGCCGAGACAGGCAGCGTCGTGTCGGGGAGGCTGACGCCCTTGCGGTTCGACAGCTTGCCACCGACGACAACCCTGCACTCCGCGAGCTTCGGCGTGCACCGCTCGGCCACCAGAACGACCTTGCCGTCGTCCAGAATCAGCCGGTGCCCAGGTTCGAGCGCTGCCAAAATCTCCGGATGCGGCAGCTGGACACGGGTCACGTCACCGTCGGATTTGTCCGAGTCCAGTGTGAATGCTGCGCCCTTCACCAGCATGACCGGGCCATCCTTGAAGGCTCCGACCCTCAGCTTGGGACCCTGGAGATCCGCAAGGATGCCGATCGGACGATGAATCTCATGCTCGATCGAGCGGATGACATCGACGAATTCGCGCAGCTTGTCGTGCGGCGTGTGGCTCATGTTGATCCGGAAGACATCGGCACCGGCGTCGAACAGGGCCGCGATCTGGTCGCGCGTCGAAGAGGCAGGCCCGAGGGTCGCGATGATCTTGATCCGGCGCTGGCGTCGCATGTCTTGTTTCCTCCGACTCGTATGGTAGCGCCGATTTGTGACCGGATGCGAGGCGGGCTCCGCGCATTTTGCGCGCGGTCTTGTGCCGCTGCCCGATTGTCTGTCCAATGGGACCGGAAACACCGGAACCCATCATGACGTCTCAACGCTTCACCTGCCGCATTCCCATGGATCTCGACTGCCCGGCGCCCATGCGCGATCCCGTGGCCTATGTGCTCGATGGCGAATATGAGAGCCATTATGACGGCGAAGGCCTGACCATCCTGGATATCGGCGCGAATATTGGTTCGTTCGCACGCTGGGCCGAACTGCGCTGGCCGGGGTCCACGATCCATTGCTACGAGCCCAATCCGGGGACGTTCGAGTTCCTGAAGCGCAACACCGAGGGGCGGACGGGGATCCATATCAACAAGGCCGCGCTGTTTCCCGGCGCAAAGCCCCAGGAGACCTATGTCTCCCGCTTTGCCGGTGACGGCGAGGGCGGCCTTGCGAGCTATGCCGGCGACACGTTCCTCGACGGCGTGATGGGCGAGAGCTTCCAGGTCGATGTGGTCGATCCGGCGACGCTGGCTTCCGCGGATATCGTCAAGATCGACATCGAGGGTGGCGAGGCCGAGGTACTTGCCCACCTCGATCTGTCGAAAACGTCGCTGGTCCTGCTGGAATTCCAGAACGGGCGCAATCGCGAGCGTATCCGCGAGGTCATGCCGGCCGACTTCGAGGTGCTGCGCGACGAGGCGTGCGAGTGGGAGCCGATCCTCGGCTACAAGGGCTATCGTCCCGATCTCGCCGGAGATGTCTACGGCCGGATGTTCTATCTGCGCCGCGGGACGACGCGGCTGAGGCCGAGCCTTCCGGCGGCCTGACGCCAGAGATCAAGCGTGGCCGGCATCGCTCGACAGCATGGCGGGATCGATGCCGATCTTGCGCATGGCCCGCTCGTATTTGGTCTCGACGTCGGACCCGAAGATGAGGTCCGCATCGGCGGGACAATGGAGCCAGCCGTTCGACTGGATCTCGTTTTCGAGCTGACCCGCTCCCCAGCCGGCATATCCCAGCGCCAGGATCGCATTGCTCGGCCCGTCGCCGAGCGCGATGGCCTTGAGGATGTCGAGCGTCGCAGTCAGGCAGATGCCCTCGTCGATGGGCAAGGTCGAGTTCTCGATGAAGAAATCCGAGGAATGCAGCACAAATCCGCGGCCGGTCTCGACCGGGCCGCCACGCAGCACACGGACGTCGCTGATGCGCTCCGGAAGGGTGATTTTCTGGGACTCGGGAATGATGTCGAGTTGGACGAGCAGATCGGGAAAGGCGAGATTGGCTGCGGTGTGATTGACGACGATGCCCATCGCCCCATCAGATGAATGGGCGCACATGTAGATCACGCTCCGGGAGAAGCGTTCATCGCGCATGGTCGGCATGGCGATCAGCATCTGGCCGTCCAGATAGCCCTGCGGGTCGCCGCGTGACCTGCGTTTTGTCTTGTTCGCAGCCATGGCCAGAATCTAACCCGGAAATTTTCGGCTGGCTACCGCACCGCAACGGAAGGGGTTCACGGGATGTTGACGCGTGATTGCCATCCCGCACCAGGCCCCTCACCGGATCGTCAGTGGCGTTCCGGTGGCGCCATCGCTACATGCCAGCCCATGCTTGATCGCCGCGTTTTCCTGTCAGGACTTGGGCTTGCTCTGTGTCCCAGTGTGGTTTCCGCCACCGTGCCCGCGTCGCCGTGGTCGCGCGACCTCAAGTCGTCCGCACGGCTGATCGCGGGTGCGAGCACGGGCTCTGGTGCAGGCCTTCTGCTGTCGGCCGGCCTGGAGATCACGCTGGAGCCGGGGACGAAGACCTATTGGCGGACGCCTGGCGATTCGGGGGTGCCGCCGCACTTTGACTGGTCCGGTTCGACCAATTTGGCGGAGGTCACGGTCAGGTGGCCGGCGCCCATGCGGTTTCCCGACGGGAACGGCTTCTCCATAGGCTACAAGCATGCCGTGATCCTGCCACTGGATATCGTGGCCCGCGATCCTGCGGCGCCGGTCGTTCTTGCTCTCAAGCTCGACTATGCCGTCTGCGAACAGGTGTGCATTCCCGCCAAGGCGGAAGCCTCGCTGAGGCTTGGCGCCGGTCCGGCAGCAGATCCTGCTCTCGGCGAACGTATCGAGCGGAGCCGCGACCTTGTCCCGACGCGGGAAGCGCAAGGCTTAGGCCTCAAGGTGACCGGAATAGACCGGTCCGGTCCAAGACCTGTCGCCCTACTGACGGCCATCGTCAGCACCAATGACGGCACGGTGGACCTGTTTGCCGAGGGCCCGGATTCGCGCTGGGCCCTGCCGCTGCCGGACGCTCTGGATGACGACGGCCCGGTTCGCCGCTTTCGGCTTGACCTCGACGGCGTTCCCCGGGGCGCCGACCCGTTGACCCAGCCCCTCACCTTCACGCTGGTCGCTGGCGCCAGGGCCATTGAGACAACGCTGACACTGAGCTGATCTCGACGGACAGGGCGTGAGCCTTTATTGCTCGTCTCTGTACAATGTTGCCGCCACTCAAGCGGCCTCCCCTGACGACCGGAGTTTCCCCATGACGATCAATGTCGGTGACAAGCTGCCCGAAGCCACGTTTCGCGTGATGACCGATGATGGCCCCGCGGCGCGGACGACCGCCGACATCTTCGCGGGCAAGACAGTTATCCTCTTTGCGGTACCCGGCGCCTTCACGCCGACTTGCCACAAGAACCACCTCCCGGGCTTCGTGGCCAAGGCGGACGAGTTCAAGGCGAAGGGTATCGATGCGATCTATGCCACCTCGACCAACGACGTCTTCGTCCTGGATGCCTGGCAGAAGGCCTCGGGCGCGGTCGGCAAGGTGGGCGTGCTGGCCGATGGCAGCGCCGATTTCGCCAAGGCAATTGGCCTGGAGAACGATATGTCCGCCTTCGGCATGGGCATGCGCACGAAGCGCTATTCCATGCTGGTGAAGGACGGCGTCGTCGCGTCCCTGAACGTCGAGGACTCGCCCGGCAAGGCGGACGTCTCGGGCGCGGACGCGCTTCTCGGCCAGATCTGATCCTGCGGAGGCGCCCCCCAAGGGCGCCTCCTGCTCTCTTAGCCGACCAGCGCGGCCATGATTGCGAGCGGCAAGGCGGGGCGCGCTGCAATCGCGGTTGCCCGACCGATCAGCCTGGCGGCGAGCGCATTGGCCAATCTTGAGGCCTTGCGCGTCGCGCGCAGCGAAAGGGTCACATAGGTCGGCAGGCTGTCGCGGCAAATCGCGTGTTTCCTGACATAGTTTGGAACGTGCCAGGTGGCCCATGTGCCAGCGCGGAACAGCGCCGCATCGCCCGGTCCAAGCCGTCGCTCCGGGACGCCATCGCCGGAAACGATGACCTCGCCCTCAATGATATGGATGATCTCGTCGCCGCCAAAGAACCAGCGGAACCGTCCGGCTGTGCAATCCCACACCATGGCGGATGTGGTGCCATCGCTGCTGTCGGACCAGTGCCGGCAACGGGCGATGGGCTGACCTTCCAGAACCCATTCCGGACGGATCGGCGCCGGGTCGAGTTCCAATGTTGCGAGGCTTGCGGCGTTGATGGCTTCTTGCTGCATGACGCATCCTTTCCCAGTTCGGGACGCTGACATCCCGCTGACAAAGGCAGTGGCAAATGTGTTGCCAATTGTTACTTGGACTTAACGCCCCGGCTTGAACGGTGCCATGCCCATTCGGGCCAGTTCGTCGGCGCGCTCGTTCTCGTCATGACCGGCATGGCCCTTGACCCAGTGCCAAGTCACCTTGTGCAGGTCGCAGACATCGTCGAGGCGTTGCCAGAGATCGGCGTTCTTCACCGGCTTCTTGTCGGCCGTCTTCCAACCATTGCGCTTCCAGCCATGGATCCAGGTGGAAATGCCGTTCTTCACATATTGGCTGTCGGTGTGGAGGTCGACCTCGGAGGGGCGGGTGAGCGCTTCAAGCGAGGTGATGGCTGCGAGAAGTTCCATCCGGTTGTTGGTGGTCAGCGCCTCGCCGCCGGAGAGCTCCTTCTCGGCGCCGTTGTAGCGCAGGATGGCGCCCCAGCCGCCAGGCCCCGGATTGCCGGAACAGGCGCCGTCGGTGAAGATCTCGACGCGGCGGACGGTCATGCGAGGCCATATTCGGTTGGCGATTTCACGTGCTGGTGAAAGCGCAGCTTGGACAGGTATTCCAGCGGATCCTTGGGCGTGACGACCGCGCCAGGCGGAACATTCAGCCAGTCGACAAGGCGGGTCAGCAGGAAGCGCAGGGCGGAGCCCCGGGCCAGCAGCGGAAGGGCATTCCGCTCATCGGCGCTCAGCGGGCGAACGGCCTGGTAGGCCGCAATCATCGCCATGCCCTTGGCGAAATCGAACTCGAAATCGGCGGAGAAGCACCAGGCATTGAGGCAGATCGCCAGATCGTAGGCGAGGATATCGTTGCAGGCGAAATAGAAGTCGATCAGGCCGGACAGGCTGTCATGCAGGAAGAAGACATTGTCGTTGAAGAGGTCGGCGTGGATCACGCCGGTCGGCAGGCTTCCCGGCCAGTTGGCCTCGCAATGGTCAAGCTCCGCCGCAATGGTTGCAGCCAGGCCAGGCGCGACAGTGTCGGCACGATCGCGTGCTCGGTCATAGAGCGGGCGCCAGCCCTTCACTGAAAGCGCATTGACGCGCGTGATCGCGAAGCCGTCGCCCGCAAGGTGCAACTCGGCGAGCGCCCGGCCGACCGCAGCGCAATGGGCGACCTGCGGTCGCCTGATCCACATGCCTTCGAGAAAGGTGACGATCGCGGCAGGCCGTCCTGCCAGTTCGCCGAGCGTCTCACCGTCGCGCATCTTCACCGGCTGAGGGCAATTGAGGCCGCGCCGGCTCAGATGTTCCATCAGCCCGATGAAGAAGGGCAGGTCCGCCGGATCGACGCGCTTTTCGTAGAGCGTCAGGATGAAGGTGCCAGCCGTCGTGTGAAGCAGGAAATTCGAATTCTCGACGCCTTCGGCGATGCCCTTGAACGACAGCAGCTCGCCGATATCGTAGCGCGCGAGATGGGCCGAGAGGTCCTCGGCGGTGACGTCGGTGTAGACGGCCATGGGAAATCAGACCTTCACGCCGCGGCGTCGGGACGCAGCTGGCGGGGCAGGGGGAAGAAGACGCTCTCGTCGGCGGTCGAGACAGTCTCGACGCTGACGTCGTAGCGCAGGGCGAAGGCTTCAATGATCTCCTCGACCAGGACTTCCGGAGCGGAGGCACCGGCCGTGATGCCGAGCGACGTGATTGTGCCGAACTGATTCCAATCGATGTCGGCCGCCCGCTGGACGAGCACCGCGATGCGGCACCCTTCGCGCTCGGCGACCTCTCGCAGCCGCTGCGAGTTCGAGGAATTCGGTGCACCAACGACCAGCATGGCCTCGACCATGGGCGCAACGCGCTTCACCGCTTCCTGGCGATTGGTGGTGGCGTAGCAGATGTCTTCCTTGTGGGGACCGACGATCGCCGGGAAGCGCTGGTTGAGGAATTCAACAATTTCCCGGGTGTCATCGACCGACAAGGTCGTCTGGGTGACGAAGGCGAGCGCCTTCTCGTCACGCGGCGCGAAGGCGCGGGCCTGTGCGATGGTCTCGACCAGTGTCACGGCGCCTTCCGGCAGTTGCCCCATGGTGCCGACCACTTCGGGGTGGCCGGCATGGCCGATGAGCACAACCTCGCGGCCGCGGCGGAAATGAATTTCCGCTTCGCGGTGCACCTTGGTCACCAGTGGGCAGGTGGCGTCGATGGCCAGGAAATTGCGGGACTCGGCATCGGCGGGCACCGATTTCGGCACGCCGTGGGCAGAGAAGATCACCGGAGCACGGGTATCGGGAATTTCCGACAGTTCCTCGACGAAGATCGCGCCCTTTGCCTTCAGGCCGTCGACGACGAACCGGTTGTGGACGATCTCATGGCGGACATAGACCGGCGGACCATAGATCCGTAGCGCCTGTTCCACGGCGTCGATGGCCCGGACAACGCCTGCGCAGAAGCCGCGCGGCGAGCAGAGCAGAATGGTCAGCGGTGGCTTCTGCTGGTCGAGGGCCAAGCGGGAACTCCGGAAAAGCGTGACCGGTTTCGGAGGGATCGAGAGCGAAGTCAAGGGATCGGGCGGGTTGTCGCCGGCCCCGCTTGCCTTACTTGGCGATCAGCGTTCGCAGCGCGTCGTTGATCCGGTCCTGCCAGCCCGGTCCGCCCTCCTGGAAATGGGCAAGCACGTCCTGGTCTATGCGCAGCGTCACCATTTCGCGGACGCTCGGCAGTGCTGGCTTGGCCGCAGGCAGCGGCGGTGGCTCAGGCTTGGTCGACTTGAAGGCGGCTTCGGCCAGGCTGCGCGGATCACGGCTGGTCGAACGGAACGGTGGTCTCGACATGAATCAGTCCTTGCTCGCCGCCATCCTAGCGCCTTGCAACGCGGACACGCCGGAATACTGCGACGATCTCGTCGCGGGAACAATCTTTGGCGCCGAGCGCAATGGCACGCTTCCGCTCGAAGCCGGTAATGTCATAGTGCGGAGCCGTCGTCTTGGGAGGTCCCTGATAGGAGGACCGATGCAGACCTAGCCGGCTCGCGAATCGATGGAGTTCATCGAGGTCGTCCGCCAGCAGATGGCACCAGCGCAGGCCCTGCCAGTGCCAGATCGGGGCATCCACGTAAACAGCCACGTCACCCGCCTCAGGACGCCGTGAGCCCGACCGAGCCGAGCGCGGCTGATTGGCTGGTGGCGATCGCGCCGAGGTCGAAATTCTCGATCTCTTCGTTGAACAGCCTGTAGAAATTCAGCTCCGCCTTGAGGTGCAGGAAGACGCCGCCAAGGCCGATGGCCGCGCGATCCATGAAGACGAACTCTTGCGGCACGGTGACCGGGCCTTTTTCCTTCAGCGCCTTGTGGACCTGGAAGGCTTCCCGGCGGCCATATTCGCCGGGCGCGACGCCATTGGCGATGGTGCGCACGCGATCATCCAGGATCGGGCCATAGATGAACCGTGCCCAGACGTTGAGAACCTCGATCAGGTCTTTCTTCAGGTTCTTGAAGCCCCAGGTTTCGTAGGCATGGACGACGCGCTCATCGTCGCCTGTCTCCAGGCCCTTGTAGAGGTCGACCACGGCGCCCACGAAGCGCGGGGGGAATATGCGGATGCAACCGTAGTCGAGCAGGTTGATGCCGCCGGGCTCACCGTCCTGGTCGAAGACGGTGTAATTGCCGAGATGCGGGTCGCCGTGGATCACCCCGATATGGGCGAAGGGGTGCCACCAGGCGCGGAACATGGCGGTTGCCAGGCGATTGCGAATGGCGAGCGGCTGCTCGACATGGGACAGCATTCTGGTGCCGTCCAGCCAGGTCATGGTCAGCAAACGTCCGGTGGACAGGTCCGGATGGACAGTGGGGACGCGCACCAGAGGCTCGTTGCGGAGAACCTCGGCATAGAGCGCCGCGTGCTTGGCCTCGCGCCGGTAATCGAGTTCCTCGCGAATGCGGGCGCCGATTTCCTTGGCGATCTCGCGGGTGTCGATGGCGGGATCCATCCGGCGGTGCAACGCGAACAGCACGTTGAGCTGCGAGAGATCGGCTTCGACAGCCGACTGCATGTCGGGATATTGCAGCTTCACGGCAAGCGCTGTGCCGTCATGGGCCGTCGCGCGATGGACCTGGCCGAGGGATGCGGCCGCAGCCGGCATCTTATCGAAGCTCGCGAAACGCTTCTCCCAGTCCGGCCCGAGTTCGGCCATCATGCGGCGCTTGACGAAGGCAGGGCCCATCGGCGGCGCCTCGGACTGCAGTGTCTGCAGTTCGGCCGCGTATTCCGGCGGCAGGGCGTCCGGAATGGTCGACAGCAATTGTGCGACCTTCATGATCGGACCTTTCAGCCCGCCAAGCGCGCGCGTCAGGTCGGACGCATTCTTCTCCCGGTCGAGGCCCGTTCCGAACATGCGCGAGGCCACGATGGATGCCGCGGCTCCCGAGACGTTGACGCCAACGCGGGCATAGCGAGACAGGCGGCCGGTCAGGCGATTGGCTTCGTCGTCGCGTGGGGGCATCGGGTCTCCGGTCGCTGGTACCGGACGAGAGATAGGAGCGCGCTGCCCGCTTGGCGAGGGGGCATGATGACCTCGCTTACCCCTCCATCGCCTCCAGTTCGGCAATCATCCGCTCGATCACGCCGATACCGCCCTGCCAGAAGGTCGGGTCGCGGGCATCGAGGCCGAAGGGGGCGAGGACCTCCGAATGGTGCTTTGTGCCGCCGGCCGCGAGCATGGCGAGATAGCGCTCGGCGAAACCCTTGTCCGCCTTCTCGTAGACCGCATAGAGCGAGTTCACGAGGCAATCGCCGAAAGCGTAGGCATAGACGTAGAAGGGCGAGTGGATGAAGTGCGGGATATAGGCCCAGAAGGTCTCATAGCCGGGCTTCAACTCGATGGCTGGCCCAAGGCTCTCGGCCTGCACGCTCATCCAGGCGGCACAGAGAGCGTCCGACGTCAGTTCGCCGTCCCTACGTGCGATGTGGACCTTGCGCTCGAACGAATAGAAGGCGATCTGGCGGACCACCGTGTTGATCATGTCCTCGACCTTGGAGGCGAGCAGGGCCTTGCGCTGTAGCGGATCGCTGGTCCGCTCGAGGATCGCCTTGAACGTGAGCATCTCTCCGAAGACCGAGGCTGTCTCGGCGAGCGTCAGGGGGGTCGGTGCCATCAAAGCGCCATTCGGCGCGGCCAGCACCTGATGGACGCCGTGGCCGAGTTCGTGAGCCAGGACCATCACGTCGCGCGGCTTGCCCTGGTAGTTCAGCAGCACATAGGGATGGGCCGAGGGCACCGTCGGATGGGCAAAGGCCCCGGGCGCCTTGCCGGGCCTGACCGGGGCGTCGATCCAGCCCTCCTTGAAGAATCGGCTGGCGATATCGGCCATGCGCGGCGAGAAACCTGAATAGGCCGAGAGCACGGTGTCGCGTGCTTCGTTCCAGGGTATCGCACGGCTCTCGACCTTCGGCAGCGGCGCGTTGCGATCCCAGTGGTTCAGGGTCTCGCGGCCAAACCACCTGGCCTTCAGCTTGTAATAGCGATGAGCGAGCGTCGGGTAGGCGGCCTGGACTGCCCCCACCAGCGCATCGACGACGGCGCGCTCGACACGGTTGCCCAGATGGCGGGAATCCGCGACGTCCTCGAAACCGCGCCAGCGGTCCGAGATCTCCTTGTCCTTGGCGAGCGTGTTGGTGATCAGCGTGAAGAGGCGGAGGTTGTCCTTGAACGTCGCAGCGAGCGCGTCGGCGGATGCACGCCGCCTCGCTTCGGAGGGATCCTGGAGACCATTGAGGGTCGGCTCCAGTGGCAGCTTCTCCCCGTCCACATCGAAGCGAAGGCTGGAAATGGTCTCGTCAAACAGTCGGTTCCAGGCAGCACGGCCGGACGTGCTCTTCTCGTGGAACAATTGCTCGACCCGATCCTCCAGCTGGAAGGGCTTGTCCTTGCGGATGTCCTCCAGCCAGGGCCGGTAGCGGCCAAGAGCCGGGTCGGCCATGGCCTGGTCGATCAGGGTGTCGTCGATGCGGTTCAGTTCAAGAGTGAAGAACAGGAGATGCGAGGAGATCGCCGTGATCTTCTCCTGGATGTCGCCATAAAACTTGGCGCGCGCCTGATCGGATGTGTCGGTTGCGTAGACGAGCCCGGCGAAGCTCGCCAGTCGCCCGAGCCGATCCTCTAGCTTCTCATAGCGGACGACGGCCTCGGCCAGCGAGGCTCCCGCCTTGGTGCCGCGTGCCAGCGCCTCAAGCTGCCCCTTGTAGGCCGTTTCGAAGGCCAGAGCTTCCTGCTCGGCATTGTCGATGTCGTGCTGGACGGCAGGCGCATCTGTTGCTGGATAGAGATGGGTCAGATCCCATTCCGGCAACGAACCCAGGTTGTCATCATCAGCGCCGGTTACAGCCTTCGAGGCCTGGCCGTTGAACGTCCGACGCATGATGGAGCTCCGTCAGCAAATGCTTGGGAAGCCGGTATGATTGGAACTGTCGTCGCGATCAATGCAGCGGATGGGAGAGGGCAAAGGAAGCCTGCCACCCGTTGCGCGAGGGCAACGCCTTCGCGTCAGCCGGCAGCACGGGCACTGCTGATCTCGGCTGCAGCCTCCTTGCGGAACCGGACGAGGGTGTAGACCCCGAGCGGGGCTACCCGCCGCCGCTCAATCACCTGAATGCCGCCATGGTCACGTGACCAGGCTTCCAGGCGGGCGAACGGAAATTCCGGCCGGAGGCCAAATGTATGGGCATGTTTGGAGAACCACCGCTCGATTGCCGCCGCCACGCCGCGCTCGGAATAGAGATGATTGACCAGGATGATCTCGCCGCCAGGCCTCAGCACGCGGGCACATTCGTCGAGAACGCGTTCGGGGCGCTCGACCAGGGTGATGACGAACTGGGCGACAACGCAGTCGAACGTCGCATCGGAAAATTCAAGATCGTGGGCGTCCATGACGCGGACGTCCCGGACGAAAGGATAGCTTCCGCTTGCCATACGCTCGCGAGCCCTGGCGATCATCGGTTCGGAAAGATCGATGCCGGTGATCTCGGTGGTCGCATCGTAGTCGGAGAAGGAAAGCCCCGTCCCGACGCCGACCTCGAGGATACGGCCACCGACCTGGCGAGCTGCCTGCGCCGCCGCGCGCCGCCCCTTCTCGAAGACCGGTCCGCAGACCGCATCATAGATCGGCGCCCAGCGGGCATAGGCTCGCTCCATGGTCTCGCGGTCGAGATCGCCGGCCATGGCAGGCTCCTTGCTAATCGGATGGCGCCGGCCAGGCACCGATCGTGCGACAAAGTGCCGGGCGCTTGCGCCGGCCCAGGCCGGTTATCATTGGCGTGCGACAGATACACGACAGCAACACTTGCTGGCCTCCACCGATCCGGGTGTCACAAAAGCGCAAAGGGAATCTGATGTTGCTCCGCCGCAGAGCCAGGATGACCGATACAGCCATGACGACCGGAACCGGACCGATGTCCGAGAAGCGCTACAGGGCCCTGTTCATTTCCGACGTGCACCTTGGCGCGCGCGGCAGCCAGGCCAATCTCCTGATCGACTTTCTGCGCCATAATGACGCCGACGTGATCTACCTCGTCGGCGACATCATTGATGGCTGGCAATTGCGCCGTGGCTGGTACTGGCCGCAGCACCACAATGATCTCGTGCAAAAGATCCTGCGCAAGGTTCGCAAGGGGACCCAGGTCATCTATCTGCCTGGCAATCACGACGAGTTCCTGCGTGATTATTTCGGGACCCATCTCGGTGGCATCGAGGTGATGGATCAGACGATCCATACAGCCGCCGACGGCAAGCGCTTCCTCGTGATCCACGGTGACAGTTTTGACGTCGTGGTGATGCACGCCCGCTGGCTGGCGCATCTTGGCGACTGGGCCTACGACGCCACGCTCTATCTCAATCGCTGGGTCAATCTGGTCCGCCGCAAACTGGGACTGACCTATTGGTCGCTGTCGGCATGGGCCAAGTTCAAGGTCAAGAAGGCTGTCAATTTCATCGGTGCCTTCGAGGAGGCGCTGTCCACGGAAGCCCGCCGTCAAAAGGTTGACGGGGTGATCTGTGGTCATATCCACCACGCTTCCATTCATGACATGCACGGCGTCGCCTACATGAATTGTGGTGACTGGGTAGAGAGCTGCACAGCGCTCGTGGAAAACTATGATGGCCGGTTCGAAATTCTGCGCTGGACCGCGGTCAAGTCGACGGAAGACGAGGCTGCCGCGCCCGCCACCGTCCCGCTGCCTGACCGGATAACGGTTGACGCCTGATGCGGCTCGCGATCGCAACAGACGCCTGGTCTCCCCAGATCAACGGTGTCGTGCGAACGCTGACCGAGACCGCAGCCGTGTTGCCTCTGCTTGGGATCGAACCAAGCTTCGTTACGCCAGAGGGCCTGCCTAGCCTGCCCCTGCCGACCTACCCTGACATCAGGCTCGCACTCGTCTCGGCTCGCCACATCGCGGAACGGCTTGCTGCCATTGCGCCCGAGGCTGTCCACATCGCAACCGAGGGGCCTGTCGGACATGCGGTCCGGCGCTGGTGCCTGCAGCGCGGGCTGCCCTTCACCACGAGCTACCACACCCGATATCCCGACTATGTCAGGGCTCGCGCACCGATCCCGGAATCCTGGACCTATGCCTGGCTCCGGAATTTTCACTGGCCGGCCGCGGCCACCCTGGTGCCGACCGACACCATGCGCCAGGAGCTCGCTCGCCACGGTTTTCGCAATCTCGCGATCTGGACACGCGGGGTCGATACCGTTGCATTCAGGCCAGCGGACTCCGTTCTCGACTATCCGCGCCCGATCATGCTGACAGTCGGCCGGGTAGCGGTCGAGAAGAACCTCGAAGCCTTTCTCGGCCTCGCCTTGCCGGGAACGAAACTGGTCGTCGGCGACGGACCGCAACTGGCAGACCTGCGGAAGCGCTATCCCGATGTGGTGTTTCTGGGCGCGCGCACCGGGGCGGAGCTTGCTTCGATCTATGCGAGCGCGGATGTCTTCGTCTTCCCGAGCCTGACCGACACCTATGGCAATGTGATGCAGGAAGCGCTGGCGTCCGGTGTGCCCGTGGCCGCCTTCCCGGTCGCTGGTCCGATCGATGTGGTCGCCGATCCGTCCATCGCCTGCCTCGACGGAGACCTTGCAAAGGCGATCGGCGGTGCGCTCATGCTCGATCGTCTCCGCTGCCGGCAGGTCGCGGAATGCCGATCCTGGGAGGCCGCAGCGCGCCAGTTCGCCTCGGCACTGGCACCCTTTCCGTCGCGGAGAGCGGCCGCCTGATCATGGCGGGCCAGCGAGCTTACGCGTCGTTAACCCTCCCTTAAGCGCGGGTCGCCACGCTATCCCGATTCGAGACAGCGTGTCGGAGACAGTGCAGCCCATGACCACCATCCTGATTTGTGACGACGACCCGGTTCAGCGCCGCCTGGTCGAGGCGATGGTGCGTCGTTTCGGCTACGAGCCAAGGCTGGCCGAGCATGGAGAACAGGCGCTGGCCATGCTCGCTGAAGACGGCGATGCGATTGACCTTGTCCTGCTCGATCTGGTCATGCCGGAGCGGGACGGAATGGGCGTGCTGGCCGCCATGCGGGAGCAAGGCATCGTCAAGCCGGTCATCGTGCAGACAAGCCAGGGCGGCATCGACACCGTTGTCAACGCGATGCGGGCTGGTGCTTCAGACTTCGTCGTCAAGCCGGTCGGTGCCGAGCGCCTCTCCGTGTCGATCAAGAATGCGCTGAAGACCGAAGCCCTTGTCGCCGAGGTTCAGCGGTTGAAGCGCAAGAGCGAGGGCACGCTCACCTTCAAGGACATCATCACGCGGTCGCCACGCATGGCGCCGCTGCTCAAGATGGCCGAGAAGGCCGCGGGATCGATGATCCCTGTCATGATCGAGGGCGAGAGCGGGGTCGGCAAGGAATTGCTGGCGCGGGCCATCGCCGGATCCGGCGAGCGTCGGGCCAAGCCATTCGTCGCCGTGAACTGCGGCGCCATTCCGCAAAATCTGGTTGAAAGCATACTTTTCGGCCACGAGAAGGGCGCCTTCACCGGCGCCACCGAGAAGCATACCGGCAAGTTCGTCGAGGCCCATGGCGGCACGCTGTTCCTCGACGAGGTCGGCGAATTGCCGCTGGAAACCCAGGTCAAGCTGCTTCGGGCAATCCAGGAAGGCGAGGTCGATCCGGTTGGTGCGAAGAAGAGCATCAAGGTCGACATCCGCATCATCTCGGCTACCAACCGCGACCTGATCAAGGCCGTGAAGGATGGACGGTTCCGCGAGGACCTCTATTATCGCCTCTGCGTGTTTCCGATGACGCTGCCGCCCTTGCGCGAGAGGCGGGAGGACATCCCGGATCTCGTCCGCCATTTCCTCGCGCGGATTGCTGCCGAAGAGGGCAAGCGCATCCGCGATATCCAGCCTGCCGTCTATGGATTGCTGCAGGCCTATCCCTGGCCGGGCAATGTGCGCCAGCTGGAGAACACGGTGTTCCGCGCCGTGGTGCTCTGCGACGGTTCCGAACTGGCGGTCGCCGATTTCCCGCAGATCGCGGCCCAGGTCGACGGCTACGATGTTGTCGTGCCGATGATGGCGGCGCCTCCGATCGTGGAGGCACCGGCTATGCAGCCGAGCATGTTCGGCGGTCCCTCGGCGATGATCATTCCGGGCGCTTCGCTGCCCCTGCTGGACGAAGCCGGACACGTCCGTCCGATGGAACTGCTTGAGAACGACGCACTGCGTTTCGCCATCGACCATTATCGCGGGCAGATGTCGCAGGTCGCCCGACGGCTGGGGATTGGACGTTCAACGCTCTACCGCAAGCTGAAGGACCTCGGTATCGAGGACCAGGCCGAGCGCGAGGACGCAGTGTGACCGGGATGCATCGGGTCGTGCGGGATCGTCGGTCTGCACCCGTTATCTGCTTGATTTCACAGCCTTCGTCATGTTGGTTTGACGCCGCGCGGGGCGGTCCGTGGACTAGGGGAGTTCTGATGCGTCTGGGGTCGAAATTCCGGATTCTGGCGCTCGCCGGCTGTGCTGTCGCCGCTCTTGTGCCCGCACTGTCGGCCGAAGAGTTCCGCCTCGCCGACTGGGAGGTCGAACAGGCCGTGCCGTCGCCGGCTCTTGCGGCCGTGCCGGAGCTCACGCCCGGCGATTTCGGTCTTACCGCTTTCCCGCCGCCCTCCGTGATGGCCGATACCCACAATGTCGAGGACGAAGCCCTCGAAACGGCTGGAATTCCGGTCGTTCCTATCCCGCAGCCGAGTGCAGCTGAACTCGCGGCCATCCCCGATGATCCGCCGAGTCTGATCGAGAGCGGCAAACCGGACCCGGCGATCACGTCCGAGCGTGTGGCCCAGCAACTTCGGCTCATGCTTGCGCGTGGCAATGACCGCGCCCTGCAGGCGTTCGCCGCATTCTATCTCGCGCGCGCCTACCAGCCTCTGTTCGTTGCAGACGGAGTGCTGTCGCCTCGTGGTCAGGCCGCGGTTACCCGCCTCAGCCAGTCGGGCGATGATGGGCTCGATCCTGCAGCCTTCCTCGTCTCGCTGCCCGAGGGCGCGCGCAACGCGGAAGCTGTCGCCAAACTGGAACTCGCCCTTGCCCGTGCGGTGGCGACCTTTGCCGCGCAGGCCTCCGGCGGCCGGACTGATCCTCGCAAGCTGTCCTCCAATTACGATGTGACGCCACCGCGGATCGAGGTGGCAGAGGCGCTGGCCGAGGTTGCCAAGGCGCGCGAGCCCGGGGCTGTGTTTGCAGCGCTTGATGGCTTCAATCCTCCGCACGAGGGTTTCCGCAAACTGCGCGCCAAGCTGATCGAAATGCGCGGCGAACGCCGCGAAATGTCGGATACGGCAGCGGGACGGCGGGACGTCCTGCGCGAACGCAACGTCATCGCCAATCTGGAGCGTTGGCGCTGGTTGCCGCGTGAGCTGGGCGAAGCCCATATCTGGGTCAACATTCCCGGTTTCGGCGTCGACGTGATGCAGAATGGCCGGTCTATCCATCACACCCGGGCGATTGCCGGCCGTCAGGATACTCAGACGCCCATCTTCTCGCACGCGATGAGCCACATCATCTTCAACCCCTACTGGCATGTGCCGCCGTCGATCGTGCGCAACAGCTTTCTCGGCGGTGCACGGCGCGACCCCGGCTATCTGGCCCGGCGCGGGATCCAGGTTGTCCGCGGCGGGCGCGTCGTCGATCCCGCGACGATCAACTGGCAGGGCAATGTCTCCGGCTACAGCTTCCGCCAGCCTCCGGGCGTACGCAATGCGCTCGGGCGGATGAAGTTCATGTTCCCCAACCGGCATTCGGTCTACCTGCATGACACGCCGTCGCGGAACCTGTTCGGCCAGAATCAGCGCGCCCTGTCGCATGGCTGCGTGCGCGTCCAGCACCCCGAGCAATTGGCCGAAGTGCTGCTCAATCTGGGATTGCCGGGTGAGGGCTGGACCGGTGGTCGGATCCAGGCGATGTCGGGCGCCAATGAGCGAACCGTCCGCTTCCGCCAGAACCTGCCCATTCATCTCGTCTATTTCACGATGGCGGTGGATTCCACCGGCAGTATCGTTGAGTACGACGACATCTATGGGCACAATGCCCGCATTCGGGCAGCGTTGACATCCGCCCGCTCTTGAGTTGAATCAAATGCTATCGGGATGAGGCGTTCATGCCCTGGCATGATTTCGCCATACTCCCCAACTACCGGTCACGCACCCGTGAGCGTGGCCTGTTAGATGGCCTCATTGCGGCGTCAGGTTTCTTTAACCGATCCTGGCGATGATATGTTCACCATGTGCCGGTTAGCTCCGGCGGAGAATGCAAATTTCGTCCGCCGCCCAGAGCCAGAAGAGCCCAGTGAAAGCCATCAAAGCCCCAACTACCGCCCATGTGTCGCGCCGTGCCATTCGCGCGGCGACGTCCGCGGCACTCGGTTTCGGCCTGCTCGTTCTCGGCGGTAGCCACACGCAGACCCTGGTCGCGAACGGTGATACCCGCACGCTGACAATGATCCACCGCCATACCGGCGAAGAAATCCTGGTCACGTTCAAGCGCAATGGCCGCTACGATCAGGAAGCTCTCAACAAGCTCAACTGGTTCCTGCGCGACTGGCGGCACGACGAGCCCACCCGCATGGACCCGCACCTGTTCGACATCGTGTGGGAAGTTTATCGCTCGGTTGGCGGCCAGTCGCCGATCAATGTCGTGTCCGCCTACCGGTCAGCCGGTACGAACGCGATGCTTCGCCGGCGCTCCCGCGCCGTTGCCCAGTTCTCGCAGCACATCAATGGCCGCGCGATGGACTTCTACATCCCCGGCGCCTCGATGACGCGGGTGCGTGAAGCCGGCATGATGCTGCAGCGCGGCGGTGTCGGCTTCTATCCGGGTTCGGCCAACCAGTTTGTCCACATGGATACCGGTTCGGTCAGGCATTGGCCGAAGGCGTCTCGCGAATATCTTGCCCGCTTGTTCCCGGATGGCCGTACCGTTCACATTCCGGCTGATGGTCGCCCGATGCCTGGCTTCGACGCCGCATTGGCGATGGTTCAGGCCCGCGGGGGCTCCGCATCCCGTTTCTACGACTCGCGCCAGGATGAAGGCACGTCCTTCGACGACAGCGATGATCGTGGTGGCGTCGTACGCCAGCGCAGCAATTCGATGGGCCTCTTTGCGGGCCTTTTCGGCGGCAGTGCTGCCCGGCAGGAGGCGCCGCAACGTCCGGCGCTCGCGCAGCGCCCGGCGACGCGCGCTGCAGCGCAGCCGGCTGAAGCCGCTCCCGGCATCCCGGCCCGGACGGCTGAGCCCGTTGCCGCCCCGGTGCCCCAGGCTCCGGCAGCAACCAGCGTGGTGGCAACCGCCGAGCCGCGCGCCGGTACGCCTGTTCAATTGACGCCAACGCTGGCGCCTCGCATGCAGATCGCCATGGCCCCGCTGCCGCTCCGGGCGCCGCCTGCCGCCACCCGGCTTCGGGGTGATGGCGAGGATGCACCTCAGGTGCTTGCGGCGCCGCTGCCAGCGGCCCGTCCGGCAATTGCCGGCGGCGCGGACAGCATCGCCGTCGCCGCCCTGACCGCGCCCGAGCCTCTTGCACGTCCCGAGCCCAATCGTCCGATGCCGCTGCCCGAGCCGACGCAGGTCGCTCAGGCGCCCATGCCCGCGGCTCGCCCGCAGGCGATTGGCGGCTCGGTAGTCGCGGCCTTGCCTGCGCTCATCACCACCGGTGACCAACGCGGTCGTGCCGCGCCGGTCGAGGCCTCTCCCGGCATGGCACTCGCCTTCGCGTCGCCGACTCAACGGGTGACTCTGCCGACACCGACAAGTGCTGGTCCGCAGCCCCGCGTTGCCGCTCCGGCGCCGATTGTTACCGCCCGGCAGGCCGAGCCCGCTGTTGTCAGCACGCCGCCCATGCCTGTTCCCGCGCCGCAGCTTGCTGCTCGCCATCCGGCTCCGATCCTCAGGACGGCTCGTGCGCCGGTCGCGGTGCCTGCCATGGTTGCTCCGAGCACAGAGGGTGCCCGTGGGCGCGTGGTGTTCGTCAGGCAGACCACCGAGAGGGCAGCGGCGGTCGCCACCCTGTCGACGCCTGATCCGCGCCAGCAAAAGTTGATCGAGCAGCCGAGCCAGATTGTCGCCATGACCTTCTCGCAAGGCGCCGCCACGACTGTGCCGACCCAGCGCTTTGTCGGGCAGGCGGTGGCCTCACTGCGGACCGTCGAATTCGCCCGTCCTGAAACGGACCGTCAGGCTCGCGCCTCGCTGATCCGCTGATCGCGCGGGGGCTTCCAGCGCCCGCCCATCAGGCCCTTCATGTCCCCCATTCGCCTTATTCCGGTCGCTCTCGCCCTGCTCTGGGGCTTCAATTGGCCGGCGGTGAAGATCGCGCTCGCCGAAGTGCCGCCCTTCGCCATCCGGATGGTCGGACTGGGTGCAGGCGCGCTGCTGCTCTTGGCCGTCGCCGCCGTGTTCGGCCGCTCACTCAAGGTCCCGCGCAAGGACTGGCGGCCGCTGCTTGTCGCAGGCCTCCTGAACATCGGCGTCTTCAATCTGGCAGTGGTCTTTGCCCAGTTGAGCACGTCGACCTCACGGGCGGCCATTCTGACATTCACGATGCCGCTCTGGTCGGTGCTCTTCGCCTATCTCTTTCTGGGCGAGCGGATCGATGCCCGCAAAGGCGTCGCCCTGGTGCTGGGCACGGTCGGCATCGGGTGCCTGGCGGCGCCGCTTTTCCAGGGCCAGGGGGCCTTGGCCGGTCTCATCTTCCCCCTCGTGGCAGCGCTCAGCTGGACGGCCGGCACGCTCTACATGAAGGTACATCCGATCACCGGCGATCGCGTCAGCAACACGGCTTATCAGTTGCTGGTGGCGGCCGCGCTGTCGGGCTTGTGCTTTCTGGTGGCAGGCGAAACGCTGCCCGCCACCCTGTCGGGCAAGGTCTGGCTGGCGCTCGGCTATCACGTGGTCTTCGCCACGGCGATGGCCTATCTCTTGTGGTTCATCCTGCTCAATCGGTTTTCGGCAGGATCGGCGGCGCTGACAACGCTCGCCATTCCGGTTGTGGGCGTGCTCGGCGCGATGGCGCTGATCGGGGAGCGGCCGAGCCTTCTTGATCTCGCGGGATTTGCCGCGGTTCTCGCCGCGGCATCCCTGACCATGTTTTCGCGTCCTGAGGCGGCCTGAGGCCTGCTCAGACCATGCCGAGCGCCTGCTTGTAGAGCTCGAGGATGGCTTCCTCCTCCATGCGCTCGTCGCGGTCCTGACGGCGAAGCGAAATGATCTTGCGCAGGATCTTGGTGTCGAAGCCGTTGGCCTTGGCTTCCGCGTAGACGTCCTTGATGTCGTCGGCCAGCGCCTTCTTCTCTTCCTCGAGACGCTCGACGCGCTCGATAATGGCCTTCAGCTGATCGCCGGCAACGCTTTGGGTGTCGACCATGGGGTTTCTCCAGGGTGTCGATGACAGGTTCGGATCGGGTGGGAAATTCGAGCCGCACGGTTCGCCAATTCGGCGCGTCGGGTCAAGCTCCATCGGGGGAGACGCCCCTGCCTTGTCCACAGGCGGAGGTCGGCCTAAGCAGGACGCCCGCGCCGACGGATGTCCGAATGACCTCTCCCGTTCCCGACAATGCTGCCCCGTCCGAAATTCGACCCGGACAAGGCCCCAGCGCGTCCGGCCGGGGCGCGGCTTTCGTCGCCTTGCTCATGGGGGCGACAGCACTCGGCGTCTCTCCGGTCTTCGTGCGGCTGGCCGATGTCGGGCCATTTGCCTCGGCCTTCTGGCGCACGGCGCTGGCCATGCCGGTGCTCTATCTCTGGATGACATTCGAGGACCGTGGCCGGCCTGACCGTCCCGGTTTCACCCTGCCCGTCGTGCTGGCGGGCATCTTCTTCGCGGGCGACCTGTTCTTCTGGCACCTGTCGATCCTGAAGACGACGATCGCCAACTCCACGTTTCTCGCAACCACTGCGCCCCTCTGGGTCATCCTCGTGGCCTGGTTCTGGTTTCGGGAGGCGACCTCACGATGGACCCTGATCGGGCTCGCCCTGTGCCTCGCAGGTGGCGCGGCCCTGATCGGCAACAGCCTGCAGATCGACACGTCCCGTCTGCTCGGTGACGCCTATGGTGCGGCAACCGGCGTGTTCTTCGGTCTCTATTTCCATGCGGTCCGTGCCGGCCGGCGCACCCATGGCGCCGCGCGCCTGACGTTCCATGCAAGCGTCGTCACCAGCCTCTGCCTGTTGCTGGTGGCCCTGGTCATGGAGCCGCGCATCCTGCCGCACAGTCTTCAGGGCTGGCTGGCCGTTCTGGCCCTGGGCGTCGTGACCCAGGCGGCAGGGCAGGGGCTTCTGTCCGTGGCGCTTGGCACCCTGCCACCGGTCTTTTCGTCGCTGGTGATCTTCCTGGAGGCGGTCATCGCGGCGATCTTCGCCTGGCTGGCGCTCGGCGAGGCGCTGACCGCCGTACAGGTCGCGGGTGGGGTCGCGATCATGGTCGGCATATGGGTCGCGCGGCCAAGAACGCCGTGAGACGCGGCCTTGCGTTGACTCACGGCACCGCATCATCGAAAAGCCCATTAGACAGGTGATACTGATCCGATGGATTTGCCTCTCATCCGCCGCACGGCACTCGGGATCGGCCTGCTTGGCTGTGGACTGCTGCTCGGCGGCACCGTGCCAGCACATGCTGACCTGAAGCTCTGCAACACGACCGCCGGCCGTGTCGGGGTGTCGATTGGCTACAAGGACGGCGAGGGCTGGACCACCGAGGGCTGGTGGAACATCGCCGCACGCTCCTGCGAGACGATCCTGCGCGGCCCCCTGGTCGCCCGCTTCTACTATCTCTACGCCGTCGACTACGACCACGGCGGAGAATGGGCGGGCCGGGCCTTCATGTGCACCCGCGACAAGGAATTCACCATCCGCGGCATCGAACAATGCCTGGCGCGCGGCTATGACAGGGTCGGCTTTTTCGAGGTCGATACCCAGGACCAGCGGGCCTGGACCGTGCAACTGACCGATGATGGGCAGCAGGCCCAGCCGCAGCCACCGATGGCGGCTCCCGTGCCGCCGCCCGCGCCCGGCCGGCGTCCGACATCGAGCAGCCAGCCGGAGACACGGCAGGCGGCACCGCGCTCTACGCCTCTGCCAGGCGCCCCCCTCGGATCAGGCCTGCCCGGTGGCCTTCCCACCGGCGTTCCGGCCTTCACGGCGCCACGCTGATCTCCGGGTTTTCCCGGTCGTTCTGTGCGTTGCCATGAGAGCGGCGATACGGTACCCCTCGATCATAATGTCTTGATACGGAGCATCCTTCATGGCGTCTCAGCCTCACGTCGACGGCACCGCACCCATGGATTACCCCGAGCACGAGCGCACCTATGCGCTGTTCCTGAGCTTGACCAAGTGGGGCTCGATCTCGGTGACCGTTCTGCTCATCCTGATGGCGATCTTCCTGCTGCGCTGACGGTTGAGTGCATCCCCGGTCTCGGGGCTCCGGGAGCATGCGTCGTCATTCATAACTCACGGCCCCTTGGCGCCCCGGCGTAAGGTCGGGCCACCCGGAGGACCGTTCATGCGCATAGTGATCCCGAAGGAGACCGATCCGACGGAAGCCAGGGTCGGCGGAACGCCCGATACGGTGAAGCGCCTGAAGGCGCTGGGCGCCGACCTCGTGGTGGAACCTGGGGCCGGCCTTGGGTCCGGCATCATCGATTCGGATTTCGAGGCGGCGGGTGCCACGATCGCCGCGAACGCGGTCGCCGATGCGGACGTCGTGCTGAAGGTTCGTCGGCCGTCGTCAGCCGAGGTCAAGGGCTACAAGGCGGGTGCTCTCGTGCTCGCCACCATGGATCCCTTCGGCAATGAGGCCGCGCTGGCCGACATGGCGAAGGCTGGGGTCTCTGCCTTCGCGATGGAGTTGATGCCACGCATCACCCGCGCCCAGGTGATGGACGTGCTGTCCAGCCAGGCCAATCTTGCCGGTTATCGCGCTGTCATTGATGCTTCCGCCGAATTCGGTCGGGCCCTGCCGATGATGATGACCGCGGCCGGCACTGTTCCTGCCGCCAAGATCTTCATAATGGGCGCGGGCGTTGCCGGGTTGCAGGCGGTTGCGACCGCCAGGCGCCTTGGCGCGGTGGTGACGGCCACCGACGTCAGACCCGCCTCCAAGGAACAGGTCGAGAGCCTTGGCGCGAAGTTCGTCGCCGTGATGGACGACGAGTTCAAGCAGGCCGAGACCGCTGCTGGTTATGCCAAGCCGATGTCGGCCGAATATCAGGCCAAGCAGGCGGCCCTCGTCGCTGAACATATCACCAAGCAGGACATCGTCATCACGACGGCTCTGATCCCTGGCCGCGCCGCGCCGCGCCTGGTGACGTCCGCCATGGTCGCGTCCATGAAGGCCGGCTCGGTGATCATCGATCTGGCCGTCGAGCGGGGCGGCAATGTCGAGGGTGCCAAGCCCGGCGAGATCGTCGCGAATGCCAATGGCGTGAAGATTGTCGGCCATCTCAACGTGCCGGGGCGACTGGCAGCAACGGCATCGTCGCTCTACGCCAAGAACCTGTTCGCCTTCCTCGAAATCATGATCGACAAGTCAACCAAGGCGCTGTCGGTGCCTTGGGATGACGAACTGGTCAAGGCGACCCTGCTGACCAGAGACGGGCAGGTGGTGCATCCGAGCTTTGCCGGCGCTGCCGCCGTCGCGAGCCCGGCTCCCACAGCCACGCCGCCGGCTGCCGAGGTCGTCGCATCCAAACCGAAGCCTGCGCCCAAGAAGTCCACCAAAGCCTGATCGAGGACAGAACGCTATGGCCAATATCACTCCGGACCAGGCTCTCGACCGGGCACGCGCCGCGGCCGATGTCGCGCGCACCGCTGCTGAACAGGCGCGGCTTGCCGCCGAACAGGCCACTCTGGTCGCCGATCAGCTGGCAACGGCGGCTGGCGCCGCCGCCCATGCGGCGACCGGTGGTGCGATCGACCCGACGGTCTTTCGTTTCGCGATCTTCGTGCTGGCCGTGTTCGTCGGCTATTACGTGGTGTGGCAGGTGACGCCCGCGCTGCACACGCCACTGATGTCGGTGACCAACGCGATCTCATCGGTCATCGTGGTCGGCGCTCTTTTGGCCGTCGGTGTCCAGGTGATGGACACGGGCTCTATCATGGCCCGGATCTTCGGGTTCCTCGGTCTCGTTCTCGCAGCCATCAATATTTTCGGCGGCTTCCTCGTCACGCAACGCATGCTCGCGATGTACAAGACGAAGGAAAAGCCGGCGGCCACGAAGAGCTGAGGGATCAGATCATGTCCGCCAATCTCGCAGCGCTTCTCTACCTCGTCTCCGGCGTCCTGTTCATCCTCAGCCTGCGCGGGCTGTCGAGCCCGCAGACCTCGCGCCAGGGCAACACATTCGGCATGGTCGGCATGGCGATCGCCATCGTCACGACGCTTGCCTTCGCACGACCGGCCGGTATCGGCGCCTGGATCCTGGTCCTGCTGGGCCTCGGCATCGGCGGCGGCATTGGCGCCGTGGTCGCCCGTCGGGTGCCGATGACGTCCATGCCGCAGCTTGTCGCGGCCTTCCATTCCGGCGTCGGCTTGTCCGCCGTGTTCGTGGCCGCTGCGGCGCTCTACGCCCCGGCTGCCTTCGACATCGGCACGCGCGGCACGATCAAGGGCGCCTCGCTGTTCGAGATGGGCCTTGGCGTCGCGATCGGTGCGGTCACCTTCACCGGATCGATCATCGCCTTCCTGAAGCTCGACGGACGGATGAGCGGCAAGCCGATCATGCTGCCGCAGCGCCACCTCCTGAACATCGCGATCGCGGCCGCTATCGTCGTGCTGATGATCGTCTTCATCCGGACGGAGAGCACGCTCGCCTTCTGGCTGATCGTGCTTCTGTCCTTCGTGATCGGCGTCACCCTGATCATCCCGATCGGCGGTGCGGACATGCCGGTCGTGGTGTCGATGCTCAATTCCTATTCGGGCTGGGCTGCCGCCGGCATCGGTTTCACGCTCGGAAACACTGCGCTGATCATCACCGGTGCCCTTGTCGGCTCGTCGGGCGCGATCCTGTCCTACATCATGTGCAAGGCGATGAACCGGAGCTTCATCTCCGTCATTCTCGGCGGGTTCGGCGGCGACGATGCCGCTGCCGCCGGTGGTGCCGTGGAGCAGCGGCCGGTCAAGCAGGGCTCCGCGGACGACGCCGCCTTCATCATGAAGAACGCTTCGAAGGTGATCATCGTGCCGGGCTACGGCATGGCGGTCGCCCAGGCACAACACGCGCTGCGTGAGATGGCCGATCTCCTGAAGAAGGAGGGTGTCGAGGTGAAGTACGCGATCCATCCGGTCGCGGGTCGCATGCCCGGCCACATGAATGTGCTGCTCGCCGAAGCGAACGTTCCCTATGACGAGGTCTTCGAGCTCGAGGACATCAATTCGGAATTCGCCCAGGCCGATGTGGCCTTCGTCATTGGTGCCAATGACGTGACCAATCCGGCAGCGAAGACCGACAAGACCTCGCCGATCTACGGCATGCCGATCCTCGATGTGGAGAAGGCCGGCACCGTTCTCTTCATCAAGCGCGGTATGGCGGCTGGCTATGCCGGCGTCGAGAACGAGCTGTTCTTCCGCGACAACACGATGATGCTGTTCGCTGATGCCAAGAAGATGGTGGAGAACATCGTCAAGGCGCTCGGGCATTGAGGCTGTCAAAGAACCGGGGTTAGGTGAAGCGGGGCCTCGTGGCCCCGTTTCGCATCTGGAGCCGCACCATGCTGTTCATGGTCATCGAGCGCTTTGCCAACCAGGATCCGGTGCCGGTCTATCGGCAGGTGCGCGACAAGGGACGCTCGCTGCCGGAAGGCCTGACCTATGTCGGCAGTTGGATCGAGCCGAACTTCGACCGCTGCTTCCAACTGATGGAGTGTGACGATCTTCGGCTGCTGCAGGAATGGGTGTTGAGCTGGCGTGGATCGGGCGTCACCTTCGAGATCGTACCGGTGGTGCCGAGCAAGGAGACCCGTGAGGTCGTGGCCCCCCATCTCGATCAGACGGACTGACCACTATGCCCGCAAACATCCGCCCCTATGCCGCGGCTGACCGCCGCCAGGTCATCGACCTCATCGCGCAGCTCAATGCCTTCGAGAACGCGATTTCCGGCGACCGCGCCGAGGATCGCCGGGCCGCCGAGGCCTGTCTGGATTCCGACCTCGGGCGCATCGAGCGGGATGGTGGATCGCTGGTGGTGGCAATCGACGGCGCCGATGTCATCGGCATGATGTGCCTCGTCCTCGATCCGCCGCAGCCCTATCTGCGCGCCGATATCGGCCGCATCGCATGGGTCGCGGAACTGGTGATCGATGAACGCCACCGTGGGCAGGGGGTGGGCACAAGCCTGCTTGATGAGGCCGAGCGGCTGGCGCGCTCGTTCGGCATCCGGCGGCTGATGATCGGCGCGATCGTCGGCAATACGATCGCGCGCAAGGCCTATGAACGCTTCGGCTTCAAGCCGGCGGTGCTGGAACTGTCGAAGGACATCTAAGCCCGAGCCGACTGAACGGTCGTGTGGCGGTTCAGTTGAACAGCCGATAGGTCTGGCCGGAACGGCCGCCGAGGCGATTGAAGGCCTCACGGGCGCCAGGGTGGTTCTCCTCGACGCTGATCGCCTTGGTGTAGGAACCGAGCGCGCGCTCGGTATCGCCGGTCTGCTCCAGCGCCTTGCCGCGGGCGACCCAGATATCGGCATTGCGCTGGTCGAACTGCACGGCCTCGTTGAGGTCGTCGACGGCCGACTTGGCGTCGCCGACGGCGAGATAGCTCAGGCCGCGGCCATAATAGGGCTCGGCATTGTTGGGAGCGAGGCCCAGCGCCGTCGTGAAATCTTCGATCGCCTGGCGATGATTGTTCTGGGCCGCATAAGCAAGGCCGCGGTTGTGATAGGCCTGCGCGTTCGAGCCGTTGATCTGGATGGCGCGGTTGTAGTCGGTCAGCGCATCGGCGTAGCGGCCCTGGACGCGATAGATATTGCCCCGGCCAACATAGGCGGCGGCGTAGTTCGCATCAGCCTGAATGGCACGGTTGTAGTCGCCGAGAGCGAGATCGGCCCGCCCCGTCTGCCGGTAGACAAGCGCGCGGTTCGAAAGGGCCTGAACATAGTTCGGGTCGAGCTGGATGGCCTTGGTGAAGTCGGTCATGGCATCCTGCGGCCGCCCGGTGCGGGCGAGAACCGTGCCGCGCATGTTGTAGGCCTGCGGGTCCTGCGGATTGCGCTGAACCACCTCGGTCAGCGAAGCGATGTTGGCGGTCGAGCCGATATAGCTGGATTCAACGTCGTCACCGCCGGTCACCGAGCCGGTGGCAACACCGCCGCTGGTGCTGCAGCCGGCCAGCGCCATCGCGCAGACGACCAGTGCTGCAGGCCGCCAATTGCGTGTTGCGGCCAATGCCACGACGTTCATCCTATCGTCCTCGATCAGCGGATCCGGCATGAGGCCAGATCCAAGCATTTGGTCTTCCAGAAATGACATGGCCCGGACGACTTGTTCGTCACGGGCCTGTCGAAATTACGGCACAAACCGAAAAGAAACCGTATCCGAAGCTCAGGCGGTTTTGCGAGCCGCCGGTTTCTCTGGCTTGGCGGCGATCAGGCCCTCGCGCTGGGCGCGCTTGCGGGCAAGCTTGCGGGCGCGGCGGACAGCTTCCGCCTCTTCGCGTACGCGCTTTTCGGAGGGCTTCTCAAAGTGGCCGCGCAGCTTCATTTCGCGGAAGATGCCTTCGCGCTGCATCTTTTTTTTGAGAGCCTTGAGCGCCTGATCGACATTGTTGTCGCGAACGAGAACCTGCACGCCGAGAGTCCTTCCTGATAGCGAATGAATGGCGGACGTCAGCTTGCAGGTGCATTCCGCAGGGTAGCCGACGTTCGGGAAGTGTCGCGGATAGCAGAACCATCCATTCCTGTCCACGGGAGGAGAGGTGCTCGGATGGCGGATTCTCGCCGCTTCCGCCCTGATCGCGCGTCATTTCCGGGAGTTCGGGATTGGGCCCGATTGGCATCCCAAGAAAGAAACGGGCTGTGTGACAAGCAATGTTTGCGTCGCCGCGTCTCCAGCGCTATATGCACGAGCGATTTCCCGATCTTTCGATCGACACGAGGCGGCCGCCTCGGCCCGGGTCTCCAAGGCCAGGGCACGGGAGCGGTCACTCTCGCGATCGCCACCGAAGAGGCCGCAATGACCCAGCTCCTGATGCCCAAGGCCACCGCCGTTTGGCTGGTCGACAATACCGCGCTCTCGTTCGAGCAGATCGCCGCCTTCTGCACGCTGCATCCGCTTGAGGTCAAAGCGATCGCTGACGGCGAAGCCGCCCAGGGTATCAAGGGTTCCGATCCGATCATTACCGGACAGCTGACGCGCGACGAGATCACGCGCGCCGAGAAGGACCCGGCCTTCCGCCTGCGGCTGGCGCCGCCCAAGGTCAAGCTGCCTGAGGTCAAGTCGAAGAAGGGGCCTCGCTATACCCCGGTCTCGCGCCGGCAGGACCGGCCGAATGCCATCCTGTGGCTTGTGCGCAACCATCCCGAACTGAAGGATGCGGCCCTGATGCGCCTCGTCGGCACGACGAAGCCGACGATCGCCGCTATCCGTGACCGCACCCATTGGAACTCGCAGACCCTGACGCCGATGGACCCTGTGACACTTGGCCTTTGCTCGCAGATCGACCTCGACCTTGAGGTCAATCGTGCTGCCAAGGAGCGTGGCCCGGTCGACACGACGCCCGAGCAGACGCTGCTCCCGGCTGACCAGACCACGTCGATGCCGGCGAAGGTCGATCCCTTCGAACGTCCCGAGGCTCCGAAACGCGAAGAGCGCTACGATGCCGCCAAGGTCTTCGCCAATCTCAAGTCCGCGCCGCAGGACGACGAGTAATCGTCTCCTCAGCCTTTGAGTTCGCCGCCCCGACGTTGTACCTCGGTGCGCCCTGCGTTGAGTGGGGTGCATTCGATTCGCCCTCTGGAGCCTGCCCATGGTCGACGTGACTCGCAGTCCGATTTCGCTTGAAGGGCTCGATCTGGCAGCCCTCGTGGCAAGCCGCGTCTGCCACGACGTGATCTCGCCGGTCGGCGCGATCGTCAACGGCCTGGAACTCATGGAAGATGGCGCCGACGCCTCGACCACGGAGCTGGCGCTCGACCTCATCCGCAAGAGCGCCAAGACAGCCTCGGCCCGTCTCCAGTTCTGCCGGATTGCCTTCGGTGCCGCGGGTTCGGCTGGTTCGGCGATCGATACGCGCGACGCGCAGACGGTTGCCACGAACTTCCTGACCGATGACCGCACTTCGGTCGACTGGCATGTGCCCGCAGCCTATTTGCCCAAGAACCGGGTCAAGCTTCTTCTCAACATGCTGATGCTGGCAGCCGGTGGCATTCCGCGCGGCGGTGTCATAAAGGTCGAGGCAACAGGGGAGGGCGACGAGACCGGCTTCCTGGTCACCGTCACCGGCCTCAACGCACGCATTCCTCCCCATGCCGTTGATCTGCTGGCGGGAATACCGTCTAACGAACAGGGCACCATCGATGCCCATGCGATCCAGCCCTACTATACCGGCGTGTTGGCGCGGGCTGCTTCGATGTCGCTCTCGATCGAAAAGATCGACGACTATGTGGTGCTAAAGGCTGTCTGACGCCTTTTGCTGTTTGCGGGCAAATCTCACGCATTTTTTTTGAATTTGCCTCAAATCGACTGTTATTCACTTCAATAAGCCTTAACCCTTTTGCTCGACACTCCGTTTCCAGAGGCGGAACGTGTCATCGGTCCGCCATGGCCTTCAATATCCCAGGCGTGCCGACATGGATGATCTCCTTCGCGAGTTTCTCACCGAAACGAATGAAAGCCTGGACACGGTTGATGTCGAGCTTGTCAGGTTCGAACAGGACCCCAACAACGCGGCAATTCTCGGCAACATCTTCCGGCTGGTCCACACCATCAAGGGAACCTGCGGTTTCCTGGGGTTGCCGCGCCTTGAGGCACTCGCCCATGCGGCTGAGACACTTATGGGCAAATATCGTGACGGTGCGCCGGTTCGCGGCGAGGGCGTCACGCTGATCCTCTTCACCATCGATCGCCTGAAGGAAATCCTGGGCGATCTCGAAGGCGCCGGCAGCGAGCCCGAGGGCGACGACGGCGACCTGATCACCCAGCTGGAAGAAATGTCGAGCACGGCGTCGGCCGCTCCTGTGGCCAAGGCCGAGGCACCGAAGGCTTCGGCTGAGCCGGAGCGTGCGCTGCGCCCTGGTGAGGTTTCGGAGGAGGAGCTGGAGCGGGCATTCCGCGAAACCGAGATCGAGACACCGCAGATCGCGGCGCCGCCACTCGCACCTGAAGCGCCGGCTCAGCCTGTCGTGGCTGAAAAGGCCGAGCCGAAGAAGCCCGTCCGGGCGAAGCCCGCGGTCGTTGCGGCGGCTGATGACGAGGAAAAGACCGAGGGCGTCAAGGGCCAGCAGACGCTGCGGGTCAATGTCGACACCCTCGAGCAGCTGATGACCATGGTCTCGGAACTGGTGCTGACCCGCAACCAGCTCCTTGAGATTGTTCGTCGTCATGAGGATTCGGAATTCAAGGTTCCGTTGCAGCGCTTGTCCAACGTGACGGCCGAGCTGCAGGACGGCGTCATGAAGACCCGCATGCAGCCGATCGGCAATGCCTGGCAGAAGCTGCCGCGCATCGTTCGCGACCTCGGCAACGAATTGTCCAAGCAGATCGAGCTTGAGATGCTCGGTGCCGAGACCGAACTCGACCGCCAGGTTCTCGACCTGATCAAGGATCCGCTGACCCATATGGTCCGCAACTCGGCCGATCACGGTCTGGAAACCAGTGATCAGCGCCGCCTCGCCGGCAAGCCGGAGAAGGGCACGATCAAGCTTGCCGCCTATCATGAAGGCGGCCATATCGTCATCTCGATCTCCGATGATGGGCGCGGGCTGAACACCGACCGCATCAAGAAGAAGATCATCGAGAACAGCCTCGCCACCGAGGCCGAGCTCGAGAAGATGACTGAGGCGCAGATCCACAAGTACATCTTCGCGCCCGGCTTCTCGACGGCCGCCGCCGTGACTTCGGTTTCCGGCCGCGGCGTCGGCATGGACGTTGTGCGCACCAATATCGACCAGATCGGCGGCACAATCGACCTGAAGTCCGTCGTCGGCGAAGGCACCACCGTCACCATCAAGATCCCGCTGACGCTGGCCATCGTGTCGGCTCTGATCGTGGAGAGCGGCGGTGACCGCTTCGCCATCCCGCAGCTCGCGGTCATCGAACTGGTCCGTGCGCAGCAGAATTCGGAACACCGGATCGAGCGGATCAAGGACACACCCGTCCTGCGCCTGCGCAACAAGCTCTTGCCGCTGGTTCACCTGAAGCAGCTTCTCGGCATCGAGGACGGTCAGCCGCTCGATGAGGCCAACGGGTTCATCGTGGTCACGCAGGTCGGCACGCAGACATTCGGTATCGTCGTCGACCAGGTCTTCCACACGGAAGAAATCGTCGTGAAGCCGATGTCGTCGAAGCTCCGGCACATCACGATGTTCTCCGGCACGACCATTCTCGGCGACGGCTCGGTGATCATGATCATCGACCCGAACGGCGTGGCCTCGGCCATCGGCACCGACATCCAGCACGACACGAGCAAGGAAGAGGCAGACGGCCGCCGGTCCGGCGAGCGTAACCTCATCTCCATGCTGGTGTTCCGTTCCGGCTCGCGCGAACCGAAGGCAGTTCCGCTGTCGCTCGTCACGCGTCTCGAAGAGGTCGCGGTCGACAAGATCGAGCTCTCGCACGGCCGTTACCTCGTCCAGTATCGTGGCGCTCTGATGCCGCTGGTGCCGGTCTCCGGCGATGTCATGATCCGCAAGGAAGGCGTGCAGCCGCTCCTGGTGTTCTCGGATGCCGGCCGCTCCATGGGTCTGGTGGTCGATGAGATCGTCGACATCGTGGAAGACGCGCTCAACATCGAGGTCTCCTCGGATGTGCCGGGCCTCCTCGGCTCGGCGGTCATCAAGGGCCAGGCAACCGAAATCCTCGACATCGGCCACTACCTGCCGCTGGCCTTCGAGGATTGGTTCAAGCGCAAGGAAATGAAGATCGAGGCTCTGACGCGCAAGCTTCTGTTCGTCGACGACTCGCCGTTCTTCCGCAACATGCTGACGCCGGTCCTCAAGGCGGCCGGCTACGATGTGACCACGGCGTCCGCTGCCAACGAAGCGCTCGACATGCTCAAGGGCGGCGATCGGTTCGACGTTGTTGTCTCGGACATCGAGATGCCGGAGATGAACGGCTTCGAGTTCGCAGAGGCCATGCGGTCGGACCAGCGCTTCGCCGCGATGCCGGTGATCGCACTCTCGTCGATGACCAATCCCGCTTCCATAGAGCGGGCGCGCGTCGCCGGCTTCCACGACTATGTCGCCAAGTTCGACCGCCAGGGCCTGATCGCAGCCCTGAAGGAGACTTCGGCCGACTACGCCAACGCCGCCTAAGGATCGAATGTCATGCAGAAGACCTCAACCGACGACGTCACCGAATATGTGACCGTACTGATCGGCGGCCAGCTGTTCGGCCTCCCGATCTCGCGGGTGCAGGACGTGTTCATGCCTGACCGGCTGACGCGGGTGCCGTTGTCGCATCCTGATATTGCCGGCGTGCTCAATCTGCGCGGCCGGATCGTCACCGCCATCGATATGCGCCTACGCCTCGGCCTGGTGCGTGACAGCAGCGAGTCGAAGCCTGCCATGGCGGTCGGTATCGAGTCGCGCGGCGAAAGCTACGGCCTGCTGATCGACTCGGTCGGCGAAGTGCTCAAGCTCTCGCCGGAGAGCCGCGAGCAGAACCCGATCAATCTGGATCCTCGCTGGGGGCGTGTCTCCGGCGGTGTCCATCGCCTCGATGGCCAGCTCATGGTGATCCTGGACGTCGATGCCGTCCTCGCCATGGGCGGCGAGCAGATGGCCGCTTGAACATCTTACCAGCGTTGGGATTCAACCGATGAAAACCTGCCTCGTCGTGGACGACAGCTCGGTCATCCGCAAGGTTGCCCGTCGTATTCTGGAGGGCCTCGGCTTCGCTATCGAGGAGGCGGAGGATGGCAAGCAGGCGCTCGAGGTCTGCTATGGCGCCATGCCGGAAGCGATCCTGCTCGATTGGAACATGCCGGTCATGGATGGCTACGAGTTCCTGCGGGAGCTGCGCAAGCTCCCCGGTGGCCAGGCGCCGAAGGTGGTGTTCTGCACCACCGAGAACGACGTCGCCCATATCGCGCGAGCCATGCATGCCGGTGCGAACGAGTACATCATGAAGCCTTTCGACAAGGACATTGTCGAAGCGAAGTTTTCCGAGGTCGGTCTGATCTGACCCGGGCGCTACGGCCCTGACTGCTCACTCTGTTCCTTTTGTTCTTGCGTATCGAGTACCGGCGTATGAGTTTTGCGTCCTTAGCCAGCCCTCCCGGCGGCGTTGCTCCCGGCCAGGCCGAACCCATCAAAGTCATGGTGGTCGACGACGCGGTCGTTGTCCGGGGGCTTGTCAGCCGCTGGGTCAGCGATGAGCCCGACATGACGCTGGTTGCGGCCCATAGGTCGGGCCGTGAAGCTGTCGGCGACATTCTGCGCAAGAATCCGGATGTCGTGATCCTCGATATCGAGATGCCCGACATGGACGGGATCACGGCCCTGCCGCTGATGATCGCCGAGAAGCGCGACCTGATCGTGATCATGGCATCGACGCTGACGCGCCGGAACGCCGAAGTGTCGCTGAAGTGCCTGTCGCTTGGCGCGGCAGACTATGTGCCGAAGCCCGAGACCAATGCGGGCGTCACCACGTCGCCAGCCTTCAAGCGCGAGCTGCTCGACAAGATTCGGGCGCTCGGCCGCCGGCGCCGCATTGGCCAACGCCAGTTCCATGCGTCGCAGACCAATGGCACGCCGGCCCCCCGTCTTGCGGCGCCGTCGATCGTGCCGTCGCATTCGGCATCGTCCAATGGCGGAACCGTCAAGCTTCGGCCGTTCGGAACGACCATCCCCAAGATTCTGCTGATCGGTTCGTCCACCGGCGGCCCGCAGGCACTGACGGTCGTCCTGAAGAGCCTCGGCAACCTCATCGACCGGATTCCGGTGCTGATCACCCAGCACATGCCGCCGACATTCACGACGATTCTTGCCGAACACGCTGCCAAGGCCACCGGCCGTCCGGCCGCTGAAGGCAAGGACGGCGAGCCGATCATGCCGGGGCGAATCTATGTCGCGCCGGGTGGCAAGCACATGGTGGTGAAGCGCACCGGCCCCTCGCCGGTGATCCATCTCGAGGATGGGCCGCCGATCAATTTCTGCAAGCCTGCGGTTGACCCCCTGTTCAAGTCAGCATCCCAGGTCTGGGGGGCGCAGGCGTTCGGCTGCATCCTGACCGGAATGGGATCGGATGGCGCCCACGGTTGCGGTGACATCGTGTCAGCCGGTGGCAGTGTGATCGCCCAGGACGAGGCATCGAGCGTCGTGTGGGGCATGCCGGGGGCCGTTGCCCATGCCGGTCATGCTTCTGCGATCCTGCCGCTCGACCAGATCGCCCCGAAGATTGTGCGTGTGTTCTCGGGAGACAGGTCGTGACGCCGCTCGATTATGACTATCTGCGCGGTTTCTTGAAGGCTCGTTCGGGACTGGTCCTGTCGAATGACAAGCAGTACCTGATCGAAAGCCGGCTCATGCCGATCGTCCGCAAGGATGGCCTGAACGGCATTTCCGACCTCGTGCAGAAGCTGAAGGGCCCGGGCGCGGAACCCCTCGCGCTGCGCGTGACCGAGGCCATGACGACGAACGAGAGCTTCTTCTTTCGCGACAAGACGCCCTTCGATCACTTCAAGGACGTCATGTTGCCGGCGCTGATCAAGGCGCGGGCTGCGAAGCGTCATCTGCGGATCTGGTGCGCCGCGGCCTCGACTGGCCAGGAGCCCTATTCCCTGGCGATGATCGTGAAGGAAATGGGCCACCAGCTTGCCGGTTGGCGCATCGAGATCCTCGGAACGGATCTGTCTGGCGAGGTGCTCGACCGCGCAAAGGCCGGCGTCTACACCCAGTTCGAGGTCCAGCGCGGACTGCCGATCCAGATGCTGCTGAAATATTTCGTGCAGAACGGCGATCAATGGACGATCTCGCCCGAGATCCGCTCGATGGTTCACTACCGGACACTGAACCTGCTGAACGACTTCTCGGCACTGGGCACGTTCGACATCATCTATTGCCGCAACGTGCTGATCTATTTTGATCAGCCGACCAAGATCGACGTTCTGAACCGGGCCGCCAAGCTGACCGCCCCGGACGGCTATCTCTTGCTGGGGGCCGCCGAAACCGTTGTCGGTCTGACGGAAGCCTACAAGCCGGTCGCAGATCGCCGGGGGCTCTACATGCCTGCCGCCAAGGCGGCGGTCGCAACTCCGGCGCGGCCGCTGGCACTTGCCGGCGGACGGGTCGCCTGACGGTAGCAATCGTCGGACGCGCGGCTGCCTTCCCGCGCGTTCTATGGCTGTCGGCGCCGGCTTCCCTTACCAAGCTGGCTGAGCGCTTGCCGTCCCGGCGAGCATGCTTGCGCGCTGGCTGTCCATGATCATCGATCCCCTGTTCTATGCCGCGGCTATTCCCGCGGTGACGCTTTACGGTCTGTCCAAGGGCGGCTTCCAGGGGATCGGCATCCTGTCGATGCCATTGCTGTCTCTGGTCATCGCGCCGGTGCAGGCGGCCGCCATCATGCTGCCGGTGCTGATGGTCCAGGACGTGGTCACTGTCTGGAGCTACCGCCGGACCTGGCATGGGCCCACACTCGCGCACCTCGTTCCGGGAGCCCTGGCCGGCATCCTGGCAGGCTACCTGTTCGCATCCATCGTCTCCGACCCGGCGATCCGGCTGATCGTCGGTACCATTGCCGTCGGCTTCTGCCTCGATCGCTGGTTCCGCCCTCGCAGCGAGGTTGCGACGACCCAACCGCAGAGCTGGCTCTGGGGTACGGTGTTCGGCGCCCTGTCAGGCTATACCAGTTTCGTGATCCACATCGGCGGTCCGCCTTTCAACGTCTATGCGATGCCGCGGGGGCTCAGCCGGGATGTGTTCGTCGGCACCTCGGCCATCTTCTTTGCGGGCGTCAACTGGGTGAAGGTGCCGCCCTTCCTGGCTCTCGGACAGATGAATCTTGAGAACCTCGGCACATCGGCCGTGCTGTTTCCGCTGGCGATCGCGTCCAATGCGGCCGGTATCTGGTTGGTGAGGCGCGTGGCGCCCGCGGCCTTCTACCGGATGATCTATGCCCTGACTTTCCTGGTCGGATCGTTCCTGCTGATGAGCGGCATTCGCGCTTATCTCTGACCCCATAAAAAAACGGGCCGCCCGAAGGCGACCCGTTCATCAGTCCCGAGAGGGACTGTGCAATCAGTAGCGAGCAACCACGGCCGACGGGCCGGTCGAGAACAGGTAGTTCACGCCGAGCTTGACGGTGTGGATGTTCGAGGTCAGGCGGTCCGTGGCGGTGAAGCCCGGGCGGGTGTTCGAGAACCCGTAGTAGAGGTACTCGCCCTTGACGGTCCAGTTGTTGGTGATCGCGTACTCGATACCACCACCGACGGCGTAGCCGAGGCGGGTGGTCGAGGCCGAGAGGTTGTTGGCCGGGGTGACGGTGTCGTAGAACTTGGTCGACAGCGTCGCGTAGCCGAGACCACCGGTCACGTAGAACAGGGCGCGATCGGCGGCGAAACCGGCGCGGGCGCGGAGCGAACCGAACATCGGGACGCTGTCACGGAAGCCGGTCGTGGCCGAGAGCGGGAAGCGCTTGTTGGCGCTGTTGGCCTGGATGTCGGCCTCAACACCGAGAACGATGTTGTTCATCTGCCAGTTGTAGCCGCCCTGGATGCCGCCGAAGATGCCCGGCATGGTCAGGCTGGCGTTGGCGAACGTGTTGGTCGGATCGACGTAGCGGAACTGCGACGACGAGTAGCCAACGTTGGCACCGACGTAGAAGCCGGTCCACGAGAACACCGGGGCAGCGATGGCCGAGGGAACGGCGACGCGGCGCGCGCCGAGATCGGCAGCCTGGGCGCCAGAAACGAGAGCGGCGACAGCGGCGCCAGCGAGGAGGAACTTCTTCATGTGCATGTCCTTCAAAAAGTCACCGAGCGCGCTTGGGCGTCCGGAATTGGAACTCCGACTGCGGGGGCTCCGGTGGGCGACGGCCAGCGACTCCCAAGAGGCGCCGACCGATCGATGGGCAACCCTTAACGCCTGAATCTGAACACGCCATTGATTTTTCCGCGAGCGGGCCATGCGTTGGCGGATTGCCTATCACATAGTCATTTCGAGTTGCCCTATTGCAACACCTGCCGTTGGGGCAAGACCCGGTTCAGTGCATTTCCCATTTCATGATGTGCATCATCCATCATTCCTAGTGGCGAAACATGGTAAAGAATGTGTCAACAATGCGATAACTTGGATGATAGATCTGTTAATCTGTGTGTTGGCGCAATATAGTCAGAATGTGATCAGGGAACATTGCGTTTTGATCGTGGTGATAGGAGTCATTGCGCCGGCTCCCGGAACATTCCGTGCCACGGAACATCTTGTTTCGCGCTGAGCCGGCCGGCGAGCAGCCCTGCGTTTCGCGGAATGATTGGTGCGGTGCGGCAAGCCACCTGTCGATGCATAGAATAGCCGTCTCTCTATCGGCCCAGACACGATACCCGGACGGCTCTCCACTGCGCCTCCAGCTCCCGTGTTGATGGCAGGCTGTCTGGTCGCTAGTTTCACTTCTGGTCCGTGCGCCAAGATGCGGGTCGAGGGGGATGGCGATGAAAGCCTATGATACGGATCTGCCGAAGAACGCGGCCAACTACCAGCCGCTGACGCCGATCTCGTTTCTGGAACGGGCCGCCCGGGTCTTTCCGGACCATCCCGCGATCATCCACGGGGGGATACGGCGCAATTACCGCGAGTTCTATGCGCGCTCACGCAAGCTCGCCTCAGCGCTGGTAAGGGCGGGGGTCGGCAAGAACGACACGGTTGCGGTGATCTGCGCCAACACGCCGGCCATGCTCGAATGTCACTACGGCGTGCCGATGGCCGGCGCTGTGCTGAACACACTGAACACGCGCCTCGATGCACCGATCATCGCCTTCTCGCTCGACCACGGTGAGGCCAAGGTGTTCATCGTCGACCGGGAATTCTCCAAGCTCGCCCGCGAGGCCCTGGCGCTGGCCAAGGTGAAGCCGCTCGTCATCGACTATGACGACCCGGAATACGATGGCCCCGGCGAGCGGGTTGGCTCGGTGGAATATGAGGACTTCATCGCGGACGGGGATGCCGCCTTTGCGTGGCAGCGTCCCGGCGACGAATGGGACGCGATCGCCCTCAACTACACCTCCGGCACGACGGGCAATCCGAAGGGTGTCGTCTACCACCATCGTGGCGCCTATCTGCTCGGCATGGGCAATGTCGTGACCTGCTCGATGACGAAGCACCCGGTCTATCTGTGGACGCTGCCGATGTTCCACTGCAACGGGTGGTGCTTCCCGTGGTCCGTGTCGGTCGCGGCCGGGACGCACGTCTGCCTGCGCTGGGTGCGCGCCAAGGCCATGTATGACGCGATAGCCGATCATGGAGTGACCCATTTATGCGGCGCGCCGATCGTCATGAGCCTGCTGCTCAACGCGCCGCCCGAGGATCGCCGCCCCATCGACCGGACGATCTCGTTCTTCACTGCGGCCGCTCCGCCACCGGAGGCGGTGTTGGCGGCGATGAAGACTGCCGGATTCGATGTGACCCATCTCTATGGCCTGACGGAGACCTACGGCCCCTCGGTGATCAACGACTGGCACCGCGACTGGGACGCGCTTGGCAGTTCTGAATATGCCGCGCTGAAGGCCCGCCAAGGGGTGCCCTATGCGGTCCTGGAGGCCATGACGGTGCTCGATCCCGAATCCATGGCGCCGGTGCCGGCCGATGGCGCGACGCTCGGCGAGGTCATGATGCGCGGCAATGTCGTGATGAAGGGCTATCTGAAGAATCCCAAGGCCAGCGCGGAGGCCTTCGCCGGCGGCTGGTTCCATTCCGGCGATCTCGGCGTGCTCTATCCCGATGGCTATATCCAGCTGAAGGACCGCTCGAAGGACATCATCATCTCCGGTGGCGAGAACATCTCGTCGATCGAGGTGGAGGATGTGCTGTTCAAGCACCCTGCGGTGCAGGCAGCAGCCGTGGTGGCCAAGCCCGACGACAAATGGGGCGAGACGCCCTGCGCTTTCATCGAGTTGAAGCCAGGGATGACGACGACGGCGGATGAGATCATGGCCTGGTGCCGTGCCAATCTTGCGGCCTTCAAGTGCCCTCGCACGGTGGTGTTTGCCGAGTTGCCGAAGACCTCGACCGGCAAGATCCAGAAATTCGTGCTGCGTGAGATGGCGAAGGCTGTTTGAGCCGACGACGGCCCGGTGAGGGCAACACGACGCCAAGACAGGAAGGCCGTCCGGCGCAGGCGACATCAAGATCGCGCCGATGGGCGGTTCGGGGAGATGAGACCATGGATGCGGATGTGATTGTGGTGGGCGCGGGCCTTGCCGGCCTGGTTGCCACGGCGGAATTGGTGGACGCCGGCCGGAAGGTCATCCTGGTCGACCAGGAGGGTGAGCAGAATCTGGGCGGCCAGGCCTTCTGGTCGTTTGGCGGGCTGTTCTTCGTCGACAGCCCCGAGCAGCGCCGCATGGGCATCAAGGATTCCTATGACCTCGCCTGGCAGGACTGGCAGGGATCGGCAGGCTTCGATCGCCCGGAGGATGACTGGGGTCGGCGCTGGGCCGAGGCCTATGTCCATTTCGCCCATGAGGAAAAGCGCAGCTGGTTGCATCAGCGTGGCGTGCGCTGGTTCCCCCTTGTCGGCTGGGCCGAGCGGGGAGGGGGGCTTGCCACCGGTCATGGCAATTCGGTGCCCCGGTTTCACGTCACCTGGGGCACGGGGCCTGGCCTGCTGGCACCGTTCGAGCGCCGTGTGCGCGAGGGTGTCGCCAACGGGCTGGTGCAGTTCCGGTTCCGCCATCGGGTGAACGGCTTCACCCGTTCCGGCGGCGTGATCGACGGTATTGAGGGCGAGGTCCTGGAACCGACCACGGTTGCGCGCGGCGCGGCGAGCTCGCGGGAGGTCGCCGGCTCGTTCAGCCTCAAAGCCCAGGCGGTGATCGTGACCTCCGGTGGCATTGGCGGGAATTTCGATCTGGTGCGGAAGAATTGGCCGGCCCGGCTCGGTACGCCACCGAAATTCCTGATCTCGGGCGTGCCCGCCCATGTCGACGGGCGCATGCAGGTGATCACCGAGGAAGCCGGCGGGCGGATCGTGAACCGCGACCGCATGTGGCACTATGTCGAGGGCGTCAGGAACTGGGACCCGATCTGGCCGCATCACGGCATCCGCATCCTTCCGGGACCCTCGTCGATCTGGCTTGATGCGACCGGCAAACGGCTGCCAGCGCCGAATTTCCCAGGCTTCGACACGCTGGCGAGCCTCGATCACATCATGAAAACCGGCCACGACTACACGTGGTTCGTGTTGTCGCGCGCCATCATCAAGAAGGAGTTCGCGCTCTCAGGCTCCGAGCAGAACCCCGATCTGACCAACAAGAGCATTCTCGGTATCCTGTCGCGCCTCGGGAAGGGGCTGCCGCCCCCAGTTCAGGCCTTCATGGACAAGGGGGCGGACTTCATCGTCGATACCGACATCAAGAGCCTCGGGCGTCGCATGAACGCGCTCGTTGGGACCGACCTCATCGATCCCGAGGCCTTGGAACAGGAGATCGTCGCGCGCGACCGGCAGATCGAAAATCCGTTCTCCAAGGACGCGCAGGTGACGGCGATCCGCGGCGCCCGGGCCTATCGTGGCGACAAGCTGATGCGCACCGCGCCGCCCCATCGCATCCTCGATCCCGACAAGGGACCGCTGATTGCCGTGAAGCTCAACATTCTCACCCGCAAGACGCTGGGCGGCCTGCAGACAGACCTGGAGGGCCGGGTGCTCGGCCAGGATGGCACCCCGCTCGGACCGGTCTATGCCGCGGGCGAGGTTGCGGGATTTGGCGGCGGTGGCGTCCACGGCTACCGTTCGCTGGAGGGCACATTTCTCGGCGGCTGCATCTTTTCGGGACGCGCGGCCGGGCGGGCGGCGGCCAAGGCGGTGGGGTAGGCCGCGATCAGCAACCCGCAACGAAAAGGGGCCCTCGCGGGCCCCTTTGCTTAGGTGTCTGGAGTGTGATCAGGCTGCCCGGATGGTCGCCAGGAACTTGCTCATCTCGGTGCTGAGCGAGGCGGCCTGGACTGCGAGCGTTTCAGCGGACCCCAGGACCTGGGAGGCCGCGGCGCCGGTTTCCGTGACAGTCTGCGAGACGCCGACGATATTGGTCGAGACCTCGCCCGTCCCGGCGGAAGCCTCCTGAACATTGCGTGCGATCTCCTGGGTCGCGGCGTTCTGTTCCTCGACGGCAGCCGAGATGCTGGCGGCCACGGCGCTGATCTCGCGGATCGAGCTGGCAATGCCGGTAATCGCCTCGGCAGACTGGTTGGTCGCGGCCTGGATGCCGTTGATCTGGTTTGCGATATCCGTTGTCGCCTTGGAGGTCTGGTCGGCGAGGCTCTTCACCTCGGCTGCGACCACCGCAAAGCCCTTGCCGGCCTCGCCGGCACGCGCCGCCTCGATGGTCGCGTTGAGAGCCAGAAGATTGGTCTGCGAGGCGATCGAGTTGATCAGTTCGACGATCTCGCCGATCTTCTGCGCCTTCTCGGCGAGATCCTTGATCATGCCGGCCGAGCTATCGGCATTGGCAACAGCGGCGCTAGCCATGCGGGCCGATTGCTCGACGCGCTCGCCGATCTCGCGGACCGAGGCGGAGAGTTCTTCGGTGGCCGAGGCGACCGTCTGGACATTGGCGGAGGCTTCTTCGGAGGCTGCCGCAACGGCTCCCGACTGGACCGATGCTTCCTCGGCCGAGCTGGAGAGCGTCTGCGCTGCGGACTTCAGCTGCGCGGAAGCGGAGGAGACGTGGGTAATGATGCCGCCGACCGCGTGGTCGAAATCATCCGCCATGCGCTGCATCATGGCCTTCTGCTCCTGCTCGGCGCGGGCCTTGGCCGCTTCCTGCTCGGCACGCAACTGGTTGGTCTCGATGCCATTGGCCTTGAAGGTCTCGGCGGCGCGGGCGATGTCGCCCACTTCATCGCGACGGTCGGTGCCGGGCACAGTCACGTTGAAGCGACCCTCGGCCAGTTCGCGCAGGCACGCTGTCAGGACGCGAATGGGAGAGGCGATCCCGACGCGGCCGATGACGAAGCCGAGGGCCAGGCCGAACAGGACCGTGGCGATGCCGACGTAGAGAATCATGTTCTGCATGGATTCCGCAGTCGCGTAGGCCGCGGAATATCCGTCATCCGAGCGCTTCTGCTGCAGCAGGGTCAGTTCGCGGAGTGCCATGCGGGCCTCCATGTAAGCGTCGCTCGATGCAAGGCTTGACTGCGCGATACGGGCACGCTGCTCCGGCGTTGCGGTTCCGGTGACGCCTGTCGCGATGCGGACAGTCTCTTGCATGAGGGGCAGATATTTCTGAAGCGCCACGTCGGCCTTGTTCACAGCCGCCACCACTTCAGGAACGCGGGCTTCGCGCAGCGTCGCCATGCGAGACGCGATGGCCTTGGTATCCTCTTCGATCAATGCGACCTGACGTGTGATCTGGCTGGGATCCGTTGCCATCACATATTCTGCACGCGACAGCGCGGCGAGCCCGCGGTTGACGACGACGGCGTCGAAGGCGCGGCTGCTGACGCGAGCAGAAACCGTGACCTCCGACCGCAACTGACCGACCGCGTAGTAGCCGATGGCCCCGATTGCCGCGGCGACCGCGCTGAGCAGGGCGACGAGCCCGAGTATCTTGGCAGAAATGCTGACACGACCGAGAGCCGACATGGGGGCTAATCTCCTGAAAATCACTGTGGAGACGGTATTTTGGTAAGGTAAACAATTTGCTAAACAACAGAAAATCGTCAGCCTTCCCTAAGGGATAGCAGGTGTTTTTGCATTGCAGCATTGCGACCCGTGTAGGGCAGATGCATGTATCGCGCGTCGGAGCGGTCATGGTGATCCAGCGCAATGCCGTGAAGGCGGTTGCGACTAAAGTCACCGGCGGCCTCCACCGAAGGGAAGGTGGGGGGCCTGTTGCTTGCCCGGACTTTGCGGACAATATGCCGGCAGCTCAGGCCTTGGGGATTTGCGACCGGCGCAGGCGGCGTTCAAGACCGCTCAACCGGCATGCATGAGGAGACGGCGATGGACGCGGCGATACCCTCCCGCTATGCGGCGACTTATGCGGCCTGGCAGGCTGATCCCGGCGGCTTCTGGGCCGAGGCCGCCAAGGCCATCGATTGGGTGACGCCACCGAAGACGGTGTTTGACCCGAGCCAGGGCGCCTATGGCCGTTGGTTCCCCGATGGCGTCTGCAACACCTGCTACAACGCTGTTGACCGGCATGCGGCAAGCCATCCCGACCGCGTCGCGCTGATCTATGATTCACCGGTCACAGGCGCCAAGAAGACTTTCACCTATGCCCAGCTGAAGGCCGAGGTTGCGACATTCGCCGCGGTCATGGCTGATCTTGGTGTCACCAAGGGCGATCGCGTCATCGTCTATATGCCGATGGTGCCGGAGGCGGCGATCGCCATGCTGGCCTGCGCCCGCATTGGCGCGATCCATTCGGTGGTGTTCGGCGGGTTTGCTGCCAAGGAACTCGCGACCCGCATCGATGATTGCCATCCCAAGCTGATCGTCTCGGCTTCCTGCGGTATCGAGGGCGCCAAGGTCATTCCCTACAAGCCGTTGCTCGATGGCGCGATCGACCTCGCGGTTGCCAAGCCCGAGCATTGCATCATTCTTCAGCGGCCGCAGGTGGATGCCCAATTCACGCCCGACCGCGACTTCGATTGGGAGGCTCTGGTCACCCGCGCCCGACTGCAGGGCAAGCAGGCGCCCTGCGTGCCGGTCGCGGCAACCGATCCGCTCTATGTGCTCTACACGTCGGGAACGACCGGCAAGCCCAAGGGCGTCGTGCGAGACAATGGCGGCCACATGGTCGCGCTCGCCTGGTCGATGGGCAATCTCTACGGCATCAAGCCGGGAGAGGTCTTCTGGGCCGCCTCGGATGTCGGCTGGGTGGTTGGCCATTCCTATATCGTCTATGCGCCGCTGATCGCAGGTGCCACGACCATCCTCTACGAGGGCAAGCCTGTGGGTACGCCCGATCCCGGCGCCTATTGGCGCGTGATTTCGGAACATGGTGTCTCGGCTCTGTTCACCGCACCGACTGCGTTCCGCGCCATCAAGAAGGAAGACCCGAACGCCGACCACCTGAAGCGCTACGACCTGTCGGGCTTCCGGACACTGTTCCTCGCCGGCGAGCGCGCCGATCCTGACACGGTGGTGTGGGCCGAGAAGATCCTGGGCGTCCCGGTGGTCGACCATTGGTGGCAGACGGAAACCGGCTGGTGCATCGTCGGCAATCCGGTCGGTCTTGGCCTTCTGCCGGTCAAGCCGGGCTCGCCAACCGTTCCGATGCCGGGTTACGACGTGCGCATTGTCGATGAGGCTGGCCATGATGTGCCGGCCAACACGATGGGGTCCATCGTGATCAAGCTGCCGCTGCCGCCGGGCTCGTTGCCGACGCTGTGGCAGCAGGACGATCGTTTCAAGGAAAGCTATCTTGAGGCGTTTCCGGGCTGCTATTCGACCTCGGATGCCGGCTTCATCGATGACGACGGCTATCTCTACATCATGGGGCGCACCGACGACATCATCAACGTCGCCGGCCATCGCCTCTCCACCGGCGGCATGGAGGAGGTGTTGTCCTCTCATCCCGATGTCGCCGAATGTGCTGTCATCGGCATGGCGGACAGCCTGAAGGGCGAGGTGCCCTGCGGCTTCGTCGTGCTGAAGATGGGCGTCAACAAGACGCCGGCCGTCGTGGAAAAGGAACTGGTTCAGCTGGTGCGCGACAAGATCGGGCCGGTCGCAGCCTTCAAGCTCGCGATTGCTGTCCAGCGCCTGCCCAAGACCCGCTCCGGCAAGATCCTGCGCGGCACGATGAAGAAGATCGCCGACGGAACCGAATGGTCGATGCCGGCGACCATCGACGATCCCAGTGTTCTCGCTGAGATCGAAGAGGCGCTGAAGGGGCGCTCGGGCTGAGCCGATCAGAGAGATCGGGTGGATGACGGTCTTCGTCTGATGTTGGGTCGCTCCTGCCAATGCAAGGAGCGGTCTGACCATGATGAGCCACGTCCACCAGCCGATCGAACCGGCGATCCTCTATTTTGGAACGCCCGTCGTGCTCGTCACGACCTTGAACGAGGACGGAACGACCAACATCTCCCCCATGTCATCGGCCTGGTGGCTTGGCTGGACGTGCTTGCTGGGGTTCGACGCATCGTCACAGACGCCGCAGAACCTCATGCGGACCGGCGAGTGCGTCCTCAATCTGCCGTCTCCAGAGCTGGTCGGCGCGGTTGACCGCCTGGCCTGCCTGTCGGCGTCCGACCCGCTGCCGGGACACAAGGCGCATCTGGGCTACCGGAGCGAGCGCGACAAGTTTGCCGCCGCCGGTCTCACGCCCTTGCCGTCGTTTGACGTGGCCCCAAGCCGCATCCAGGAATGCCCGATCCAGTTGGAGGCCGTCCTGACCGACGCCCGCCCGGTCGGGGCCGCGGATCCCAGGCTGCTCGTCCCGTCTGTCGCGATCGAGGTGCGCGTGGTGAAGATCCATGCCGCGCCTTCGGTGCTCGACGACAGCTATGAGAACCGGATTGACCCCGGCCGCTGGCGGCCCCTGATCATGAGCTTCCGCCAGTTCTTCGCAACCGGCGAGAAGATCCATGAATCGCGGTTGGCCCGGCCGCCGGAGCAAGCCTATGGAGGCCGCCGGCCCCGTCTGCGCACGGTGCCTTGAGCACCGGCGCGACGAGGCGTCCAGGCGGGGTGCGGACCGGCCGCCTCACAGGCCGTCGAACAGGGCCGTCGACAGGTAGCGTTCGGCGAAGCTTGGAATGATCACGACAATGGTCTTGCCGGCGTTTTCCAGAAGCTTGCCGAGTTCGAGCGCGACGTGAACGGCGGCGCCGGCTGAAATGCCGGTCGGGATTCCCTCGGAGCGCGCCAGCTCGCGGGCGGTGGCAAAAGCCTGGTCATTGGACGCGGTGCGCACCTCGTCGATCACCGACCGGTCGAGGATGTCCGGCACGAAGCCCGCGCCAATGCCCTGGATCTTGTGCGGGCCGGGATTGCCGCCGGAGAGAACCGGGCTCTCCGTCGGCTCCACCGCCACAACGCGCACGCCGGGACGGCGAGCCTTGAGCACCTGGCCGACGCCGGTGATCGTGCCGCCGGTGCCGACGCCCGAGACGAAAATGTCGACCTGACCATTGGTGTCGTTCCAGATCTCCTCGGCCGTGGTGTGGCGGTGGATTTCCGGATTGGCTGGGTTCTTGAACTGCTGGGGGATGATGGCGTGGGGGTTTTCCGCCACCAGTTCCTCGGCCTTGGCGATCGCACCCTTCATACCCTTGGGGCCTTCGGTCAGCACCAGTTCGGCGCCGAGGAGAGCCAGCATCTTGCGCCGCTCGATCGACATGGTCTCGGGCATGACCAGAACCAGCTTGATGCCGCGCGCAGCGGCCGCGAAGGCCAGCGCGATACCGGTATTGCCGGATGTCGGCTCGATCAGGACGGTGTCCGGCGTGATCTTCCCGGCTGCTTCCAGCGCGTCGATCATCGCCACACCGATGCGGTCCTTGACGCTGGCGATCGGGTTGAAGAACTCGAGCTTGGCGAGAATTGTCGCCTTGGCGCCATGGGCCTTGGCGATCTTGTCCAGCTTCACAAGCGGCGTGTCGCCGATGGTCTCCGTGATCGAATTGTAGATGCGGCCGCGGCCGGGCTTCTTGGTCTTTTCAGGCGAAACGTGGGCGGTCATGGTCGGCACCCGGTTGAAACAAGGGACCGGCATTATGCGCCCGAGCTCAAGAATTTTCTACAGATTGTGCCGTTCAGCCTGAAAATAGGTGACGATCATCGCTCTAGACGATCGGATTTGGAAGAAAATTCTACAGCCATTGAATTGATGAGAACAGGATGCCGGCCTGGCCCGGTGGCCTAGTGATTGGAGAATGGCATGACGACGACATCGAGCTTCTGGCTGACTGCCTCGGCAGCGGTGCTCGCGGCACTTTCGGCGACCAATGCGATGGCACAGCAGCCGCCAGCCTATATCACGGCTGACCGCGAGCCGCTGCGGCGGGCCTTCGGCGAGGCTCTGGCCAGTCGGGTATTTTCGGACCAGTTCACGGTGCGCCGCCAGGCAGCCCTTGCGGCCAGTGCGAAGCGCCTGCCAGGTTTCGATTGCCCGCAACAGCCACCCGCGGCTCTGGTGTCGGTCTTTCCGTGGCCGGCATTGCCAGGGCGCAGCGCCTGGATCGAGCGCTATGCGATGCGCTGCCAGCCGTCCACCGTCCGCAATTTCGTCGCCGTGGAGGAGGGGGGCGAAGTCCGCTTCACCGAAATGGCGCCGGGCCTGTCCAATACTGATCCGCTGCTTCAGCGCGACCTGATGCAGGGCATTGGCGCGGCCACCGTCCGCTACCGGCCTCCCGGCTGCAATGATCCTCTCTTCGTGCTGAACGTGCGCATGACCCCGGAGGCGTCGCCAAGCCCCGGCCGGTGGCGCGAGGCCTGGGAGGTCAGCGTGTGCGGGCAGAAGGCCGAAATCCGCGTGGGGTTCCAACCCTCCGCCGGCCGGGGCACGACCTGGACCATCGAGCGCAATCCCTGACGCGCGTCTCTCAGGCCATCCTGGCCATCCAAAGCCTTGGTCGGTCCTCAAAGCACCAATTGCGTCTGGGTGACCAGGGCCACCGCCTTGCCGTCCTCGCGGGTGATGCGCGTCTGCCAGACCTGCGTCCGCGCGCCGCGATGAACCGGCGTTGCGGTGGCGGTCAGTGTCTGGCCGACGGGGCCGGAGCTCAGGAAATTGGTCTTGCTCTCGATGGTCGTCGTGCCCTTCGCGCCTGCAGGCAGGTTGAGGTAGGTCGCGGCCGCTCCGACTGTGTCGGCAAAGGCCATCAGCGCGCCACCATGGACGATCGAGCCGGCGGTGCAGAGGTCCGGACGCACCTCGAGTGTGGCGACGACCTCGTCGAGACTGGCCGAGATGAACTGAACGCCCATCAGGACGGCGAAAGGGAGGGGGTGTGCCTTGAGCGTGTCGAGATGGGCCAAATGTCTGCCTCCGGAACCGGGAGCCGCTGAGGCTGACCCGGGGAGGCGGGCAGGGTCAATGACGTCTCTGGTCATCGTCTGGCCGCAGCGGGCAACAAAAAGCCCCGCTCGGTTTCCCGGCGGGGCCTCCGTAATCTGGCAGCATTACATCCGTGCCAAGCCAGATCGTTGACCGAGTTTATCGCAGCCAGTCGTGACGGCCGTATGACGAAGGAGAGGCCGATTTGCGGCCCCGGCCTTGATCAGGCCGGGATGCGCTCTTCCACGTCCGACGGCTCGCGCAGCACATAGCCGCGGCCCCAGACCGTCTCGATGTAGTTCTTGCCGTCGGAGGCATTGGCGAGCTTCTTGCGGAGCTTGCAGATGAAGACGTCGATGATCTTCAGCTCGGGCTCGTCCATGCCGCCATAGAGGTGGTTGAGGAACATTTCCTTGGTCAGCGTGGTGCCCTTGCGCAGCGAGAGGAGCTCCAGCATCTGGTACTCCTTGCCGGTCAGGTGGACGCGCTGGCCGGTGACCTCGACGGTCTTCTGGTCAAGGTTGACCAGGAGGTCGCCGGTGGTGATGACCGACTGGGCATGACCCTTGGAGCGGCGGACGATCGCATGGATGCGGGCGACCAGTTCGTCCTTGTGGAAGGGCTTGGTGAGATAGTCGTCGGCGCCGAAGCCCAGGCCGCGCACCTTGTCCTCGATGCCGGCAAGACCGGAGAGGATCAGGATCGGCGTCTTCACCTTGGCGACACGCAGCGACTTCAGGACCTCGTATCCGGACATGTCCGGAAGGTTCAGGTCGAGCAGAATGATATCGTAATCGTAGAGCTTGCCGAGGTCGATACCCTCTTCGCCGAGATCCGTCGTGTAGACGTTAAAGCTCTCGGACTTGAGCATGAGCTCAATGCTTTTCGCAGTTGCGCTGTCATCTTCAATCAACAGAACGCGCATGCCCATCCCCTTCCACTGGCCCCTACCCGGAAGCCCCATCGCATAGCGATGAGTCACCCGTCAGGCATGGCTGTCCCGCTCACCCGCCGCCGCGCGGATGTCTGTGGGACCCGTTCCCGCTCACTGATTCGACGCTACGTCCAAATGGTTAACAAACACTGATTCGCATGAGCAAGAGTCTTCGCAAACTTTTTTTGCGACTCACTCCAACCCTCTGTGGAATCGACCATTTCGATCGTGCCGTCGATGGGCGGTAACTGCCTTGCTGAGACCGGAATCCGACGGGGGCCTTTCCCTTCGAATCCCTAACGGCCGCAGCTGCCTTTAATCGGCTGACAACCATCATTAACGGAGCGGGTTAAGGAAGGGTTACTGGAATCGCTCGAAGCCGCCCTGGCTATGGCTTTACTTGGAAATACATGATCGCCCGACCGTTAAGGCCCCGGCTGGGCGTGAAGGCCTGCCGCGGCGGCGGCGGACCCGATGTCGAGGCTGCGCGGAAGGGGGCCGGCAGGTCGACTGGGCAGTTTCTACCGGGAACATGGTTAAGGGGAGGTAAACGGATCGCGCCCTGTCTCCCAATCTGCATGAACCTCCGGCATTTCGATGGAATTAGTCGGCAGTTTTTGCCGGACGGCGTTAACTCATCAGGCGGTCGTTAACGCTTCGTTGAGGATGACGGGCGAAATGTGGCCGGAGGGTCGCGTCGTGGCCCGATTCCCGTCCTGCCTCGCGGATGCCAGCATGCGTGCCCTTGCCAATCAGATCGCCGATATCGACGGGATCTCCATCTACGGTCGGGTCGCGGGCGTGCGCGGGCTGATGGTGGAGGCGGCGGGGCCGATCCACGCCATGTCGGTTGGCGCGCGCGTGACGATCGAGACGGGCGCCAAGCCCATCCCCTGCGAGGTCATCGGGTTTCATGGCGACCAGGCGCTGCTCATGCCGTTCGGCGGCCTCGACGGCGTGCGGCGCGGGTGCAAGGCGCTGGTGTCGCAGTCGCCTGCGGCCATCCGGCCCTCGATGGGATGGCTCGGACGGGTGGTGAATGCGCTGGGCGAGCCGATCGACGGCAAGGGGCCTCTGCCGCAGGGTGGCAATCCCATGCCGTTCCGTGCCGATCCTCCGGCCGCCCACACACGCAGGCGCGTTGGCGCCCCCCTCGACATGGGGGTGAAGACCATGAACACGTTCCTGACCTGCTGCCGCGGCCAGCGCATGGGCATCTTCGCCGGCTCCGGTGTCGGCAAGTCGGTGTTGCTGTCGATGATCGCCCGCAATGTCGATGCCGACGTGTCGGTGATCGGTCTGATCGGCGAACGCGGCCGAGAGGTGCAGGAATTCCTCCAGGAGGATCTGGGTGACGAGGGCCTTGCCCGCTCCGTCGTGGTGGTGGCGACCTCCGACGAGCCCGCCCTGATGCGCAAGCAAGCCGCCTACCTCACCCTGTCGATCGCCGAATATTTCCGTGATCAGGAAAAGCAGGTGATGCTGATGATGGATTCCGTCACCCGCTTCGCCATGGCCCAGCGCGAGATCGGCCTGTCGGCCGGTGAGCCGCCAACGGCCAAGGGCTATACCCCGACCGTCTTCTCCGAGCTGCCGCGGTTGCTGGAACGCGCAGGTCCTGGTGCGGGTGAAGGCGCGATCACCGCCATCTTCACAGTGCTGGTCGATGGCGACGATCACAATGAACCGGTGGCTGACGCCGTGCGCGGCATTCTCGACGGCCATATCGTGATGGAACGCTCGATTGCCGAGCGTGGCCGCTATCCCGCGATCAATGTGCTGAAAAGCGTCTCCCGCACCATGCCGCGCTCCGCCGATCCTGCCTTCTGGCCGGTGATCCAGAAGGCCAAGCGGGTTCTCTCGACCTATGGCGACATGGAGGAACTGATCCGGCTCGGCGCCTATCGGGCGGGCTCATCGGCCGAGGTCGATGAAGCGATCCGCCTGCAGCCTGATCTCGAAGCGTTCCTTGGGCAGCGCAAGGATGAGGCAATCGGCATCCAGGCCGGATACCAGCAATTGGCGGCGATCCTGGAAAGGCATGGAGCGAGGCCGTGAGGCCGACCCATGGTCAATATCTGCTTGCGGAAGCCGATCGGCCGCAAGGGCGGGCGTTTACAGAAAATCATCCCTTACGGAAACGGAATTTCAACCTCGTCTGTGTCTACTGGTCGGTGAAGAGGGGGCAGGCACCTGCGTTTCGGGTGCCCGTTCCAACCGCCGTCCGTGTGTGGGGCGTGCGGCCTAGGGGGACTTCTGGGAGTACGAGTCGATGAAGTCGCGTGTGACACTGATCCGCCTGAAGCGCTTTCAGGTCGATGAAAAGCGCCGCCAGGTGGCGCAGATCGAGATGATGATCGCCGAGTTCGAGCGCATGGCCAATGATCTCGACCGGGAGATCGTGGTCGAGCAGAACCGGGCCAACATCCACGATCCCGGCCATTATGCCTATCCGACCTATGCGAAGGCAGCGCGCCAGCGGCGCGACAACCTTCTGGGGTCGGCTGGCGAGCTCAAGGGCCAGCTGGATGATGCCAAGGCGGCGCTTGCCGAGGCTTTCGAGGAATTGAAGAAGGTCGAGATTCTCGACGAGCGCGAGACCGCTCGCGACCGCGTTGCGGATTCCGTGCGCGAGCAGGCGGAGATGGACCGGATCGGTCTCACCCGCCGCGGAGCCTATCTCGGCGCCTGACGGGCGTTGCCAGGACAGATAGCAAGGCGCGTGGCGGAAGCTGCGCGCCTTTTCTTGTGGCCGGATTGCCGGGGCTGGATTGGCGCTTCCTCACCCGCCGCCGACGGTTCCCTTGCGCTCCACATGGACGCGCCATGCGCCCGGCTCGCCGTCGATGGTCACGAGGTTCCAGGCGGCTGCTTCATGGCGACCTCCTGCCGCCGCTGAAGCCGATGGCGCCCCGATGACCGGAATTGGCCCGGCAGCGCCCGGCAGATTGTGCGTCGTGCCCTTGTGCGTATGGCCGTGCAGAACAGCTTCCGCACCCGCCTTGGCAATCGTGGCCGTCACACCCGCATGGTCCAGCAGCCGCTTCTGCGCTCCGATATCGAAGGGCGGATGATGGATGAGGACGACCCGCGCTAGGCCCTGCCGCGCCGTGTCGGCCAGCAGGTCCCCAAGCGTCTCGATCTGCCGCTGACCGAGAAACCCGGTCGCCATGAAGGGCGGTGTCGGCAGACCGGAATTCAGTCCGATCAGCGCCACCTGCCCGCGAACCCGGAGTGAGGGAAAGGCATAGCGGCGGTCCTCGCTGCCAGCGTCGTCGCCCTCGAGCCAGGGGCTCCATGCGCGGTACATCTCGGCGACGGTCGCGAGGTGATAGGCGTCGTGATTGCCGGGGACAACGGTGACCCGATCAGGCGCGCCCAGGCGCTGAAGGAATGCGCGGGCAGGCCCGATTTCAGCCGCGAGGCCGAGATTGATCAGGTCGCCGGTGACAGCGACATGGTCGGGATCGGCTGCCGCGATCTCCCGCACGAGGCGGTCGAGCACGTCCATGCGATGATGATTGCCGCGGCCGGCGAGCCAGTTGAGATAGCCGGTTGCGCGCTTCCCGGCGAGCTCACCGAGGCTCGGGCGCGGCAGCGGGCCGATATGCGGGTCGGAAAAGTGGGCAAGGCGGAACATGCCGCCTTGCTAGAACACCACGTGCGAATTGCAAACCTTGCTTACGCGCTGCCGAGCAGGATGCCGGCCGCCAGCACCAGGGTTCCGCCGACGACGATCTGGAACACGGCCTTGAGGAAGGGGGTGTCCATGTACTTGTAGCGGATCCAGGCGATCGCCCAGAGTTCGACCACAACGATGCCGATGGCGAGCGATGTCGCGATCCAGAAGGAATTCGGCCAGGAGGATGGGATCAGATAGGGCAGGGCATGGCCGAGGCCACCGATCATGGTCATGAGGCCGCAGACCCAGCCGCGAACAGCCGGCGAGCCACGACCCGTGATCTTCCCGTCATCGGAGAGCGCCTCGGTCAGGCCCATCGAGATGCCGGCGCCGACCGCAGCCGCCATGGCGACGAGAAAGGTCTCCCAATTCGCCTGGGTGGCGAAAGCCGCGGCGAAGACCGGAGCAAGCGTCGAGACCGATCCATCCATCAGGCCCGCCAGACCAGGCTGGACATAGGTCATGACGAAACGCTGGTGCGCGGTCTGGTCCTCGGCCGCCTTCGCATCAGCGGTGAGATGGGTTTCCGTCAGCCGGCGTGCGAGATCCTCGTGGTGGCTCTCGGCTTCGGCCAGCGTTGTCAGGAGTTGCCGGACCGATATATCGCGGGCGCGACTGGCGCTCTGGCGGTAGAAGGCCTCCGCCTCGCGCTCCATGCTCTCCGCCTCGGCCCGCACCGTATCGAGCGAGAGATTGGCTGTCAGCCAGATCGGCTTGCGCTTGAGGAAGCCGGACACGTCCTGACGGCGGATCAGCGGCAGGAACTCGCCGAACTTCTCGCGATAGAGATCATAGAGCCGGGTACGGTGGGTCGCTTCCTCGGCAGCCATGTCCTCAAACACGCGGGCGGACGCGGGATAGTCTGCCCGGAGGCGCTGGGCGAAGGCGAGATAGATGCGCCCGTCCTCTTCCTCGTTGGTGATGGCGAGCGCGAGCACCTGCTGCTCGGAGAGATCGGAAAAGGCGACCATGATGCCCTCGAAAGTCGTTGAGGGCACTTTATTAGAATAATTCTAATCTGAGTTCAAGCGCGTGACGCACTGCAGCAAGGCCAAAAGCAAACGGGCGCCGGCGGGAATGTCCCGCCAGGCGCCCGATTAGCTGATCCGGAGGGAGACTTCGGATCAGGCGCGGTTGTAGATTCCGAGTGCGGCAGCGGTGGCACCGTCGCGAATTTCGATCGACGGCTGCCACTGGAACTTCGGCCGCCGCATGAGCAGGCTGGTGATATAGGCGATGACCATGACAGGTCCTCCGGGTGAGCTGCCTGATGATGCAGCGCAGCATGGCTGTTTGATAGGCACTTTCAGGGTCCGCGAGAACCCATGACCTTTCCCTATCAGCCATGCGTTTCCAATCTGCCTCGCGAATGAGTCCCGGTCGTTTCATTTGAAAGAATGATGAACAAATGATGATATTCGCGGATCCGGCCAAGCGATCCAGGCTCACGCCGCTGCTGCATCTCTACTGGCGCATCACGCGTGGCATGACGCTGGGGGTGCGGGCCTGCGTGGTCGACCAGGAAGACTGCATCCTTTTGATACGCCACAGCTATACGCCTGGATGGCACTTTCCCGGTGGGGGCGTCGAGGTTGGCCAGACACTCATGGATGCGCTGGTCACAGAGCTGCGCGAAGAGGCCAATGTGGTGATGGACGGCGCCCCGCGCCTCGTCGGCATGTATCACAATGCCCTGACCGCGCCGCGCGACCACGTCGCGCTCTATCTGGTCGAGGCCTGGCACCAGCCGGCCCCTCCCGTGCCCAATCGCGAGATCGTCGAGCACGGATTCTTTGCGCGCACTGCCCTTCCTGAAGGCACAACGCGGGGCACTCGCGAACGGATCGAGGAATTGTTCGAGGCGCGCCCGGCAAGCCCGATCTGGTAGCGGGTCAGGTCGCGCCGCGTCCGTCGGCGCTCGCCCAATAGACCGGCTTGCGGGCACGGTTCAGGCTGCCGAGCGGCCGCAACCCATCGGCCGCATTCCAGGGTGAGAAGGCCAGGGCCTCGATAGCCGCTTCGCCGGGCGTGCGCGCGCCGTCGCCCGCCGGGCGGACGGGCAGAACCAGATCGGCGACCACGACGGGGGGCGAGACCGATTCCAGCCATTCGGTCGCGCCATCCTCGATCGGCGTACGCATCTCGTCCACGAAGGGCTGCAGGCAGAACTCGAAGCGGATGGGCGCGTGAGACAGCCGGCCGAGTAGTTCCTGGCGTAGCCGCTCGGGTGCTGGCGGCAGGGTTTCGGCAGGGAGCGCGTCCGGTGCAGGGCGCAGGAGATAGCGGACCGGTCCGGCATCCCCCCAGAGGAGCGCGCCCCGGCTCCAGTAGGTTTCCAGCGCCAGGCTGGTGACCGGGCGCGCGGTCGCCTGGCTGACATTCTTGAGCATCCGGAGCGTTTCGGACAGGCCGTGTGCGGCGATCAGCCGGGGCAGGAGCAGAAACTTCGAGCCGGCCATGGCCTTCGCAAAATCGACGAACTGGCGGGCGTTGCGCGCATGCGAGACCGGAAAATTGGTCATCAGGAAATCATGGCTCGCGCCGCCCGGCAGGGTGAGGCGGAGGGCGGCACCGCGCATATCGCGACGGTCGTCGTCCTGCAGGCGGCCGCTGGCGTTGGACAGGCGCACGATCGTTGCGAACGAGGTGCCCGGCTGGAAGGCTCCTTGCGCAAAGCGGGAGGGCAGGTCGGCACGCATGGTGAAGGAGGCACTCGGCTCCGCGAGGACCGCCTTCGCATGCAGTGTGCGCAGAACGGGACCGGCCTGGGAGGTCCTGTTCGCCTGCTGGATGCCCCGGATGTCGCGGGCGAGCCGCTCGAAGAGAGACGCCTCCGCTTCCGCGCTGCCGCCTTCGAAGGTTTCGCTCCAGACGGGATGCGCCATGATCGTTCTCGATCCGGGTCGGCCGTCGCCGTGCGCTGTCTTCCTGAACAGGCTCAGGCGATTTCGCCGAAGCCCGCCCCCGGTGCACCAGGCTTCAGCCGAAGCAGGCGCGAATCCGCCACGGCGGCCTGCCGATGCTTCACAGCCTCCCGATAGACGGGATCGCGGATCATGTCGATGAAGGCCTGGCCGGACGGATATTCGGCGATGAAGGCGATGTCCCAGGCTTCTTCGGCAGGGCCGATCAGCATGAGATCCGGTCGGCCGAGCCAGACCTGCCGTCCGCCGAGCCGGCGGAACACTGGCCCGCTGTCGCGGCCATAGGCGCGGTAGGCCTCAAGACCGGTCGCCTTGCGGCCATCGGGATAGCGCGCCTCGGCATGAAGGCGCACGAGATTCAGCATATGGATGGGTTCATCGCGCGGCAGGTCCTTGAACAGCGCGAAGGTTTCCTTGGTGGGATCGACATGGCCGGACATGGGCGCCTCCTCGTGACATGAGGGGAGCCTAGCAAGCGCGCATGCGGCAGGGCAGGGCCGGCCGGACCCGCCAAAAGGCTGAGGCCTTCCCCGTCGTCGCTTAGTGCAACTGGAATTCGCCGTCGATCGTGGAGAGTTCCGCCGGACCGATCAGGTCGCGATGGGCAACCGTGACGCGGTAGAGCCTGCCCTCGAGCTTGGCCTGCCAGAAGGCAAGGAACCGCTTCAGCTCCGGGAATTGCGGGGAGAGGTCGTAGTCCTGCCAGACATATTCCTGCAGGATCGAAGGATGGTCAGGAAGCCGGTACAGAATGCCTGCGGTGGTGAGGCCATAACCCGCGATCTGGCGGGCGAATTCAGGCGATGCCATCAGGGAACCTCGCGTGAAGGAGCAGGTCGACCAGCGCAGTGCAGCATGCGATTCGAAGCCGTCACATTCGGAATATTCCGAAGCCTGTTCAATCTGTTAGCACTCGTTCTGGCTGGTGCTGACAAGGCATCGGAGGCCGTCACTGGCTGACGGCGGCCGTTCGGGCCAGGCGGCGGCAGATGGAGGAGCCTGGGGATTGGGCGAGCCGCTGTCGACGGACCGTTCCGGCCATGCTATGCGCGATCCATGATGGTGACCTGGCAGACGGTGCAGCGACGACGACGGACGGCGTGACGACTTTCGCCGAACCCTCTGTCATGTCCTGCCGTCGCTGAGCTCCAAGCCATGCCCGACCTTACCCTCGATCTGCATCCTGAATCCGCGGCCGATGCTCCGGCCATCGATCGGCTGCACGAACGCGCCTTTGGCCCCGGCCGCTTTGCCCGCACGGCCTTCCGCCTGCGCGAAGGCGTGCCTCCGCTGCTCGATCTCTGCTTCACGGCTCGCGTCGGCACGCTGCTGGTCGGATCGATCCGCTTGTCGCCGGTGGTCATCGGTGCCGGCACGCCCGGCATCCTGCTCGGGCCGATCACCATCGATCCAGCCTTCCAGAGCCGTGGTATCGGTGGCGCGTTGATGCGGCGCTCTATGGATGCGGCGCGTGCCAAGAGCCACCAACTCGTCATCCTGGTGGGTGACGCCCCCTATTATCAGCGCTTCGGCTTCGCTGTCGTGCCACCGGGGCGCCTGGTTCTGCCCGGTCCGGTCGATCCCGGCCGCTTCCTTTACGCGGAGCTGCAACCGGGGTCTTTCGAGGGTGTATCCGGCCCGGTGCGCGGCGCGCGCGTCGCCGCCTGAAACAGCGGGCTCACGACGGCAACATATCGCGATGCGGATGCGGGGGTAGAGTTGTGCCGTCCCGCCTCTTGCCTGGAGCCATCGCCATGAGACGTCTTGCCCTTCTGACCGCAGTGGCGCTTGCCGCCTCTGCCGCTGGTGCCGAAGCGCAATCGGCGCGCTGCCGGGTGATGGATCCGACCGGCACCCCCTTGAACATTCGCGACAGTCCGAACGGCGCCGTTCTCGGGCAGGTGCGCAACGGCACACTGGTCGAGCGTGTCCGGATCGCCAGCGACGATCGTGGCCGGCCCTGGGCCTATATCATCGACCGCAACAGCGGCGAGCCGTTGGGCTGGGTGATCCGCGAGTTCATCGCCTGCTTCTGACTTCACCAAGCGAACGGCCCCTTGAGCCCTGTGCCGGTCTTCGCGAACACTCGGCCAAGGGCGACGACTGATTCGAGGATCGAGCCGATGAAGCGCAGAGACTTTCTGACCGGTTTGCTGGGACTTGCTACTCTGGCGATCGCAAGCACCGCGAGTGCCCCGCAGGCGCAGGCGTCCTGGGTCAGCGATGGCGCCAATGCGGTCGGGCGTGGCGTGCGCCGCACGGGCCGCGCCATTGGTCGCGGCACACGCAGTGTCGGACGCAGCATCGGCCGGGGAACCCGCCGCGTGCGGCGGCAGATCTTCGGCCGGCGCCGCTGACACGGCCCAAATCTCTGTTTGTTGATGGGACCAAAGCGCTCCTCGCGCGTTGGTCCCATGATCCGTCGCTTGGTGCTGCCGCAGGTCTCGCTCAGAGACGGCACGGCAGCTCATCCTGAGGCGGACAACACAGCAGAACAGGGATGGCCCATCATGCACCGCAGACTTTTTCTCACGGCACTCTTCGGCGCGCCGGCCGCCGCAGCCGGAATCCTGGCGGCATCGCAGAGTGCCGAAGCCCTGCCGGTTGCGCCTATGCCGACGCCCGTCGCCAGCCTCGCTGAAGGCGTCGAACTGGAGAACGCCTCCTGGGCGAGCCAGGGCGCCAATCGCGTGAACCGCCAGATCTTCGGCCATCGCCGCCGCCGCGGCTATTACCGCCGCCGCTACTACCGTCGGCGTTACGACCGTCGCTGAGGCAGCGTGAGCCCTACCTGCCCTCGCGCGCCCAGACAGCGGTCAGGGCGCCGAGGAGCAGGATCAGGCCAAGCACGCCGGCAAAGGCTGGCAGGATACCGATACCGCGGACCACGGATGCATCGCGCTGGCGAAGACCCATCCAGTCCTCGCCGCGCAGCGCGGTGGTGGAGCGCGTCGGAACGATACGGGGGACGGTGAGGTTGCCGTCCTCCGAAATGCGCCAGAGGCCGCCACCTGTCGCACGCACAAGTGGTTCGAGCACGGTCAGCGTCGAGGTGACATCGGTGAATTCGCGCGGATTGGGCGGGCCGACATTGACCAGTCGCGTCAGACGGCCCGATTGTGCGCGCCACAGGCCAAGTTCGGTCACATCGACTTGGCCGCGCCAAAGTCCGGGCTCGGCCGGTTGCATCGTCACGACGTCGCTGGCGCCCGAGGGTCTGGTCAGCGTCACCGGCTCGGGCGTCTCGGCCATGGTCTGCAGTTCGACGACGAGCTGACGGCCGCGCACGGCGAGCTTCAAGCTCTCTTCCTCGAGTTCCGGCTCCTTCATCAGCCAGTGCGACAGGCGGCGCAGCAGTTCGAGATGCGGTCCGCCGCCCTCGAAGCCGCGCGCCCAGAGCCAGATATGGTCCGACAGCAGCAGCGCCACGCGACCTTCGCCCTGGCGACCGAGCAGCAGGAGCGGCCGGTTGTCCGGCCCGTCCATCACGGTCGTGCTGCCCTCGGCAGGCCGGCGGCTTTCGACCAGCCGGAACCAGCGGCTCCATTGCGGATTGCCCTCGGCGGTCATGCCGGGCAGCGCACGGGTCACCGGGTGACGCCGGCCAAGATCGGAGACACGCGCATGGAAGGGGCGTTCCATGATCTCGCCAGTCGGCGCGGCGGGCAGGATGGCCTCCAGCGGCGTGTCGTTGATCGAGGAGGCGGTGGCATGTTCTGGGCCGGCGGCCACCAGAAGCGCGCCGCCATTGCGGACATAGCGGGCGATATTGTCGAAATAGATCAGCGGCAAGATGCCCTGCTGGGCATAGCGATCGAAGATGATCAGATCGAACTCGCGGATCTTGATCTGGAACAGCTCGCGCGTCGGGAAGGCGATCAGCGAGAGCTCATTGATCGGCGTGCCGTCCTGCTTTTCCGGCGGACGCAGGATCGTGAAGTGAACAAGGTCGACGCCGGCATCGGACTTCAGGAGGTTGCGCCAGGTGCGCTCGCCGGCATGCGGCTCGCCCGAGACCAGCAGCACGCGCAGCTTTTCGCGGATGCCCTCGATGATGACGACCGCGCGGTTGTTGACGGCGGTGAGCTCGCCTTCCAGCGGGTCGACCTCGATCTCGACGATGTTGGCGCCGGCATGGGCGATCTGGACGGAGACATTGGCGCTGGTCGCGGTCTGGACCGTGCGCCGCTCGATCACTTCGCCGTCGCGCCTGATGGTCACGGCAACCTGGGCGGCCCGGCCACCCGTGCCGTTGTCTTCCACCCGGAAGCCGACGGTCTGGCTCTGGCCGACAATGCCGAAGCGCGGGGTCTGGATCAGCACGACGCGCCGGTCGCGGTCGGTCGAGCGGCCGGTGATCAACGCATGGACCGGAGCCTGGAAGCCGAGAGCAGCCATCTGGGCCGGCACATCATGCACCTGCCCATCGGTGACCATGATCGCGCCGCCGACCCGCTCGGCCGGAACGTCGGACAGCGCCTGGCGCAGGGCTTCGAACAGATGGGTGCCATCGGTCTGGCCGTCGGAGGCGCCAGCATCGACCCAGCGCACCTCGAAGCCCGGCGAGCGGGCGAAGTTCCGTTCAAGCGCAGCCTTGGCTTCGTCGGTGATGCGGGCGCGATCAGCCAATGACTGGCTCGCGGAACGGTCGATGACGACAGCCACCACCGTGCGCAGCGGATCGCGATCCTCCTGCGTGAAGACCGGATTGGCGATGGCGGCCAGCGCCAGCGCCATGGCGCCGACGCGCCACCAGGTGCCGCGGGTGCGCGAGACGATCAGCAGCACCGCGACGAGCACCACGGCGACCGCGGCTGCGATCAGCGCCCAGGTGGGCAGGAGCGGAGACCAGACGACGCCAAAGCTCATCGCGTCAGTTCCCCAGCCGTTCGAGGAGCGCTGGCACGTGAACCTGGTCGGTCTTGTAGTTGCCGGTCAGGGCATACATCACGATGTTGACGCCGAAGCGGAAGGCAAGTTCGCGCTGCCGCGCCTCGCCCTGCACGGGCAGGAGCGGATTGCCCTGGCGGTCGATCGCCCAGGCGCTGGCGAGATCGTTCGATGTGATGATGACAGGTGAGACGGAATCCGAGGCGCGGGCGGGCCGCGCAGCCTCTTCATCGGTCGCCGGCGGTATCGCCTCGACCCAGGTGCCGCCATCGGCATAGCGCCCCGGAAACTCCCGCAGGATGAAGAAGGCACGGGCGAGCACGTGATCGCGCGGCACCGGTTCAAGTTCCGGAATGTCGAGACCGGCGATGATCCGCCGCAGCGTCGCCTGGGCCGGGCTCGCCTGGCCGGGCGTGGCGGTCAGGGCATCGCGGGTGTCGAAGATCACCATGCCGCCCTGTTTCATATAGGCGTCGAGCTTGAGCAGGGCCTGCGGGCTCGGTTCGGCTGCTCCTGACACGATCGGCCAGTAGATCACCGGGAAGAACGCGATCTCGTCGCGGCTGATATCGACCGATTGCGGAGCCGCCGGTTCGAGAGCGGTTCGGGCCGAGAGGAAGCGCGTCAGCCCTTCGAGACCCGCGCGGCTGACCTCATCCACCTCACGGGACCCGGTGACCACATAGGCAAGTCTGGTTGCCTGTGTTGCCCGCAGGGCGGCATCGTCTGCGGGATTGCCCGTGGATATCGGTGGCGGCCGGTCCTGTGACCGGCGCGTCTGGGCATCGGCGGGAGCCGACAGCAACAAGGGCACAAGGGCGAGGGCCAGGACCACGGCCGCGCGCGCCGGGCGGCGGGCGGTCAACCGGGCAAGGCCGCCGGCAATGGCGAAGACCGCAAGGCCATCGAGCAGCAACAGGAGCAGGGCGGCAATCACCAGCGGGGATCTCAGGTCGACGGGTTCACCCACCCTGTAACGCTCGATGGTGGCGGCGAGGGGGCGGAGGTCGAGCGGCTTCAAGCGTTCGGCCGGAGTCAGCGTGTTGACCGCCACCATGCCTTCCTGGGGGCCATAGAAGCCAGGCGGGAAATCGTAGCTTGCGGCGTCGCGCCAATCGGCTGGGATCGGCTTGGCGGTTGCCGGCGGGCGGATGAAGGCCCCGAACCCGTCAAGCACGCGAGTGGGCGCGATGCGGTCGGCGCCGCGCACCTGGCCGGGCAGGGCGGCCAGACCTTCGGCGGCGGGACGGCCGGCGGCGGAGAGGCCGGCAACGCGCTTCAGCATCTCGACGAAAGCACCCGACAGAGGAAGGTCGGACCATGCGGTGTCAGCGGTGATATGGAACAGGATCAGCATGCCGCGGCCGCGCTTTTCGGCGGTCACCAGCGGCGTTCCATCGGCGAGCTGCGCCCAGGTCTTGTCGGCGAGCAGGCCATCCGGCTCGGCCAGGACCTGACGGCGCACGCGCACGTCGGCGGGCACCGCGATGTCGGCGAAGGGACTTTCGCGCGTGAAGGGCGCGAGGCCCTGCGGTGTTTCCCAGGACAGCGTGCCGCCGAGCTGGCGGCCGCCGCGCCGGAGACGGACCGGTACGAGGTCGTCATTCTGCGCCCCGGCAAGGCGGGTGCCCGCGAAGCGCAGCAGGATGCCGCCATTGTCGAGGAAGCGTGACAACGCCTCGCGCGCCTGCGGCGTGACGGTGCCGACATCGGTCAGCACGATCATCGGCACCCGGCCTTCGACGAAGCGCATGGCGGCCTCGGAGGGCGAGGCGCCCTCGACGGTGCGGATATCGGCAAAGGGCTCGAGCGCCCGCCCGAGATAATAGGTCGGCGACAGGAGCGGTTGGGCCGTGTCCGATGACGCGCCGGAGATGACGCCGATGGTGCGGCGCTGCCAGCGCGCGTCGATCAGCTGAACGGCGCCGGCCGAGCGCTCGCCGATGACGTCGAGACGGGTGATCTCGTTGCGGATCTCGACCGGCAGGTCGAACTTCGCTTCCGCTTCGGTCTTGCCGGGCTCAAACGCGAAGGTGCTTTCGCCGAGCGGCAGGCCACGGCTGTCCAGCGCCCGGACGCGCCCGGCCTGCGCCGGTCCCGCATCGGCCCGGATGACGGCGACAGTGAAGCCCTGGTTGCTGTTGGCAGCATTGGTCAGCGCCAGGACCGGGGCCGTGCCGCCATCGAACACGGACAGTGTGCGGCCAGCCACGACATCCTTCAACTGGGTGATGAAGGCCTCGGAGCGGCCGGTATCGATACCGTCGGCAAGCCAGACGATCTCGGCCAGCGGCTGGGCGGCAAGGAATTTGGTCAGGGCCGGCAGGATCTGCGCGCGGTCCGGCGTGTGGGGGAGGGGGTCGAGGGAGCGCAGCCGCTCGCGTACCGAACTTGGCGTCTCGATGCCAATATCGATCACCGGGCGGGCGGTTGTGGCGAAGGCGACCGGGCGCCCGGCGCTTTCGGCGGAGGCGACGATCTGGGTCGCGACCCGCAGGCGCTGTTCGAAGGAGGCAGCCGATGCCCAGCCGTCGTCGACGAGGAGGAGAACCGGGCCGCGTCCGCCGCTGGTGGTCGCGGGCGGATTCCACAGGGGACCCGCCATGGCGAGGATGATGATCGCGGCGAGCAGCAGGCGGAGCAGCGTCAGCCACCACGGGCTGTTCGACGGCGTCTCCTCCTTCGGCGCGATCTCCATCAGGATGCGGGTCGGCGGGAATTGCACCCGGCGCGGCCGGGGCGGGACCAGGCGCAGGAGCCACCAGAGCGCGGGCAGGGCTGCCAGCGCGAACAGGACCAGCGGCGAAGCGAAGGCGAGCGGCAGGCCCAGCATCATCGGCCTCCCACGTCGCGCGATCCCGGTCCCATGCGCTGATGCAGCGCGAGGATCGCGGCAGAGGGCGGCTGGTCGGTGCGGTGAATGCCAAAGCTCCAGCCGCGCTGATCGCATTCAAGGCGCAGGGCCGCGCGATGGGCGGCAAGCCGCGCGGTGTAATCGTCGCGCCAGGTCTCGGCGCGGCCGGCGGTGATGGTCAGGCCATCTTCGAGTTCCTCGAACTCGACGCGACCCTTGTAGGGGAAGGTCTCTTCGATCGGATCGTTGATCTGCAGGACATGGCCGCGCGAGCCGCTCATGGCGAGGCTTTTCACCTCGTCCTGGAACTCCTCGACCGGCACCAGGCAGTCCGACAGAATGACCACTTCGGAGAGCCGCGACACCGGCGCCTTGGGTGGCAGCCCCGCGGGCTTTTCCGTGCTGTCGGCCAGGATCGCTTCCGCCATGCGGTCGATGATGGCGCGGCTGGCCGTCGGCCGCATTAGGCCTGGAATGCCGACCCGCTCGCCGCCCTTCACCATGATCTCCGCCAGGGCGAAGGCGAGCACCAGGCAGCGATCACGCTTGGTTTCCCAGGCGAGCGGCGAGACGAACTGCATGGAAGCCGATCGATCCGGCCAGATCCAGACGGTATGGGCGGCTTCCCATTCCTGCTCGCGAACATACAGGTGCTGGTCGCGCGCTGAGCGCCGCCAGTCGACACGCGAGGCCGGCTCGCCGTCGTTGAACCGGCGGAACTGCCAGAAATTCTCGCCGGAGCCGGCGCGCCTGCGGCCATGGAGGCCATGCACCACGGTGGACGCGACACGGCGCGCCTCCAGCACGAGGCGCGGCAAGGCCGCCGCCAGCATCTCGCCATCGCGCGACAGCCGGTGCGTCTCCTGGACGCCGTCTTGCCGGTTGTCGGTGAGGCCGAACATGAGGCTCCTTATCGGATCGGCTTGACCAGGGTGGCGATGACCTTCTCGACCGTCAGGCCGTCCGCGCGCGCACTGAACGAGAGCGCCATGCGGTGCTTCAGGATCGGCTCGGCCAGTGCCACCACGTCATCGACCGAGGGTGCGAGGCGTCCGTCGATCAGCGCGCGGGCACGCACGGCCAGCATGAGCGCCTGCGAGGCGCGGGGGCCAGGACCCCAGGCGATGGCCTGCGCCAGTTCGCCGGTGGCCGCGCCCGGACGGGCCGAGCGGACCAGCGTCAGGATGGCTTCCACAACCGACTCGCCGACCGGGAGCCTGCGCACCAGCCGCTGGGCGGCCTGGAGATCGTCCCAGCTCATCGCCTGTTTCGGCTTGGTCTCTTCCGAGCCGGTCGTGTCGAACAGGATCTTCCTCTCGGCTTCGAGATCGGGATAGCCGACATCGACCTGCATCAGGAACCGGTCGAGCTGCGCCTCGGGAAGGGGATAGGTGCCCTCCTGTTCCAGCGGGTTCTGGGTCGCCAGCACATGGAAGGGTTTCGGCAGGTCGTGGCGCTCGCCGGCGACGGTCACGTGATATTCCTGCATGGCCTGCAGCAGCGCCGACTGGGTGCGCGGCGAGGCGCGGTTGATCTCGTCGGCCATCAGGAGCTGGGTGAAGACCGGACCTTTGAGAAACCGGAAGGCTCGCTTGCCGGAGGCCGATTCCTCGAGAACTTCGGAGCCTAGAATGTCCGAGGGCATGAGGTCCGGCGTGAACTGGATGCGCCGGGCATCGAGCCCCAGCACGATGCCGAGGGTTTCCACCAGCTTGGTCTTGGCAAGACCCGGCAGGCCGACCAGCAGGGCATGGCCGCCGGCCAGGATGGTGATCAGGGTCTGGTCGATCACCGATGGCTGGCCGAAGATGACATTGGCGATGTTGGCGCGCGCCAGGCGCGCCTGGGCGGCCGTGGTCTCGGCAGCGCGGACGATGGCGTCTTCCATCCGTTCGGCGGTCTCGGCGGTCATGGTTGCTCCTTGTCCGATCGGTCTCGCATCGCAGTGCATCATGGCCCATGCGTTGCGGGGGCGATAGTCGGCACTTAAATTCCCAACAGGCTTCAGCCAGCGGCTATCGGTCGCCTTTGCCCCCCGTCACAGCTTTGTGAGTGCCCAGACAGTGTCCGACACCCCCTCCGCCTCCACCGGTCTCGATGCGCTCGCCGCCGCGGTGAAGGCGGTGCGCGGACCGCCGCCGGTGCATCTGTGGAACCCGCCCTTCTGCGGCGATCTCGACATGCGGATCGGGGCTGACGGCACCTGGTACTACATGAAGACGCCAATCGGCCGCCCGGCGCTGGTGAAGCTGTTTTCCTCGGTTTTGAAGGTCGAGGATGGCAAATTCTTTCTCGTGACGCCGGTCGAGAAGGTTGGAATCGTCGTTGATGACGCACCCTTTGCAGCGGTCGAAATGCGCGTCGAGGGCGAAGGCCATGCCCGCCGGATCGGGTTCAGAACCCAGACCGAAGAGTGGGTGGAGGTCGCCGCCGACCACCCGCTGCGCTTCGAGAAGGAAGCCGGCACCGAGGGGCTGAAGCCCTATGTCCTGCTGCGCGGCGCCTTGTGGGCCAGGGTGTCGCGCGCGCTCTTTCACGATCTCGCGAGCATGGGCGAGATCGCTGTGCATGACGGCTCGGAATGGTTCGGGCTCTATGCCGGCGGGCGCTTCTATCCCATGGTGCCGGCCCAAGAGATCGAGGGCCTGCTGTGATTCCCCGCGACGCCGCCGCGTTTGCCCAAGCCGTCAGCCGGCGTCTGACGCTTGATCTGCCGACGCGCATCCATGACCCGTTTGCCCTGTTGGGCGTGCCAGGCGATGCCGGTGATCACACGATCAATGAAGGGGCGCCGGCCAAGCCCGCCGCCGTGCTGATCCCGGTCGTGGCCCGGCCGGAACCGACCGTGCTGCTGACCTTGCGGTCGAGCGCACTGCCCAGCCATTCCGGCCAGATCGCCTTTCCGGGCGGCAAGATCGATCCGGGTGATGGAACGCCGCTTGCCGCCGCGCTCCGCGAGGCGGAGGAAGAGGTCGGTCTCGACCGGCGCTTCGTCCAGCCGCTCGGCTATCTGCTGCCGTTCCTGTCGCGCACCGGCTACCTGATCACCCCGGTGGTCGGCATGGTCGAGCCCGGCTTCGAGCTCACCATCAATCCCAGCGAGGTGACGGATGCCTTCGAGGTGCCGCTCGCCTTCCTGATGGACGAGCGCAACCACCAGCGCCAGACGCGCCATCTCAATGGGCGCGACCGCGTTGTCTTTGCGATGCCCTATGGCGAACGCTATATATGGGGCATCACGGCGACCATCCTGCGCGATCTCTGGCAGCGGCTCGCCGACCCCGTTGCCGTCGAAGGAGCCTGATGCGCATCGCCATCAACCTGCTGCTCTTCATCCTGCCCTTCGTGCTCTATGTCGGCTGGCTGCACCTGAAGGAGCAGAGCCCGTTCCTCAAGGAACATTGGGAGCGGCGGCCGGTGGTTTGGCTCGGGCTGGTCGGCATTCTGCTTGGCGGCGGCTATTTCCTCTATCACGTCGCCTATCAGGTGCGGGATCCGAACGTCATCTACATCCCGGCGCGGGTCGAGAACGGCGTTTTCCAGCCTGCCCGCATGGAGCCCCGGTCGCGGGCGCCCCAGCAATGAGCGTTCCGCCAGGTTTGCCGGCCGGGCTGCCCGGCTGGTTCACCAAGGGGCCGGCGGCCGAGATTCTCGCCTTGCTGAATGCCGACGGCGAGGAGGCGCGGCCCATCGGCGGTGCCGTGCGCAACCATCTGATCGGTCAGCCGGAAGGCGATATCGACATTGCGACGACGGCAGTTCCGGGCGAGGTCGTGCGGCGGATGAGTGCGGCGGGCTTCAAGGTGGTCCCGACCGGCATCGACCATGGAACCGTCACCGTCGTGGCCGACGGACGCGGCTATGAAGTGACGACGCTCAGGGAAGACATCGAGACCGACGGCCGCCGCGCCGTCGTCCGGTTTGGCCGCGACTGGCGGGCGGATGCCGCCCGGCGTGACTTCACCGTCAACGCGATGAGCCTTGCGCCAGACGGCACACTGGTCGACTTCTTCGGCGGCAGAGACGATCTCAAGGCCCGGCGAATCCGGTTCATCGGCGATCCCGTGCAGCGCATCCGCGAGGACCGTTTGCGCATCCTTCGGTTTTTCCGCTTTCACGCGACCTATGCCGAAGGTCCGCCGGACCGGCCGGCGCTCGACGCCTGCATCGCCGAACGCCCCGGAATTGCCGATCTTTCGGGCGAGCGGATTCGCCAGGAGATGCTGAAGCTTCTGGTTGCGGCACGTGCGGCGAGCACGCTGCAGGACATGGCTGATGCCGGTATCCTCGGCCCGATTCTGGGCGGTATCCCGTTATGCTGCGGGGTCGCCAGGCTGGCGAGGATCGAGGAGGCGCTCGGCTTTGCTGCCGAGCCGTCGCGCCGTCTTGCGGCGCTCGGGGTGCTCGTGCGCGAGGATGCCGAACGCCTGCGTGGGCGCCTCAAACTGTCCAACGAGGAGTTCCGCCGGCTCTACAGCGTTGGTCACGGATGGCCTGCAATCGACCCCAAGCAGGGCGAACAGGCGGCCAAAGTCCAGCTCCATGCCGCAGGTCCACGCGGGTTCCGTGATCGTGCGCTGGTGGCTTTCGCCCGATCTGCAGCCTCGCCGGAAGACCCCTCGTGGCAAGCTCTGGTCCGCCTGCCGGAGCGCTGGCAGGCTCCCGGGTTTCCGATCAGCGGGCTCGACTTCGCAGCACGGGGACTGGGCCAGGGTCCCGAACTCGGCGCTGCCCTGGCGCGCGCCAAGGCGGCATGGATTGCAACCGGATTCCCGTCTGATCGCGCGAGCCTAGACGCACTGGTTGTGGCGGCGATGCCCGGACATTTCAGCTAAAATCGTCATTCCCCCGTAAGCGCGGCGCTAGGCTAGTCCACGTCGATGCCAGCCAATTAATTGGTACGAAACGATTATTTGGTTGAGTGGCAGGATGAGGGGGAGATTGGGTAACCTATCTTCTTCGGTCGCAATGATTGTATCATGCCATTGAACGCCGAAGCCCAGATGTCCACAGAGCGCAACCAGAAGCGCGATTTTCCTGTCGAGATCTACATCTCGATGGTCGACTCGTTGTTTGCCGAGCTGCGTACGTTTCTGCTCGGAGCGATGGTGGCCTTCGTCGCTGCCGTCTATGCCTCGTCGATTTCGCCTGAACCGGTTCTGGCCGTCTGCGCTCTGCTGCTCGGGGTCGTCGGCATCGCCCGCGCCGTCCACATCCTGAGCTACCGTCACTATCGCGGCGATGTTCAGACCTTCGAGGCGGCTCGCCAATGGGAGCGAGCCTATACGATCGGCGCCAATATCTATGTCTTCCTGCTGGGCGTGTGGTGTTTCGCCAGCTTCTATCTGTCGACCAGCGCCGTCGCCCAATTGTTCAGTCTGGCGCTTGTGCTCGCCCATATGGTCGGTGTCACCGGGCGCAACTTCGCCAATGAGCGCTTCGTCGACATGCAGATCGTCCTGCTGGCGACACCTGTCATTCTCGGCCTGGTGCTGACCGGTAATATCGATTTCATCCTGCTCGCCGGGTTCTTCCTGCCGTTCTTCGTTGGCGTGCGCTCGGTCGCCGCCCGTCTGCGCGACATCCTGCTCAATGCCGTGATCGCCCAGCGCGACGTCTCGGTGTTGGCGACCCGCTTCGATACGGCGCTCAACAACATGCCGCATGGCATTGCCATGTTCGACAGTCATGGCCGGCTGGTGGTGGTCAACAAGCGCTGGAGCGAGCTCCTGCCTGGCGATACGAACCTGTTGAAATCCGGTGTCCGCGGCGAGGCCATCCTGGCGGCCTATGCCGATTCAGGCGTGGTGTCGGCGGCCGATCATGCCCGCATCGTCGAGGTCATCCGTCGCCGCCCGGACGACCGCGTGCCCCTGAAGTTCGACCTTGGCAGCCATGACCGTCATTTCTCGCTGACGTTCCAGCCGATGGGCAATGGTGGCCTGGTCATCGTGGTCGAGGACATGACGGCACAGCGCCAGTCTGAAGAGCGCATCGACCATATGGCCAAGCACGATGCCTTGACCAACCTTCCGAACCGCAACCTCTTCACCGAGCGCTTGGAATCGGCACTGGCTGTCGCCCCCGATGCCTTGCTCGCGGTGCTGTTCGTCGATCTCGACAATTTCAAGCAGGTCAATGACACGCTCGGCCTGCCGATCGGCGACAGCCTGCTGATCGAAGTGGCCGACAGGCTCAAGTTCACGGTCGGCGAGAACGATCTGGTCGCGCGGTTCGGCGCCGACGAGTTCGTGGTGCTGCAGGTCGATGCCAGTTGCGTCAACGAGGTGACCGCGCTCGCCGGGCGCATCATCGCGGCTCTGCAGGACATCATCCAGATCGATGACACCTCGATCTCGTGCGGCGCGTCCGTGGGTATTGCGCTCGCCCCGCGCGACGGCACGGAGGCCGACCAGTTGATCAAATGCGCCGACATGGCGCTGAACCGCGCGAAGGCCGGCGGCAAGGGCATGCTGCATTTCTATGAAGAGGAAATGGACCGGCAGGCTCAGGCGCGCCGCGCGACCGAGATGGACCTGCGCAAGGCCATCCAGTCGAACGAACTTGCCGTCTATTTCCAGCCGCTCTTGAACCTCAAGTCGCTGACGGTCACCACCTGCGAGGCGCTGGTGCGCTGGCCGCATCCGACGCGCGGCATGATCTCGCCTGCCGAGTTCATTCCGATCGCCGAGGAGACGGGCCTGATCATCGAGCTTGGTCGCCAGGTCATCGTCAAGGCGTGCACGGCCTGCGCGGCCTGGCCAGGCGACGTACGCGTGGCCGTCAATCTTTCCTCCATCCAGTTCGAGCGCGACGACGTGGTGGCCCTGGTGGAGGATGCGCTGGCCGCCAGCGGCCTGGCACCGGACCGGCTCGAGCTCGAGATCACCGAGACGCTGCTGCTCAAGGATTCCGATGGCATCCTGAAGGTTCTCCAGCAATTGCGCAGCATGGGCGTGCGGATCGCGCTCGACGATTTCGGCACCGGCTATTCCAGCCTCAGCTACCTGCACAAGTTCCCGCTGCAGAAGGTCAAGATCGATCGTTCGTTCCTGAAGAACATCGAGACAGACCAGCGGTCCGTGAAGCTTCTCCACGGGGTTTCCCGGCTTGGCGCCGAACTTGGTCTGACCGTCGTCGTCGAGGGCGTGGAGACCCATGCCCAGATGCGGATCGTCGACCAGCCGGGTGCCGTGACCGAGATCCAGGGCTTCATCCTCAGCCCGGCCGTGCCGGACAAGGACCTTCAGTCTCTGCTTGGCCGCAACAACCAGGCCGTGATGAAGAAGGTCGCCTGAGGCGATCCTCGCTTGGGGGCCGTGCGCCCCCGTTCCCCACATTGTATCTCCGCGCGATCCAGGCCCGCTTTCGGGCTACTGCTCGATCTGTTCGCGTTCAGCGTGAATTGGGCCGATTGCACGCGAGTGCGGGTTGTGCCGCCCCCGTCCGGACGCTGCGGCGTTGGGCTTCCGGACATCACCCTGCGTCAGTAGAGCTTTGCACGCGATGGCATGTGATGCCTGCGCACTACGCATGGTGCGTTGCAGAGACAGAGACTTCGAGCTGCGCTGCTAGCCTTGGCCTAAGCATTAAGCAGAAACATTAACGGCATTCCTCCGATCGCGTTAACGATGTTTTAACCAAGCGCTTTCCAATCCTTAAAAACTCGTTAAACTTCTCCTCACGTTCAGCAGCGGTAACTGGCGTGCGGCATGAGGTTCCCGAGATGAATACGGTTAACAGCCCGATTTCGTTTTCAAATCAGGTGATGGAGCTGCTCGGGCGGATCGAATACCGGCTGGCGGAGACCAAAGAAGACAAGCAGGCGATCTATCGGCTCCGCCACGAATGCTATCTGCGTGAAGGTGCGATCAAGCCGAACAAGAGCGGGCTGTTCCGCGATCGCTTCGATGCCGCGCCGAATGTCTGGATCTTCGGCATCTATCTCGACAACAAGCTTGTCAGTTCGATCCGCATCCATGCCGCCAACAAGGCCAACCCGATCTCGCCGGGCATGGACGTGTTCGGCGACGTGCTGGCGCCGCGCATCGAGGCAGGCGAGACGATCATCGACCCGACCCGCCTGGTGGTCGATCACGAGGCTTCGCGCGCCTATCCCTATCTCGCCTATGCCACCGTGCGACTCGGCTTCATGGCGTCGGAATATTTCCGCGCCGACCTCGGCCTTGCCACCGTGCGCACGGAGCACCGCGCGTTCTACCGCAGGCTGTTCTCCATGCAGGCCATGGGCGAGCCCCGCCACTACCCCGGTCTGAAAAAGCCGATCAATCTGCTCGGAATTCACTATCCCTCGGTTCACGAGAAGATCGTGGCGCGCTATCCTTTCATGGTGTCGAGCGCGGTCGAGCGTGGTTTCCTGTTCGACCGGCATCAACCGGCCCATGCGATCCCCGCGCGTATCGAGGCGTCGCGGTCGATCGTCGCCCCGTCGCCTGCATCCGGGCAGGTGTCGGCAGCGGCCTGACCTGCCGGACGGAGGGACAGTGCATGCGATCGGACCGCCGCACGCCCTTCGACACCTTCCGCCGCGCCTCCGGCGCCGCCAATGAACGCGGCGGCGACGGCTACAGGCGGGAGACCTTTACCCTGCCGCTTGATGCGGCGCGGGCGAAGGCCAGGGAATTCCTCGATCGCTTTCCGAAAGCCGCCTACATGACCGAGGTCGAGCACTGGCGGCAGCTGGACGACGGCCAGATCGAATTCACCATGCGCCGGCTGCCGACGGCCGATTGAGGCCATCGGCCTGCCCGTGGCACAATCAGCCGTGCGAGCGCTGCTGCTCGTGGTGCTCGTCTTCGTCCTCTTCGCCGTCTTCGTCTTCCTCAGCCTCTTCCGGGCCTTCTTCGTCGTCTATGATGGCAATCAGCGCCAGCGAAGGCAGGCGTTCGCGGAACAGGTCGCCCTCCTCGCCCATCCACAGGCACAGCGCCTCGTCGGCGTCGATGGAGGCAATCGTCATCGGCTGGCCTCCCGATTTCAGCATCACGACATCTCCGGCTTCAAAGCTCATGGCTTTCTCCTGAAGGATTGGGAACGTCCTTCGGGTAGCGCTGCGCCGTGACGGGCTGATCACGGGATGACGGCAAAGCGGCGACAGAGGCCCGCCGGTGCCCTGCGACAATCGGTCATCGCCGTCTTACGTAATCGGCCTGATGACGGGCTCGCCTGTTTGCTTACATTCAGCTGACAGATTGCGTGCCCCCGCACGCCCACGGAGCCATTGCCCCGCCATGCCCGATGCCCTGACGACTGAACGGCCGGACCTCATGATGGACGTCATCGAGGAATGCGAGCGCAATGGTCGCCGCCGCATCGAGATCGCAGCGTTCCTGGCGCGTGAATATGGTCTTGAGGCCAATGCCATCAACCGGCTGATGGCCGATCATCAGGCGACCAAGGCCGCACGGACAGCCTTTCGGGCGGTGGCGGCGGTCGTCCTGGCGGTCACGACATTCGCGCATCGCCAGACGCAGGAGCACGCTGAACTCGTGCCCCTGCTGGCGCTCGCCTGACGATCAGGCCCGCTTCGCGAGACTTTTCATCAGATCGCGGATGCCGAAGGTCCAGGGTGGACATTCGGTCGAGAGCCTCACGCGGTTGGTGAGGCTTCCAAGTTCTGCGCTGGCAATGGTGACGACATCGCCCAGCTTGTGGGTGAAGCCCTTGCCGGGCGCGCCGCGATCCTGGATCGGCGCAAACAGCGTGCCGCAATAGAGCACGAGGCCATCGGGATATTGATGGTGCTTGCCGATGGCCTGGGATGCCAGATCCTCGACGTCGCGCGAGATGGCGGCCATGTCGGAATGGCCTTCCATCACGAAGCCGTCCTCGCCGGTGACCTTGAGCGACACCTTCATCGCCCGCACCTTGTCGATGCCGAAGCTTGAATCGAACAGGCGGACGAACGGGCCGAGGGAGGCCGAGGCATTGTTGTCCTTGGCCTTGCCGAGCAGCAGCGCCGAGCGCCCCTCGACATCGCGCAGGTTGACGTCATTGCCGAGGGTGGCGCCGACGATCCGGCCCGAGGAAGCGATGACCAGCACCACTTCCGGTTCTGGATTGTTCCAGGTCGAGATCGGATGCAGGCCGACATCGGCACCGGTTCCGACGGAGGACAGCACCGGTGCCTTGGTGAAGATCTCGGCATCCGGCCCAATGCCGACTTCCAGATATTGCGACCAGAGACCGCGCTCCTGCAGGTGCTTCTTGAGCGCCGCGGCCTCCGGCGAACCGGGCTTCAGGCCCTTCAGCTCACCGCCGATGATGTCGCCGATCTCGGCGCGGATGGCGCTGGCGCGTTCCGGGACACCCTTGGCCTGTTCCTCGATCACCCGCTCGACCATGGAGATGGCGAAGGTGACGCCGGCGGCCTTCACCGCCTGCACGTCGATGGGTGACAGGAGAGAGGGCTTCGTCGCATCGCGGACGGCTGCGACGGAGTTGGCGAGGATCGTGGCGATGTCGCCGATCCGCTCACCGGCAACAGCCGCGAGCGCCGCCGCCGGGTCGGGCCGGTCGAACAGGTCCGCCGTCGTCGGGAAGGCCTTGGTGACATCGAACACGCCGTCCTTGCGGATGGCGACGACCGATGGGCCGATGCCTGGACGTTCGACGCGGCCGACCAGCGTGCCGGCGGTGGCGTCGGCGGGGAGGGTGGATGCTGCCGAGAGCGCGACACCCATCAGATGCACCGTCCGCCGTCGACTTCCAGCACCACGCCGGTGAGGAAATGGCCGGGGTCGGCAGCCAGGAACAGCGCCGCATCGGCAATGTCCTTCGGGGTCGACAGGCGGCCCATCGGGATGGAGGCCACGAACTTCTTGCGCATTTCCGGCGTGTCCTCGCCCATGAAGGTGCCAAGCAGCGGCGTGTCGCCGGCAACGGGCGCCAGCGCGCAGACGCGGATGCCGTCCGGCGCGAGCTCCACCGCCATCGACTTCGACAGGAGGTTCACCGCGCCCTTGGAGGCATTGTACCAGGCAAGGCCGGGGCGGGGACGCAGGCCGGCGGTGGATCCGACATTGATGATGACGCCCGAACCGTTCGCCCGCATGACCGGCACGACCGCATGGGCGAAGTGGAAGATCGACTTCACGTTGACGTCGAACACCCGGTCGAACGTCGCCTCGTCCACTTCCAGCATGGGCCGGTTGCGATGGGAAGTGCCGGCATTGTTGATGAGAATGTCGACCTTGCCGAAGCGCTCGACCGCCTTGGCGACGGCGCGTTGGACGTCCTTCGCCTTGGAGACATCGCACTTCATGCCGAAGGCCTTGCGGCCATACGGCTTGGCGGCGGCCTTGGCGCCTTCCTCGTTCAGATCGAGGACGACGACTTTCGCGCCTTCCTTGGCGAAGGTCTCGACAATGCCGAGGCCGAAACCCTGTGCGCCGCCGGTGACGATGGCGACCTTGTCCTTGAGACGCATGTGACGCTCCCGCTTGTCCAGAAATGCTTGTTGTTCAACCGTGGTTGATGACGACGGTTTTCGAGGCCGAGAATTCGTAAAGGGCCTCGAAGCCCTTCTCGCGGCCATGGCCGGATTTCTTGACGCCGCCGAAGGGCAGCTCGATGCCGCCGCCGGCGCCGTAGCCGTTGACGAAGACCTGGCCGCAGCGCATGGCGCGGGCCACCCGCATCGAGCGCTTGGCATCGTGACTCCAGACGCCGGCGACCAGCCCGAAATCGGTGCCGTTGGCGAGGCGCACGGCATCGGCCTCGTCGTCGAAGGGAATGGCCGAGAGGACCGGGCCGAAGACCTCGTCGCAGGCGAGCGAATTGGTTCTGGGCACCGGGCCGAACAGGGTGGGAGCGACATAGAAGCCGCCGCCCGGCACGTTCGGCGCGATCTGGCCTTCCGCGATCACCGGAATGCCCTCGCCGCGGGCGCGGCTGACGAAGCCGTCGACGCGAGCCTTCTGGCCGGCATTGATCATGGCGCCGCAATCGAGGTCCATGTCCCAGGTGCCGACGCGCACCGTCTTGAAGCGCTCGGCGACGCGGGCGACCAGTTCGTCATAGGCCTTGCGTTCGACCAGCATGCGCGAGCCCGCCGAGCAGGTCTGGCCGCAATTCTGGACAATGGCATTGACCAGCGTCGGCACGGCTGCGTCGAAATCGGCATCGGCGAAGACGATCTGGGGCGACTTGCCGCCAAGCTCCAGCGTGCAGCCGATATGGTTGCGGGCTGCTGCTGACTGGATCAGCGTGCCGACTTCCGGCGAGCCGGTGAACGAGATGAAGTCGATGCCGCGATGGCTCGACAGGGCGGCGCCCGCTTCCTCGCCAAGGCCGGTGATGAGGTTGATGACGCCCGGCGGGAACCCAACCTCGAGCGCCAGTTCGGTGATGCGGATGAGCGACAGACAGGCGTCTTCCGCCGGCTTGACCACGCAGGTGTTGCCGCAGGCCAGCGAGGCTGCGACCGAGCGGCCGAAGATCTGGCCGGGATAGTTCCACGGGATGATGTGGCCGGTGACGCCATGGGGGTCGCGGACGACGGCGACCGTATAGCCGTTGAGGAAGGGGATGGTCTCGCCATGCACCTTGTCGGCGGAGGTGCCGTAGAATTCGAAATAGCGGGCGGTGGCGGTCATATCGGCCTTGCCCTGCTTCAGCGGCTTGCCGGTGTCCATGCTCTCGAGGATGGAGAGTTCCTCGTGATGGCCAAGGATGGCCTCGCCGAGCTTGCACAGAAGGCGACCGCGTTCGGTGGCGGTCATCCGCCCCCATGGGCCTTCCTCGAAGGCCTTGCGGGCGGCAGCGACCGCCTTGTCGACATCGGCCTTGGCGGAGCGCGGCATGACCGCGATGACATTGCCGTCGGAGGGGCAGATCGCCTCGATCGTGCGGCCGTCCAGCGCCGGGCCGGACAGGCCGTCGATGATGTTCTGGACCTTGGAGACGGCGGCGGAGCCGGGTGCGGCTGATGTCATGGCGGGCGTCCTTCAGGCAGCCGGGGCATGGGAGGGGCCGCGAAACTAGCCCCGCGACCGGCGCCAGGAAAGGGGGCCCGCTGCATGAGGGCCCGTCTGGAAGCTCACGGCATCCGGACTGTCCGGCTCAGGGGCGCGCGACCAGTTCAGCCAGCAGCAGGACCGCGAGGATGCCGGCGGCAACACCCAGAATGAACAGGACCGAGCCCGGCAGCCGACGACGCCGGCCCATGGGCTTGGGCAGCGTCTCGGCCGGGGCCGGTTCGATCTGGGTCTCCGCGGTGGAGGCGGATGCTTCCGACAGCAGAGCGACGGGCGCTGTCGTCGGGGTGTTGACCTCTGCGGCAGCTGCGCGTGGTTCGGTCCGGGAGCTGAGGCCCACTTGCTCCGCCGGTCGCGCGCTGGCCTCCGCCAGCATGCGCTCGCGCGCCACCAGCCGCTCGGCGACATAGGCGGTGATCCGCTCAGCCAGGACCTGCGCCTCGGCGCTCTCGACGATGACCCTCCGGCCATAGCGGGTGTCTTGCAGGAAGCGGTAGGTGCGCTTGTCGCGGCCCATCTCGACGAAGGCGATCATGTCGACGAAGAAGCGCGGGGTGGCGCCGGGCACAAGGCCGGTGTCGAACAGGTCGATGCCGGCGGGGATGTCGGCGAAGACTGGCTTCACCAGATCGGCCAGGATTTCCAGCCGGGCCAGTTCTGCGTCGCGCAGATCGACCACAACGCCGGTGCGTTCGGCCTCACTGATGCGGGCGGCGCGCACGGCATCGGTCAGCGAGAGGGGGCGGGCCCTGTTGTCGTCCATGCCGGTCTCCGCAAGGTCAGTTGCAAGCCATGACCTTAACTATGCATTGACCATGCCTTTCCCAAGGCAGACCGCGCGGCCCGCTCAGGTTTTCCACCGTCAGGTCGCGGAGAACAGCAGGGGCCAGGCCTTCTGGTTGCGTTCGGAGAACAGGCGCAGGTGGCCGATGGCCTTGGCCCCGATCTCGGCGGGGGTGATGGTCCGGTGGACAACCCTTGCTGCGGGGTAGGAGGTCGCGAGTTCGCGCACCTGCCTCGGTGGCATCATCTGGTCGTCGGCGAGGCTGACCAGCGTGACATCGCAGGTGACGCGGCCGAGGTCCGGGACCGGCAGGGCCTTGCCCCAGTCGCGCCGGTAATAGCCGGGGCTCAGGCACCAGCGCCGCCATTGCCAGTAGACGTCCTTGGGCAGGTCGGCGCCAAGCCCCATGGCCTTGCCGGGAAGATAGCCGAGCACGGCAGTCGCGGCGGGACCGATCAGCCACCAGAAGGCGAGGACCTGCGGCATGTAGCCGAGCGGGTGGCGGGTCCAGTAGGGCAGGCCGGACGCGACGGTGACGATGCGCTCCACCCGTTCGGCCTCGGCGTGGAACGGCACATACATGCCGCCATGGGAATGGCCGATGACCCAGACCGGCAGGCCGGGGAAGCGTGCGCAGAGCGTGGTCAGGGCCGCATCCTGGTCGACCGCGCCCCAGAGCGCCATGGAGGCATTCGAGGCCTTCAGGTGTGCCGAGGCCGAGGCGCCGAAGTCCCGGTAGTCATAGGTGAGCACGGCCGCCTGATGGGCTTCGGTCAGCCAGGCGGCGAAGCGCGCGTAGTAATCCTGCGCGACCCCGACCGCCGGATGCAGGACGATGGCGCGCAAGGGCTGGTCTGCGGGCAGGAACAGGCGTGCCGCCAGACGCACGCCGTCGCTTGTGATGATGTCCAGGCTGTCAGGGGAGGGGGCGGCCATGGTTGCCTCATTCTATGGCGATCACCATAATACGGTTATCACTAGACCAACCGACATACAACCGGCACAATCCGGCATGCCTCGCCCGTCCGATGCCAAATCGCGCTTCATCGCCACCGCCGCCGACCTGTTCCAGCGGCAGGGCTACAATGGTGTGGGGTTGAACGAGATCATCGAGGCGAGCGGCGCGCCAAAGGGCTCATTCTACCACCACTTTCCCGGCGGCAAGGAAGAGCTCGGCGCCGAGGCGGTCAGGCTGGCGGGCAGGCGCATAGGCAAGCTGATCGACCAGGTGTTCGGTGACGCCCAGAACTTTCCGGCTGCCGCGTTGGCGCTGGCGGATGTGATCGGTGGCCATTTCGAGCGTTCGGGCTGGCGCGAAGGCTGCCCGGTCACCGCCATTGTCGTCGATGCCGTCCCACAGTCGGAGCGGCTGTCACTCGCGGTCGCCGAGGTGATGGGCGCCTGGGTCGACAAGGCCACGGCCCATGGCGAACGCATGGGCGTGCCGGATGCCCGCGGGCGTGCTGAACGCTTCATCATCGCGCTGGAGGGCGCGTGGCTGATGTCGCGGGTCAAGCGCTCGCGCGAGCCGTTCCGGATTGCGGCCGAGATGGCCGGCTGAAGTGGCTTGGGGGCCGGCCCCCGGACCATCGTCGCCCGCTCCTGACCTCTTCTATCTTTGGATCGGCTACACAGGCCTCCATCGGGCGGCCTGTTTGCGTTTGTGGGGCACGTCCGCCCTCCCTTGCATGTCATGCGTGCTTTCACGAGAAGCGCATGTTCAAGTTGTGCTCTTCATGCAACAGGCGCTTGCTAACCCTGAGGAAACAGGGTGGCGGAGCGTCGACTCACGCTGGATTCCCTTGCGGCATGTCAGATTCGGTGAGAAACGAATTGTGACACATTCAAAGCGTTCAGGGATAACGTCATGAAGAAGCTGCTTCTCGCCTCTACTGCCATTGTGGCTTTCGGCGCTTCCGCTCAGGCAGCCGATCTCGGATCGCCGCGCATGCCGGTCGCCTCAGCTGTTGTCATGCCCGCCTTCAACTGGACCGGCTTCTATGCGGGTGCTCAGGTCGGATACGGTTGGGCACATCAGGGGTGGGTCACACCCCCCGGGCTGTTTGCTAACCCGTGGAAGAGCAATGGTATCTTTGGTGGCATTCATGCCGGCTATAATCATCAGATCAACATGCTGGTCCTCGGCGTGCAGGCCGAGATCAACGGCGCCGGCTTGACCGGTTCGAATATCAATGGCTTGCGCACGTACACTGCTCGTACCAGCATGTTCGGCTCGCTGGATGTGCGTGCCGGTATCGCGGTCGATCGCACCCTTTTGTACGCAATCGGCGGCCTCGCCTATACCGACAACCGTCATCGGACCTTCGAGACGCCCCCTGGCGGCTTCGGACTTACCGACGCGACGTTCCGTCAAGGACGCGTGGGCTGGAATATCGGCGCTGGCGCCGAATATGCCTTCACGCAGAATTGGACCGCGCGTCTCGAGTATCGGTACTATGACTTCGGAACGGCAAGCTATCCTGATACCGGAACGCTGATTGCGCACACCCACCGTCACTACATGCATACCGTGCGCCTCGGTGTGAGCTACCTGTTCTCGACCGGCCCGTCGGCCGTCGTCGCCCGCTACTGATTTCACGGTCTCTCCAGACCTGACGAAAAGGCCGCCTTCGGGCGGCCTTTTTTGTTTCAGGCATGGGACAAGCGGGGCCGTTCAAAGCGCGGATCGTGCCCTTCCTGCCACAGTGCGACTGAAACCCGCCGATGTGCCGGTACCGGGGTGGATACATTCCCTTGGGGCGCGCGTTGCGGTGACACGTGGCGACGTGGCACGGAAGGAGGGTCGCAGGGCTGACGCCGATGGAGGGCATCGACGCCTGCTCAGCGACACTCGATCATCTTGGGTCCCCTCGGGGGGGACGGGCCCATCCAGACCGAAGGCGGGAGCTTCGGTTGCAATCCAGGAAGGTCATCATGAAGAAGCTTCTTCTCGCGGGCGCTGCTATCGCCGCCCTTTCCACCGGCGCCCAGGCGGCCGATCTCGGCGCACCGCGCATGCCGATCGCCGCTGCCGTCATCGCACCGGTGTTCAGCTGGACCGGCGTCTATGCCGGTGCCCATATCGGCTACGGCTTCGGCCAGTCGCGCTGGAGCGATCCGGCCACCGGCATTTCGGTCTCGCCGAACACCAACGGCATCCTGGGCGGCGTCCAGATCGGCTACAATTACCAGATCAACAACCTGGTCCTCGGCCTCGAGGCTGATGCCTCCGCGGCTGATCTCCACGGCTGGCGCTCCTGCCCGAATGCGGCGTTCACCTGCGCCTCGCGGGCGAATTTCCTTGGCACCGTGCGCGCCCGCGCCGGCTATGCCGTGGATCGTGCGCTCTATTACGTGACCGGCGGTCTCGCCATCGGCAATTTCAAGCACCGTGAATATACGGCGGCCCCGGTTGCCCTGGTCGGCACCTACAACACCACGCGCCTGGGCCTGGCCCTCGGCGCCGGTGTCGAATATGCGGTGGCCCAGAACTGGACCGTCAAGGCCGAGTACATGTACCACTACTTCGGCAATTCGACCGCTCTGACGCCCACGCTCGATCCGGTTGGCGATGTCCGGATCCGCTCCGACATCCACACCGTCAAGCTCGGCGTGAACTACCTGTTCTCGACCGGCCCGGGCGCGGTGGTCGCCCGCTACTGATCTCTTCGATCTTCGGATCGACTGCACAGGCCGCCCTCGGGCGGCCTGTTTGCGTTTGGGGAGCATGTGCGCCTTCCCTGGCACGTCATGCGTGCTTTCACAAGAAGCACATGTTCAAGTTGTGCTCTTCATGTAACAGGCAGTTGCTAACCCTGAGGAATCACGGTGCTGGCATGCCGTCTCACGCTGGATTCCCTTGCGGCATATCAGATTCGGTGAGAACAAGGTTTTCACGCTTTCAAAGCATCGAGGAACAACGTCATGAAGAAGCTGCTTCTCGCCTCCACAGCCATTGTCGCTTTCGGCGCTTCCGCTCAGGCAGCCGATCTCGGATCGCCGCGCATGCCGATTGCGGCTGCGGTTGTCGCGCCGGTGTTCAATTGGACGGGGCTCTATCTTGGTGCGCAGGTGGGCGGCGCCTGGGCCAATACTGGCTACAATCTGGACATTCCTGCCACTCCGAATTCTGGCACGGGTTTCAAGACCAGCGCGTTCTTCGGCGGCGTTCACATCGGATATCGTTGGCAGGTCAACCAGTTCGTGTTCGGTGTGGTCAGTGATCTCGAACTGACGTCGGCGCGTGGCAATGATGGCGGATTTGGTGGCACCATCGATCAGATCAATCGCCGCTGGCAGGGCTCCACCCGTCTCGTTGCGGGCTTCGCGGTCGACCGGGCCCTGATCTATGCGACGGGCGGCCTGGCCTATGGCGACTTCCGCTACTCGCGCCCCAATTTCGATGCCCAGACGATCACCAACACCAAGATCGGCTATACCGTGGGAGCGGGCGTGGCTTATGCCATTTCGCCGAACTGGTCCGTGAGCCTGGAATACCGGTACTCCGGCTACGGGTCCCAGGGATACGCTTTTGCTGCAGGCAGCCAGCGTACGCTCACGCCCTACAACGAGCATTCGGTGCGGCTTGGCGTGTCTTACATGTTCACCACCGGCCCGTCGGCCGTCGTCGCCCGCTACTGATCTCTTCGATCTTCGGATCGACTGCACAGGCCGCCTTCGGGCGGCCTGTTTGCGTTTCACGGCGAGGCGAACCCGCCGAGCTGGCGCAGCGCCTCACCTGCGACCATCGCCACCGACACCGCGACATTGAGCGAGCGCAGGCCCGGCTGCATGGGGATGACGATGCGCGCGTCCGCGGCGTCGTGGACATGGTCCGGCACGCCCGCGGATTCGCGCCCCGCCATCACCACGTCGCCGGCCTGGAAGGCGAAGCCGGCATAGGGCAGGGCACCTCGGGTGGTCATGAGCACGAGCCTGCCTCCAGCCCGCAGGCGGTCGCGCTGGAAGGCCTCGAAATCGTCGTGGCGCTGCCAGCGGACGTGGTCGAGATAATCCATGCCCGAGCGCCGGAATGACTTGTCGGAGACCGGAAACCCGGCTGGCTCGATGATATCCACGGCAATCCCGAGGCAGGCGGCTGTCCGCAGGATCGTTCCGGTGTTCTGGGCGATGTCCGGTTGGTACAGAGCGATGCGGATCATGAGGGTCGAAGCTCTCCGGGAGGGGGGCGGAGCGGGCCATTCCGGGGCACGTCACTCATCTGCAATTCCCCTTGCGACGAAGGTGCCACACCTTGCAAGGCCATGGCGCAATTGGCCCACTGGACATCACCTTATAACGATGCGAATAAGCCCTCGCCGACAAGGGTTCCGGCGCGGATTCCCTTATGCCCCGTCCATGGGGCGGCCGGCGCGGGCGCGCTCTCCCCGAAGCTGCTGCCCAGCGCCTGGTTTGTGATCCGCCGCAGGGGTCTTGGATGAGGTGGCCTGCGGGCTGCCCCGGCGCGATCGAGGCCTTTGATGGGCCGGAAGAGCGAAAGGACGAAGAAGTGGCAATTGTTGAACATGCCGAGGGCGATCGCCGCGATTTCCTGTTCCTTGCGACGGGCGCGGCAGCAGCCGTCGGCGCCGCCGCGGCCGTGTGGCCGTTCATCAGCCAGCTTGCGCCCGATGCCAGCACGGTCGCCGCCGGTGCGCCGGCCGAGTTCGATCTGGCTCCGATCGCATCCGGCTCGCAGATCAAGATCTTGTGGCGCGGCAAGCCCTATTTCATCCGCAACCGCACCGAAGCCGAAATCAAGGCGGCGGTCGATACCGACGTCACCAAGCTGCGCCATCCCGAGCCCGATTCGGCGCGTGTGAAGGCGGGGCATGCCAAATGGCTGATTGCCTCGGCCAATTGCACCCATCTCGGCTGCGTCCCCCTGGGCAACCAGGGTGAGTTCGGCGGGTGGTTCTGCCCCTGCCACGGCTCGGTGTTCGACACGTCCGGCCGCATCCGCTCCGGTCCGGCGCCGAAAAACCTGCCCGTTCCTGTCTACGAGTTCCTGTCCGAGACGCGCGTCCGCATCAGCGGCCCCGCAGTCCTGACCTGACGATCGAAATCGAGGTTGAAGACCATGCAGGGTCACTCGCACTACGTCCCGAAATTGGGCATTGCCAAGTGGGTTGACGCGCGTCTGCCCTTGCCGCGCCTCGTTTACGATTCCTTCGTCGCCTACCCGGTTCCGAAAAACCTGAACTATTTCTGGACCTTCGGCGGCATCCTCTCGATCATGCTGGTGGTTCAGATCATCACCGGCGTGGTGCTGGCGATGCACTACACGCCGCATGTCGACATGGCGTTCAACTCGATTGAACACATCATGCGCGACGTGAACTACGGCTGGCTGATCCGCTATCTCCACGCCAACGGCGCGTCGATGTTCTTCATTGCCGTCTACATCCACATGCTGCGGGGCCTCTATTACGGCTCCTACAAGGCGCCGCGCGAGGTGCTGTGGATCCTGGGTGTCATCATCTATCTCCTGATGATGGCGACCGGCTTCCTCGGCTATGTGCTGCCCTGGGGTCAGATGTCGCTGTGGGGCGCGGTGGTCATCACCAACCTGTTCTCGGCGATCCCGCTGGTCGGCCCGACCGTGGTTGAATTCCTGTGGGGCGGCTATTCGGTCGACAATCCGACGCTAAACCGCTTCTTCTCGCTGCACTTCCTGCTGCCGTTCATGATTGCCGGCGTCGTCGTGCTGCACGTCTGGGCGCTGCACGTGACGGGCCAGAACAACCCGACCGGCGTCGAGGTGAAGGACGTCAAGAAGGACACGATCCCCTTCACGCCCTATGCGACCATCAAGGACGCCTTCGGCCTGTCGGTGTTCTTCCTCATGTACATGTACTTCGTGTTCTTCCAGCCGAACTATCTGGGACACGCGGTGAACTACGTGCCCGGCGATCCGATGGTGACGCCTGCCCATATCGTGCCGGAATGGTATTACCTGCCGTTCTACGCGATCCTGCGCGCCATCACCTTCGACATCAATCTGCTGATCTTCACGATCCCGGCTCAGCTCGGCGGTGTCATCGCCATGTTCGCGGCGATCCTGGTCCTGGCCTTCCTGCCCTGGCTCGACACGTCCCGCGTGAAGTCGTCGAACTACCGGCCGCTGCACCGCCAGTTCTTCTGGGCCTTCGTTGCGGTCTGCGTGCTGCTTGGCTGGCTCGGCTCCAAGCCGCCGGAAGGTATCTTCCCGCTCTTGTCGCTGACCCTGACCGGGCTCTATTTCGCCTATTTCCTGATCGTCCTGCCCTTGCTCGGCCTGTTCGAGACGCCGAACACGCTGCCTGCCTCGATTGCCGATTCGGTTCTCGGCAAGGGCAGTGCGCCGGTCACGGCAGGCGCGGTGTCCTCGCCCGAGACCAAGGGCTGAGGCGGGCGCGAAGAGAGAACAAGGATCGATGACGATGAAAATCACCTCTCTGCGTGTCGCCGCGACGGCCGGCCTTTTGGGCGGCCTTCTCGGGCTCGCGCTCGTGTCGGCCCAGCCGGCCCGGGCTGCCGAACAGGAAAATCCGCCGCGCGCCAACTGGACCTTCGCCGGGCCGTTTGGCCAGTTCGACCGGGCGCAGCTGCAGCGCGGCTTCCAGGTGTACAAGGAGGTCTGCTCGGCCTGCCATAGCGTCAGCCAGCTGTCGTTCCGCAATCTGGCACAGCCGGGCGGGCCGCAATTCCCGGCCGATCAGGCCGCCCAAATCGCGATCGACTGGCAGCAGAAGGTTCGCGAGATCGGCGATGACGGCCAGCCGGCCGAGCGCACGCCGCGCCTGTCGGACCGCATTCCCGGACCTTTCGCCAACGTCAAGGCGGCGGAAGCCGCCCATGGCGGCAAGGCGCCGCCGGATCTCTCGCTGATGGCCAAGGCCCGTTCCTATGAGCGCGGCTTTCCGTGGTTCCTGATCGACATCTTCCCGCCGGCCTATCAGGAACACGGCGTGGACTATGTCCGTGCCTTCCTGCTCGGCTACGAGGACGGTCATGAGGTGCCGCCGGGGACCCACTACAACAAGTATTTCCCGGGCAATGCGGTGGCCATGCCGAACATCCTTCAGGATGGCCAGGTGACCTATTCGGACGGTTCGCCCGCCACCCGCGCGCAATATGCGTCGGATGTCACGGCTTTCCTGATGTGGGCCGCCGAGCCGCACATGGAACAGCGCAAGCGCATCGGCTTCCAGGTTCTGCTGTTCGTTCTGGTGCTGTCGATCCTGCTCTACTTCACCAAGAAGAAGGTCTGGGCCAAGGTCGAGCACTGAGGCCGATCTGATTTTCGCACCGCCAGGTGCTTGACGAAGGGCCGCGCGAGCGGCCCTTTTCTTATTGGGACGGCCGTCATGGCCGTGTCACAAGCCTGCGGCCATGTCGCGGGCCTGACCACATATCGGGACGGTGCAGCATGGCAAAGGCGGTTCTCGGCATCATCGGCGGCTCGGGCATCTATGACCTGCCGGGCCTGGAGGCGGTCGAGGAGGTGCGTGTCGCTTCCCCCTGGGGCGAACCCTCCGATGTGCTGCGCCGGGGTCGGCTGGGGCCAACCGAAATCGTGTTCCTGCCGCGCCATGGCCGCGGCCACGCGCTTAGCCCGTCCGACATCAATTACCGCGCCAATATCGACGTGCTGAAACGGGTGGGCGTCACCGACCTCGTCTCGCTGTCGGCGGTGGGCTCGTTCAAGGGCGAGCTCTCACCTGGCACCTTCGTGCTGGCCGACCAGTTCATCGACAAGACCTATCTGCGCCAGCCAAGTTTCTTCGGGAAGGGCTGCGTCGCCCATGTCGCCTTCTCGCATCCCGTTGCGCCGCTCCTGCAGAAGCGGCTGGCAGCGGCGCTGGAGGCGGAGGCCATTCCCCATGCGGTCGGCGGCACCGCCGTATGCATGGAGGGCCCGGCCTTCTCGACGCTGGCCGAAAGCCTGTTCCACAAGGCGCAAGGCTGGGACCTGATCGGCATGACCTCGATGCCCGAGGCCAAGCTCGCCCGCGAGGCCGAGATTGCCTATGCCTTCGTCGGCATGGTCACCGATTTCGACGCCTGGCACGAGGAGGTCGGCCCGGTCGACGTGGCGCAGGTGGTCCACCACCTGCACGCCAATGCCGACAAGGGCCGCCGTCTGGTGGCGCGGCTCGCGCGCGACTTTCCGGCCGAGCACGAGCCCTGTCCGATCCATTCGGACCGCGCGCTGGAGCACGCTGTTATCACGGCGAAGGAGCATCGTGACCCGGCGCTCGTCGCCAAGCTCGATGCGGTGGCGGGCCGGGTTCTGGCGCGCTGATCAGAGCCAGCCGGAATAGCCGTAGCGCCAGCCGCCGAACAGCCAGAAGATCAGGCCGAAGACGATGCGGATGACGATGGCGGCGGCGATGAAGGCGGGCAGAGCCGCCAGCATGGCCTTGAAGAAGAACATGACCAGACGGCCGAACGGCACGTCGATCGATGTGATGGTGACCGGCTGCGCCACGGGATAGGCGGCAGGCGCATAGGTGGGCGCGGCATAGCCAGGTGCGGCGTAGCCCTGCGGGCCGGCAGGCTGGGCGGGCATGGTCATGGGGTTTCTCCATCGTTGGGCCTGTGAGGAATTGGCGGGAGCCCTTTCCCTGGCGCGACTGCTCGCCGTAGAACCTAGGAGCGGGTCCAGGCTTGCACCAATGAATTCGCGGTAAGGTTGAAGGACGAACGATGGCACCAGGCCTCGACGACGAGCTGAAACAGGCGATCCGGACGATCGCGGATTATCCGAAGCCCGGCATCATGTTCCGCGACATCACCACGCTGCTCGGCAATGCGCGGGCCTTCCGCCGCGCGGTCGACCAGCTGGTGCAGCCCTATGCGGGAGCCAAGATCGACCAGGTCGCGGGCATCGAGGCGCGCGGCTTCATCCTAGGGGGGGCTGTGGCGCATCAGCTGTCGTCGGGCTTCGTGCCGATCCGCAAGAAGGGCAAGCTGCCGCATCAGACCGTGCGCATGGCCTATGCGCTGGAATATGGCACCGACGAGATGGAGATCCATGTCGACGCGATCAAACCGGGCGAGAGGGTGGTGCTGGTCGACGATCTGATCGCCACCGGCGGCACGGCCGAGGGCGCGGTGAAGCTCTTGCGCCAGATCGGCGCCGATGTGGTGGCCGCATGTTTCATCATCGACCTGCCGGAGCTCGGTGGTGCCGACAAGCTGCGCGCCATGGGGGTTGATGTGCGCACGCTGGTGACGTTCGACGGGCATTGACCCCAAAGAGAAGAGCCGCCGGCATTGCTGCCGACGGCTCTCCAGGGGCATTTGGGGGGCCCCTTACTGACGCACCAGGGGGCGACTGGAAGGTGCGTCAACTTCCGTGAAACTCATGGCCGTCACCGGCAGGCGACTGCCGGGTTTGAGCCGGCGGCGCAGGAGCGGCCGAAATTGCGGCCGGTACCTGACCAGGAGCCGTCGCGGTTGCGCTGCCAGCCCGCGCCGAAATTGTTGCCGGTGCCGGTGATGCGCCCGCGCGAGGCTTCATAGCCGCCGCCGAAGCGTGAGCCTGTGCCGGTGATGCGGTTGCCCTGCTGCTCGTAGCCGCCGCCGAAATTGCGCCCGGTGCCGCGATAGGTGGTGGTGCCCGAGCGACGCTGGCGCTCGACATCATAGCCACGGCCGAAGCGCCGGCCCTCGCCGACGAGATTGCCGCGCGAGTCCTGGACATATTGGGCCTGGACGATGCGGTGTCCGGTCTGCGGGACAGGGGCCGCCACAAGCGCGGCGCCGGCGATCTGGCCGGCGATCAAGGCTGACAGCGCGAGGCTCATGGGGCGTCTCCCGTTCCGTTGTTGGAGCGAGATGTGCGGTGCGCCCGTTTCAGCGATGTGTCGGTGCGGGGGCGAAGTCTTTCAACTGACTCGGACAGCCTGACGATGACCCCGCGCTGCGGGCCGGCCCCGTTAGCGCGCCGCGAAGACAGAGCCGTCGAAGGCGAAGACCAACACGCCGTTCTGGTTCACGCCGGTGTTGCGCGAGAACAGGAGGCCCCATTCCGGCCGGCTGGCGGAGGCGCGTTTTCCCACGATCTCGGTGGTATAGGTGACGGTGTCGCCGGCATAGACGGGTTTCGGCCAGACGAGGTTCGTGTAGCCGCCTGACGGGCCATTCTTCAGCGGCGGCAGGCCCTTGGCGGCGCGCTCGGCATTGGTCGCTTTCCAGCGCTCGACGCGCAGGCGCATCCACCACGAGCCGGTCTGCCATCCCGACGCAATCAGTCCGCCGAAATGGCTCTGTTTCGCGGCCTCGGGATCGATGTGGAACGGCTGGGGATCGAACTTCAGGGCGAAGCGGATGATCTCGTCCGCCGTGAATGTGTGCGATCCGAGCACCTCGATGGAGCCGACGGCGATCTCGTCAAACATGGGCGGCCTCTGCCGTCCGGCGGCCGAAGAAGATCGGGTTCACCTGGATCAGCACGACGTCGCCGTTCTGGTTCAGAAGCTCAAAGCGGAAGCGGACGATGCCGCGATCGGGCTTGGAGGCGGAGACGCGGGCGTCGAGGACCGTGCGCCGGACGCTCAGCACGTCGCCGGGAAAGACCGGCTTCACCCATTTCATCTCCTCGATGCCCGGCCCGCCCATGGAGGTGGAATGGGTGATGAAATGGTCGCAGTTCATGCGCATGAGCATGGCCGAGGAATGCCAGCCTGAGGCGGACAAGGCGCCCAGCAGCGAGGCCTTGCCGCCCTCGTCGGTGAGGTGGAAGGGCTGGGGATCGAACTCGGCGGAGAACTCGATCGCCTCCTCGCGGGTCACCGCATAGCGACCATAGGTGGAGATCTCGCCAGGGACGAAGTCTTCAAAGGCGATCAGGGGCGTGTCGGATGTCATGGGCCGGCGCAATCACTGGAGATGGCGGCATCATGCATGATTGCCGTGGGCTGGGGCCTCCGCCTTTCGGGCGAAGGCCTGCCAGGACGCATCGTCAGTTGGCGAAGCGGAAGTGCAGCACGTCGCCATCGGCGACCACATATTCCTTGCCTTCGAGGCGCAGCTTGCCGGCATCGCGGGCACCAGCCTCACCACCAAGGGCGGTGTAGTCGGCATAGGCGATGGTTTCGGCGCGGATGAAGCCCTTCTCGAAATCGGTATGGATCACGCCGGCCGCGGCGGGCGCCTTGGTGCCCTTGGTGATGGTCCAGGCGCGGGTTTCCTTCGGGCCGACGGTGAAATAGGTCACCAGGTGCAGAAGGTCATAGCCGGAGCGGATCACGCGGTTGAGGCCCGGCTCCTCGAGGCCGACGGCCTCCAGGAAGTCCTTCTGGTCTTCCAGCGCCATGACCGCGATCTCGCTCTCGATCTTGGCGGAGACGACGACCGCATTGGCGCCCTCTTCCTTGGCGCGGGCGAACACCTTGGCGGAGAAGCTGTTGCCCTTGTCGGCGGAGGCTTCCTCGACATTGCAGACATAGAGAACCGGCTTGGAGGTCAAGAGGTTCAGCTGCTCGAAGGTCCTGGCCTCCTCGGGCTTCACATCGGTCATGCGGGCCGGACGGCCATCGCGGAGGTGGACCAGGGCGCGGTTGATCAGGTCGACCTGCTCCTTGGCTTCCTTGTCGCCGCCCTTGGCCTTCTTCTCCAGGCCGGTGACGCGCTTCTCGAGGCTGTCGAGATCGGCGAGCATCAGCTCGGTCTCGATGGTCTCGATGTCGGCGAGCGGGTCAACCTTGCCCTCGACATGGGTGATGTCGCCGTCCTCGAAGCAGCGCACGACATGGGCGATGGCATCGACCTCGCGGATATTGGCGAGGAACTGGTTGCCGAGGCCCTCGCCCTTGGAGGCGCCGCGCACGATGCCGGCAATGTCGACGAAGGTGATGCGGGTCGGGATGATCTGCTGTGACTTGCCGGCCTTGGCCAGAATGTCGAGACGCGGATCGGGCACGGCGACATCGCCGACATTCGGCTCGATGGTGCAGAACGGATAGTTCGCCGCCTGTGCCGCCGCCGTCTGGGTCAGCGCGTTGAAGAGGGTCGACTTGCCGACGTTCGGCAGGCCGACAATGCCGCATTTGAAGCCCATGGGAAGGGTCCAGTCTGATGTTGGCCGGTCACGGACCGGCGAAGAGAAATCCGGGTGCGGCCGGCATCGAGACCTGAACGGTCACCGTGCGGCCAAGCGTCCGTGGTGCATATCCCCGGACAGGAACCGAGCGCAACCGCGATCAAGGGCGCAGGCCCGCGATCTCGGTCATTTCAGTCGCCCTTGGCTTCGCCCACCCGCTTCACCTCGCCCCAACCGCGGCCTTCCATGGCGAGGTGGATGCGGTTCTGGTAGCCGGGGTCGTCCGGGGTCGCCAGCATCTCGGCATGGTCGGCCGAGGCCGTGCAGAGGTCTTCCACCCAGGGCATTTCCGCCTTGGCGAAATCGTTCAGCACATAGGAATGGACGAGCGCCTTGTCGCCGGGATGTCCGATGCCTATCCGGACGCGGCGATAATCGTTGCCGCAGAGCGCGGTGATCGAGCGCAGGCCATTGTGGCCGGCATTGCCGCCGCCGGTCTTGACCCGGAGCTTGGCCGGCGGCAGGTCGAGCTCGTCGTGGAAGACCACCACGTCCTTGAGCTCGATCTTGAAGAAGCGCATGGCCTCAGCCACGGCGCGGCCGCTCTCGTTCATGAAGGTTCCGGGCATCAAGAGCAGCGCCTTCTCAGGCCCGATCTGCCCGTCTGCGGTCACGCCCTGGAAGCGCTGGCGCCAGGGCCCGAAGCGATGGCGCCGGTGGATCGTCTCCACCGCCATGAAGCCGATATTGTGCCGGTTCATCCGGTATTTCGCCCCGGGATTGCCGAGGCCGACGATCAGCAGCATCCGACCGCTCCCATGGTCGCAGGCAAGGGCGACACGGTTCCATCCAACGAAAAGGGCGCCCGAATGTCACGGGCGCCCTTCGCTAACGTGGTTGAGCAGGGCCAGAAGGCCCCGCCCGGGATCACTTCTTGGCGGCAGGCGCTGCGGCCGGAGCGGCGGCGGCCGGCTCGGCCTCGGCGCCGCCCGACGGAGCGACGATCGAGAGCAGAGTCGGGTTTTCCTTCGTGGCGGCGCGGACGCCAGCCGGAAGGGCCACATCGGCCAGATGGATCGAATAGCCCATGGCCAGCGACGAGATGTCGATGTCGACCGAGGCCGGGATGTTGTCAGCCGGGCAGAGCAGGGTGATCGAATGCGCGACCAGGTTGACCGAGCCACCGAGCTTGACGCCAGGCGACAGATCGGCACCCAGAACGTGGATCGGGATGTCGACCGAGATCACGGCGCCTTCGCCGAGACGCAGGAAGTCGACGTGGACCGGGAAGTCCTTCACCGGATCCAGCTGGTAGTCGCGCGGAATGACGCGATGCTTCTGGCCGTCGACGTCCAGCTCGAACACGGTCGAGAGGAAGTGACCGGCATAGATGCGCTGGTGCAGGGTCTTGTAGTCGATCGAAATCAGCACGGGCGACTTCTTGTCGCCGTAGATGACGCCGGGCACGCGGCCCGCACGACGTTCGGCGCGAGCGGCCCCCTTGCCGCCATTCGCGCGGACCGTCGCCGACATCTCTTTGATGGCAGCCATGGTCTTGTTCTCCAACAGAAAAGCCCGCGAACGAAGCCTCCAGGGGTGCGGAGATGTCGCGGGACTGGCGGGCTATAGCGGAAAAGGGGGGGACGAGCAAGGCTCGGGCGGATGGATCTAGCGGTCAACCACCCGCTGGACCGGAACCTGAGGAAACGGCTCCATGCGCTCGCGAATGCCGGCGGCTGCAACGAAGGCTCCGGCGGTGTCGCGCGAAAGCTGGCGGGACGGCGAAATGACCTCGACGGTGATACGGGCGTTGAATGCGTAGAAGATGGTGAGCGCTGCGAAGCGCTCGGGCGTCTGCCCGCCCGAAATGCGGTAGTCCGCGAAGATGGCTGGAAACCCGCGGGCGCGGCCGGTGCGCCAGCCCAGCATCTCCACCCGGCGGGTGCCGCCGGAGCGCCAGTCGAGATTGCTCTGCCACCGCTGCAAACCGACGGGAAGCCGCTCGCGGGCTGCGTTCTCCAGGCCGCGGGGGTCGATGCTGCGTGTCGGACTGTTGCCGACACTCGTGAAAACATGGACCGGGTAAGGGCAGGCGAGATCGCGGCAGCGAAATGTCCGCGTCTTGCCAATGGTGGAGACGACGGTCCACTTCGCCGGATCGGGTGGAACAAGCGATATCGCCGTCACGGGCATTTGTCGTGGACGCGCCGCAGCGGGAGGTGCTGCCGCCACCTCGCTTGCCTGGATGACAGAAAAAATGGCTATCACAGCGCTTGCTGTGAGATTCAAGGCAATAATTCTGGCATTCGATGGTTGTGCTGTCGCGCGGTATGCGTACATTAGAATTATTCTCATTTACTGAATGCTATGTCCTTCATGGCTCAGGATCGGTGTTCCGTTGAGAATGTCAATGTGTACTTGTCGGATATTATAATCTATTATGTTAGTCGGCTTTGAAATGGTTGACTTCGCATCCTTGTGAACCTCGCCGCGGCTTGGCGCGACCAACGGGGACAGTTGCAATCCCACCATTGGTGAGCCGATCATGCAGGCATTCTTTCAGCGCTGGACCGCCGATTGGCATCGCATGGACCGCATCGCGGCCCGCCGCGGCTGGCAGCACGAGGCGCCGGCGATTCGCCCACCTGCCGAATCCGATAAACTCGCCGCGTTCGAGGCCCGTCATCAGGTCACGATCCCTACGCAACTGCGTACGATCCTCGCTGAATGTTCGGCAGGCGTCTGGTTTAGCTGGTCGGTGCCGCCGGAGCTGCGGCCGCTGGAGCGTGAGAGGCGGCCGACCCAGGGCGGTCTGGGCGGGATGGTCTTCGACCTCGACTATATCGACCAATACGCGCTGGCGAATTTCGCGCACTGGCGCTTGCAACATGCCAGGCACCCGCGCGAGTCCGAAGTGCCCGACGATCCCTCGATGTGGGTCGGCCAGTTTGCCTTTGCCGAACTGGTCAATGGCGACATGCTGACCATCGATTGCTCTTCCGCCAACGGGGCCCAGCCGGTCCGCTATTTCAGCCATGAGCTGGAAGGCCTGCACGGCCGGATCATCGCGCCGGATTTCGTCAGCTTCATCACGGAATATTCGACGCTCGGCTGCGCCGGCGACACCCAGGACGACTGGTTTGCCTTCTGCGACATGACCGATCCGGCGCAGGCCATGCTCAGGGCCGACAGTCCCGGCGGCAAGGCCTGGCTGGACTGGCTTTCCGACCTGCGACCGGAGGCCGATGCGCCACCGCGGGTCGTGATGGCGAAGAGCCGGGCGGACCATGACCTCCTCACCGCTGCCCAGGCCGGCAACCGCGCCATGGTCCTGCGCGCGCTGGACGATGGCGCGGCGATCGATGCCTGCGCCGAGGGGGCGTGGAGCGCCGAGTTCGTCACGCCGTTGATCCATGCCGTCCGCAACGATGACCGCGCCATGATGGAGTTGCTCGTGTCACGCGGAGCTGCGATCAACACCCGCCGCATGGTGCTGGGCGAGGCGGCCGAGTTGTCGTCCCTCGAGACGGTGCGCTGGCTGATCGCGCAGGGCGCGCGCGTCAATGGCTGGAAGGGCGAGCGGCACTGGCCGCTGCACCGGCTGGTCGAGCAGCGCAAGCAGGATGCGCAGGGCGGCGAGGAGGCCTATTTCGGTATTCTGGAAGCGCTTCTCGACGCCGGCGCCGATCCCGATGCCCCCTGGGACAATGGCCTGACCATGCTGATGGTGTGTGGTCCGGGCACGGCGCGCGTTCTGCTCGCCCATGGCGCCGATCCCGACCGGCGCGACGATTCTGGCGAGGCGGCGCTACATCGCCAGTGGAGCGGGGAGGTCGTCCGGCTGCTCGTCGCTCACGGCGCCGACGTCAACGCCCTGTCGCCCCCACCACCGGGGGAAGAGATGCGCTCCCGTCGGCCCGTCCATTCCGCGCTCCTGTCAGTATCCAGCATGCCTGATCTGGTGGCCGCGCTGATCGATTGCGGGGCCGATCCCCTCCTGCTCGATGGAAGAGGCTGCAATGGCTTCTTCTATTGCCAGACGCGTGCGGATATCGAGATGCTGATCATGCTCGGCTTTCCGTTCGACGTGCAGGCGCGCGCCACCGACGGTTCGACGCTTTTGCACAACTTCATCCGGAAGTCGGGTCCCTATCCTCTCCAGGAACCGGGCGTGCAAATGGTGACCTTCCTTGTCGAGCGGGGTGTCGCCATCAACGCCGTCAACCGGGCCGGCCGCACCGTTCTGCATGTGGCTGCGGAAACGAGTGAGGCTTCCACAGCCGCCACGCTGATCGCGCTCGGTGCTGACAAGACCATCGCGGATGCCGCGGGACGCCGGCCCGTCGATCTGCTTGGTGCCAGCACGAAGCCGCGAGAGCAGGCCTTGCGCAGCCTTCTGAAATAGCGGGGTCTCGCCCTTCGACCTTACGCTACGCTGGTCAGCACTGGCGTTGCCGCTTAGAACTCCCGCCTATCGCGAACTGATCGTCTCCGAAACCCGCCCACAAGGAGCCGCCATGCGGATATCCGCCGTTCTGGTCCTGACGACTGCCCTCTGTGGCTCCGCCCAGGCCTTCACTGTCTTCGATCACATCACGGCACCGCCGCGCACGCCGGATCCCTGCTTCCTGCGCGTCTATGACGGCGAGCATCTCGCCCGCAACCCGCGCCAGCGGGTGGTGCGCATGACACTGCGCCGTGTCCGCGAGGCGCCTGCTGAGGAGAACAACGAGGCGCGCTACACGGTGGCGCTGACGTTCCAGATCCGCGGCAATCGCGACCGGTTCGAGGTCAACGGCATCTGCACCGCGCGCGGCGAGGCGGCCGATTGTCAGGGCGAGGGCGATGCGGGTGCCTTCCGCCTGTCCACGCCGCCCGGCGGTGGGCTGAGGCTCGACGTCGTCGAGCGACTGCAGGCCGAGGGCGCCAGGGGCTTCAGCCCGGACCTGATGGCGAGCGACGACCGGGCCTTCCTGCTCGCGCGGGTCTCGTCGACACTCTGCCCGCGCGGCAACTAGGGCCGGGCGTCAGTCGTTGTCGCGGCCAAGCATGCCGTCGAAGGCGGCCTTGAGGTTCTCAAGCGACAGCGGACGGTAGGTGAAGACGACCTTCTTCGCGCCCGGGGGGATTTCCACGCCGCGGAACAGAACGTCGGTGCGCAGCAGCGGCCGCCTCACGCCGTCCACCTCGACCTCCCAGCCCGGATACCAGAGGGCGTGATCGGTGAGAACGGCGGTGGTCCTCGTCTCGACGGCGATCTCGACGCGGTCGGGGCGCCAGGAGACGATCTCGGCCTTGCCCGGCTGGGCATTGGCCGCGGCCTGGACATAGCTCTGCGACAGGTCGTCGTCGTCGTCGACCATCACCTCGGTGCCGGTGGCCGTCGTGCTCGCCGTGCGCGCGGGGAACCGGCCCTGATCGACCAGTTCGTCGGCGTCGGCAACACGCACCCGGCTGGCCAGGGCGACACGCGGGGCGGGGTTCGGCAGGCGGTAGATCCAGACTTTCGGACCGGCCATGACCGTCTCGACGACGGTCCGGCGATGCAGGTGCGGCATGGCCTCGATGGGACGGTCGAGCACGACATATTCGAGACCGAGCAGCTTGCTCAGGTCGCAGTCGTAGCCCGGGAAGGAGCCGTTCGGAAAGCGGCGGTGCAGCGCCGTGTAGGGGCTCTCGCCGGGGGCGACGAGCCGGTCATACTGGCCGATGCGCAGCGGGTTGTAGCCGTTGGTCGCCTCCAGGCCATAGACCATGGCGGCATTCTGCCAGGGACCGCCGAGGCCGACGATCTCGACGCGCGGCCTGACCGATCCGGTGTGGGAAGCCTGGATCGCGCGCTGCACGATGCCGAGGATGCGGGCTTCCTCGCCCATCGGTTTCTCGAGGAAGGAATAATAGGCGCGCGGCTCCGCATTGAGCGAGGAGGCCGCGTTGCGGAGGACCAGTTCGCCGCCGGTGAAGGCAACGGCGACGCTTGCCGCGATCACCCGTGCGCGCGGCGAGCGGGCGAGCATGAACAGGACGATCAGCGCGCCATAGATCGGCAGTACCTTGGCGGTTTCGAGCGCGGCCTGCCAGCCCTTGGACGAGAGGGTGGAAAAGTCGATCGCCCAGGCAAACAGGCCGATCATGGCGCCGCCGAGAATGGCCAGCGCCCAGCGCGGCACCGCCGGCAGGCCTTGCTTCACATAATCGGAGACGAGGTAACCCGAGAGATAGGCGAGCGCCGGGATGAAGATGAACAGGCCGCCCACCGGCCGCCGGAACAGCGCGATGCCGGGGAAATACTGGAACATCAGCGGGAAGAACGGCGAGTAGCGGCCAACCGAATAGAGCAGCGCCAGCACCGCGACCACGGCGAAGACGCGGCGCCCGGAAGCAAGCAGCCGTCCGCCAGCCAGGCCGTGCCAGACCAGGAGCAGGGCCGTGAGGCTGCCGGCGAACATGTAGTTGAACGCCCGGTCCGTGCCGTCGATCCCCGGCCGGGTGCCATGGCTCGGGCCCCAGTCGCCGAGCGACGACGGCTGCAGCGAGCCCAGCACGTTGGGCGCGAAGAAATTGGCGATGTTGACCGGGTAGAGCGACGACAGCAGCGCCGTATCCAGGCTGATATGCGGGCGGTTGGAATAGTCGGCGAACTGCACGGTGAGCAGCATGGGCACGGCGATCAGCGCGAGCGCGGTTGCCCCCATGAGCAGCAGGACGGGCAGGCGGGTCAGGGCATAGCGGAGCGGCTCGGGCCGGACCAGCAGATGGCGCGCGGCGAGCACGACCAGGATGATCGACAGGATGAGCGGGGTCTGGGTGCGCCCAAGCGCGATCAGGGCAGCCGTCGCGCCGAAACCGATCGCCGCCAGCCATGAGCGGCGGTCGAAGGCCACTTCAAGCAGCAGGACCGCCAGCGGGAACAGGCCATAGGCAGTGATGATGCCGACATGGTTCAGCCGGCCCGAGACGACGCCGCCGAACATGAACACGGCAGCGGCCAGAACGGAGGCGGCGGCCGGCCAGCCGTGGCGATGGCCATAGCCGGCAAGGGCCAGGCCGCCAACCAGCAGGTGGCCATAGACCAGGGCGTCGAAGGCCAGCATGGTCGGGCTGGCGTCAAGCCAGGCCCAGAGCACGAAGGGCGGCTGGAAGATCAGGGATTGCGGATCGGCGATGCTGGGGTGGCCGCCATAGTGGTAGGGGTTCCAGAAGGGCGTCGAGCCCTCGTGAAGGGCGGTCGCGAGGAAGCGGAAGAAGGCATAGAACTGGTTCTTGGAATCCCAGGGAACCACGGTGTCGGTGAGGCGCCACTGGATCGCGGCGAGCGCCCAGAGTGCGGTGATCGCCACAAGAGCGATGACAAGCTCACCCTGCCTGCTGGCTGCGAAGCGGGCAACAGAAGTCCCGGCCTGGACGGCCAGATCCTTCACGCGGCGCGCGCCATGTCCCCCGGCGCGGGCCTCAGAATAGGCACTCATCCAGCATCCTTCCGGCCTTCTTCGAGGCCGTGCGCGTCGTCACACTCAACTCTGCACCAACCCACCCCGGGGCAGTCTGACTGACCCAGCAGGGAACGTGCCAAGGATCTGTATCGTTTCTAATATGAACGCTGGATGAAGCGTTGCGGTTACTGGGTTTTGCCCTCATCCGCGAACCAGGGCTGAGCCATGGCAAGGGCGTGACGGCCAAGGTCGGGGGCCCAGCGTGCCAGACGTACCTCGAAGGCCTTGACGTCGCGGGCAAACAGCGCCCGCATCGCCTCGTCGAAATCCGGTTGGTTGCCGGCAATGGCGGTGGCGAAGCGGTAGGCCGCATCACGGGCACGGGCGCCTGCTTCGCCTGTTTCGGAGGCAAACCTTGCCGTCTCGACGAGGCGCCGCAGGGCAACGGACGCGCCGCCGGGCTGGCGCGACAACCAGTCCCAGTGCCGCGGCAGCAGGGTCACCTCGCGGGCGACGACGCCGAGCTTCGGGCGGCCGGGGCCGCGCGGCTCGGGCGCCTGGACAGGGACAAGACGGGCGGCGACATCACCGGCGGTGCCGCGCAGGTCGAATTCCACCTGTTCGCCGCTGGCATCATCGAAGACGAGGATCGGGTCGCCGCCGCCCTGGGCCATGGCCGTATGGGCGGCCAATGCCACGGCAAGCCGGTCTCCGGTGCCAATGCGGGTGGTGCCTTCGAAGGCGGTGAGGGTAGCGGGATGAGGGGCTGGCTGTTCGGTCATCAGCGCCAGATAGCCGCCAAGAAAGCTCTCGTCAATATCATCCGGGTAAAAATAGAAAACTGTGGCTTGGCGCAAATCAGGGCGGCCGTGGTAAAGTCCAGGCATGGCCAGTTTCGATCAGACACGCTCGACCTATGGGGGCCTGCGCGGCCTCATCGCCAACCTCGCCACGGGCCTGACCCAGCGGGCCGAGAGTTTCGCGCGGCGGTTCAACGAGTTCATGCCGAAGGGGCTTTATGCCCGCTCGCTGATCATCGTGATCGCGCCGATCGTCATCCTGCAGTCGATCGTCGCCTATGTGTTCATGGAGCGGCATTGGCAGCTCGTCACCTATCGCCTGTCGGCGGCGGTGACGCAGGACATCGCGGCCCTGATCGACATCCACAAGACCTATCCGCAGGACCGCGATTACGAGACGCTCCGGCGCATCGCCCGCGACCGGCTCAACCTGATGATCGAGATCCTGCCGCCCGAGCCCTTGCCGGCGGCGGGGCCGCGGCCGTTCTTCGACGTTCTGGACGCGGCCTTGTCGCGCGAGATCGCTTTGCAGACCGGGCGGCCCTTCTGGATCGATACGGTGGGCAATTCCGCGCTGGTCGAAATCCGCGTGCAGCTCGAGAACGGCTCGATTCTCAAGGTCTTCGCCCGGCGCGGCATGGCCTATGCCTCCAACAGTCACATCTTCCTGGTCTGGATGGTGATCGCCTCCGTCATCCTGCTCGGCATCGCCATCCTGTTCCTGCGCAACCAGATCCGGCCGATCCAGGCGCTGGCGGCGGCGGCCGAGGATTTCGGCAAGGGGCGAGAGGTCATCGGCTTTCGGCCCCGCGGCGCGAGCGAGGTGAGGGCGGCGGCGCTCGCCTTCATCGAGATGAAGCGGCGCATCGAGCGGCAGATCGACCAGCGCACCACGATGCTCGCCGGCGTCAGCCACGATCTGAGAACCGTGCTAACCCGGTTCAAGCTGGAACTGGCGCTCTTGCCGGAGGGGCCGGAGACCGAGGCCATGCTGCGCGATGTCGACGAGATGGCGCGCATGCTGGAGGCCTATCTCGCCTTTGCCCGCGGCGATTCCGGCGAATTGCCGGTCGAGACCGACGTGGCCGCGCTGCTGGAGGAATTGCGCGGCGATGCCGAGCGGGCGGGCCAGGAGGCGACCGTGTCGTTCCATGGCGAGCCGATGGTGAAAGTGCGCGCCGATGCGTTCAAGCGCTGCCTCGCCAATCTGATCACCAATTCGGCCCGCCATGCCGACAAGGTGGCGATCATCGGCCATCGCGACCATCGCTGGCTGTCGGTTACCGTGGACGACGATGGGCCGGGCATTCCGATGGAGCGGCGCGAGGACGTGTTCAAGCCGTTCCTCAGGCTCGATGACGCGCGCAATGTCGACGAGGGCGGCTCGGGCCTGGGACTTGCGATCGCCCGCGACATCGCCCGCTCGCACGGCGGCGAGATTTCGCTGCTCGACAGCCCGCTCGGCGGCCTGCGCGCGACGGTCCGAATTCCGGTCTGATCAGGCGGCGGAAGCCTGAGGTCCGCTGTAGCGGGCGCGGGCCCACAGCACGGCATCGTGGGCAAGCATGGAGAGATGCGCGCCGGTGATCGCCGCCGAGACCGCCATGCCAACCAGCCAATAGGCCGGCATGGACGACAGCGTGGTGGAGGCGGACGGAATGCGGCTGGCTTCATCGAGCAGCGGCCGCGACCAGTGGGCGAGCAGGACAAGGCCGGCCAGGCCGCCCAGCACCACGGCGCTGGAGCGCATGTTGGCGATCGGCTCGGAGGGGCCGAGGAACGGCCTTATCGTGCCGACCAGCACCAGCGTCAGCATGATCGCCCACGAGACGGCGTGGGCGCCGGCATAGACCTCGGCCTCGAAGATGCGGCCGGCGCCGACAAAGGCGTCGAGCCGGGCGGCGAGCGTTTCCGGCGACATCCAGAGGATCGACAGGCGATAGCCGGGTACGGCCTCGATCAGGCCCCAGCCTGTCGTGGCGGAGGCCAATGCGACAGCCGCGAGATAGATGGCGCAGAAGGTGACGATCAGCCGTCGCATGCCCTGAACTCCCAGTCCCGGAGCGAAGCCTAGGCGGGGGAGGGAGGGGCGGCAACGAAATGGTAAAGAAAGGGTTAACGTCGCGTGCCGTTGCGGAAGGGAGCGGGGGCACTTGCCCCTGCGCGATCTCCCCCGAACGGGCGAAGGCACGGGGCTCCTGCCATCCGCTAGGCTGCCTGATCATGACCGTGAAAAGGGGATGCCTATGACCGCCACCCAGCCGAAGGCCATCCGTGACTGGCATGCGCTGGCGGAGGCGCGCGATGCGTCCGGCCTCGAGCAGCTGCTCGCCGACGATGTGGTGTTCGTCTCACCCGTGGTGCACACGCCGCAGGTGGGCAAGGCGATCACCAAGGCCTATCTGACGGCGGCGTTGGATGTGCTCAACAACGGCTCGTTCCGGTACCTCAACGAGTGGATCGGGGAGAACTCGGCCGTGCTGGAATTCGAGACGGTGATCGAGGGGATCACGCTCAACGGCATCGACATGATCACGTGGGATGCCGAGGACCGGATCAGCCATTTCAAGGTGATGGTCCGCCCGCTGAAGGCGATCAACATGCTCCACCAGATGATGGGCGCGCGGTTGATGGCGATGAAGGGCGGCTGAGGCGGCCTGACCCCGCGGGAGCAGAAGGCGCTCTGAACACGGATAGCGCCAGATCTGCGGCATGTCTGGCCGGCTGTTCTATCCAGACCTCATGTATTGGCGAAAGACATCATCCCTTCGTCTTGTTTTTCATAGTTATAGAATGCTCGAACTGTGGCGCTCCGGCGACTCCAGATACAAAACAAATCCTGAAAACGACTGTTTCCTTGATGCGTAACGCAGGAGTCGCATAGTTGCTTCAACCACCACGACTGGTGGAACAAGCAATGGAGAGCATCATGCGCAAGGTCAGCGGTCTCGCTTTGGCAATCGCCCTGTTGGGCGTCGGAACGGCTTCGGCGGCCGATCTCGGACCGGCCCGTATGCCGATGACGGCCGTGGCGGTTGCGCCTGCCGGCATGAACTGGACGGGCTTCTATATCGGCGGTCATCTGGGCGCGGCCTCGGTGTCCAGCGGCTACAATGCCTTCACGCCGTGGAACGCCTTTGCCGGCTTCGACATGCAGAATCTCGGTGGTTCAGCGCTGATGGGCGGCATGCAGATCGGCTACAATTACCAGATCAACAACCTGGTTCTGGGTCTCGAGGCTGATCTCTCCGCGCTTGGCTTCAAGAAGTCGTCGACGACCTCCATCCTGCGTGGCGCCGGCGTGCCGGTGTTCGATCGCTCGCTGAGCTGGACGGCGACGCTGGCCCCGCGCCTCGGTGTCACCTTCGGCCGCGCCCTGCTGTTTGCGAAGGCTGGTCTGGCGGTCGGCGGCTTCTCGGTCGGCCACAACCAGAACGCTTACATTTCGGGATCGACGACCCGGCTTGGCCTGATGGTCGGCGCGGGTCTGGAATATGCGGTCACGCAGAACCTGACGGCGAAGCTTGAGTACAATTACATGAACTTCGGCACGTTCCGCACCGACATGGCCGGTGCGCCGTCGATCTGGGTCACGCAACGCGGCGACGTTCATGCCGTCAAGGTGGGCGTCAACTATCTGTTCTCGACCGGCCCGTCGGCGGTCGTCGCCCGCTACTGAGCCATTTGCCTGGCAAAGGAAAGCCGCCCTTCGGGGCGGCTTTTTTCATGCGCGATGTCGATGGGACCATCAGGGGGACCATCAGGCCGCCTGATCGGCTGGCCTGCCGCCGAGCGCTTCCATCACCCGCTGCGCTTCGGGCGAAATGATGCGGTGGAACACTTCGCGGCTGTCGCGGCGCGAGGCGATCACGCCGGCATTGCGCAGCACGCCGAGATGGTGGCTGACGATCGGCAGGCGAAAGCCGGCGCGGGCGGCAATGGTGCTGCTCGACAATTCGCCCCGGCCCATGCAGGCCAGCAGCACGAGGCGCTGCGCATGCGCCATCGGCTTCAGCAGCAATTCGGCCTTGGCCGCCTCTGTCAGTTTGTCTGCGCAGGAATCTGTCATGCACGCTTCCCCATCCGTTCTTAAGAATGGGGCCAGTCTATGCACGTATAAATTCGTATGCCTTGCGCTGCCACAAAGCATGGATGGTTGTCAGCGGCCGCGCTCGCAGGCGGTGGCGGCCGAGACGTCCGAGCCCTGCGGGCGGAACTTGAGAACCTGCGAGCCGCCGAGCATGGCGCCGTTCGGAACCCAGTCGCCGGCCTGGTTCATGGCAGGCGGGTTGGCCGTGCACAGGCAGGGGCCGCAATAGGTCACGGCGCGCGCCGAGGTCGCGGCGTTGGGGGCGGTCGCGCCCGACATGGCGCCGGCACCGGCGGTGAGGGCGAGGGCGGCGTAGGCGGTCTTGGCAACGGCGAGGAACATGGTCTTGGCTCCTACTGGTGGCCCGCTCGGGGCGCTCTGTGGATCACTTGAACATGGGTCGGATGGGGACGAGAAAAGGTTCGACGACGGAGAGAGAATTTTTCGAGCGGGCGGCGAGGGCGGTCGTGTGGTGAGGCCCATCAGGCCTCACGAACCTTGCGGCTTGACCACGCCGCGTGCCTGCATGGGTTTCCATCTGGTGGAGCCAGAAACGTCCAACCGTCACCATCGTCATCCCCGGCGAGGCCAAAGGCCGAGGGAAGGGGATCCAGGAAATGTTGTGGCTGGGTGGAAGCCGACACGGCAGCGGCGATGAGCGAAGGAAGTCTGGCCCCCCTTCCCTCGGCCTTTGGCCTCGCCGGGGGTGACAAAGTGAGCGCAGAAGGCCCGCGAGCTGTCCTGAAAACCCTCCAGTGCCTCGAAATCTATCCCCGCGCGGGCGGGCGGCAGCCCATGGCGACCTGGCCATGCGGCGGATCGCTCGGCTGCCAGCGCAGCGTGATGCGGGCGCCCATGGTGCCGGAGCGTACCCAGCGGCCAGGCGTGGTCATCTGGGGCGGCGTGTCCTCACAGAGGCAGCCGGTGCAATAGACGGGATTGGCGCGGACGCCGGCAGGCGTGTCCTGCGCCAGCGCGAGACCGCCGGTCATCACGAGGCCGGCAAGGATAGCGGTGCGGGTCAGGGTCTTGACCATGGCAAGGCTCCGGATCGGGGCGGCCAAGCCGCCCTTCAGGCATGGTGTCGCGGATCAACCGCGTGTCGTCGCGAACCGCGAGCCGTGAGGCCGTTGGTCCTTGTTGGACATCCCGACGAGAGGCGCCGTATCGCCTGGGACTGTCGCGAAGAGTGGCCCTTGAGCCCCTCACTTGACCATGGGTCGCGAGGTTCGCTGAAAAGGTTCAGCCGATACCTCGGATTTCTGATCCGGCCTTCACACAGCCGAACGCCACGGCCGCGAGGGCCGTGGCGTCCAGAAGTGCGAGCCGTTCAAACGGCCGAGGGTCAGCTGCGATCGACGAAGGCCGGAGCCTGGTTCAGCTGCTCCTTGGTGCGCTGGATCACGCCGAACACCTTGCCGTTGGAGTCCATCTGCCAGCGGACATCGGTGAAGTTCACCGCGACCGACTTCTCCCCGATGCCGAGGAAGCCGCCGACGCCCATCACCACCTGGTGGACGCGGCCATCATTGCCGATGACGAGATTGTCGATCTCGCCGATGCGATCATGGTTGGAGGTCATGGTCTTCCAGTCGGCATCCGACATGGTCGGGAAGCCGGAGACCGAGCCGGTGGTCATCGGGGAGGCTGCGTCAGTCCGCGAACCTGCCTGCTTCGGCGCATAGATGGCGGCACCGACAATGCGCGACGACGTCGTCTCGTTGCCCGACATTGTGGTCGATGCGCCGCCACGGGTGGCCGGAGCCTGGGTGGTGGGTGCCATCGGCGTGGTCTGGGTCGACGGCGCGGTCTGGGCCAGCACGCCGGTCGACAGCAAGGCGACGGCAGCGGTGGCGGTGAGCAGGTTGCGGAGCGTCTTGTTCGTGGTCATCGGGTGTTCCTTCATCTTTGCGGGGCTTGTCGCCCCATGGGTGAAGAACCCGCCCGATGCGCCGGGGTTGCCGCGAGGGCCTAAAAAATCGCTCGCCGCCGCAAGGCCGCGCTCCCAAAGGCACAAAGGGCGCGCCGGTTGCCCGACGCGCCCTGATGGTCTCGAAACGAAGAAGGTTCAGCGCAGCTCGGCGCAGAACTTCTGGATCTTCTCGCAGGCGGTGGTCAGCGTCTCGGTCGATTCCGCATAGGACAGGCGGAAGGCCGGGCCGAGGCCGAAGGCCGAGCCGTGGACGATGGCGACGCCTTCGCTCTCCACCAGTTCCATGGCGAAGTCCTCGTCGGTGGCGATCACCTTGCCGGCCGAGGTGGTCTTGCCAATCACGTCCTTGATCGAGGGATAGACATAGAAGGCGCCTTCCGGCGTCGGGCACTGGAGACCCTTGGCCTGGTTGAGCATCGAGACCACGAGGTCGCGGCGCTGCTCGAAGGCCTTGCGGCGCGCCGGGATGTAATCCTGTGTGCCGTTCAGCGCTTCCACGCCCGCCCACTGGGCGATGGTGTTGGCGCCAGACGTCTGCTGGCCCTGGATGAGGTCCATGGCCTTGATCAGCGGCTCGGGACCGGCGGCATAGCCGATGCGCCAGCCGGTCATCGAATAGGCCTTGGACAGGCCGTTCATGGTCAGCGTGCGCTCGTAGAGGGCGGGCTCGACCTGCGCCGGGGTGGTGAAGGTGAAGTCGCCATAGACGAGATGCTCGTACATGTCGTCGGTGAGGATCCAGACATGCGGGTGCTTCATCAGCACGTCGGTCAGCGCCTTCAGCTCGGCGCGCGTATAGGCGGCGCCCGTCGGGTTCGACGGCGAGTTGAACAGGAACCACTTGGTCTTCGGCGTGATCGCGCGGTCAAGCGCCTCAGCGGTCAGCTTGTAATTGGTCTCGGGGCCTGCCGAGACGAAGGTCGGCGTGCCGCCGCAGAGCGCCACCATTTCCGGATAGGAGACCCAGTAGGGCGCCGGGATCAGCACCTCGTCGCCGGCATTCAGCGTCGCCATGAAGGCGTTGAACAGGACCTGCTTGCCGCCGGTGCAGACGATCGCCTGCTGCCACTTGTAGTCGAGGCCGTTCTCACGCTTGAACTTGGCGACGATGGCCTGGCGCAGTTCCGTGATGCCGGAGACAGCAGTGTACTTGGTCTTGCCGTCGGCGATCGCCTTGACGGCCGCCATCTTGATATTGTCCGGCGTGTCGAAATCCGGCTCGCCGGCCGAGAGCGAGATCACTTTCTTGCCCTGCGCATTCAGGTCACGAGCCTTCTGCGCCATGGCAATGGTGGCAGAGGGCTTCACGCGCTTCAGGGCGTCGGCAAGAAAGGCCATCGGTCGGCTCCGTGTGGTTTGAATTTCTCTCGCGGGACGCTAAGACGATGACGAATTTTTTAGGGTCCCGCGCAGGACCGCCGGTGGTTTAGTCGTGGGATCAAGCGCTCACAAGCGAAAAACGTTCATGGGAGGCATCAACCTCCGTGGAACGCCCTCCGCTTGCCGGGAAAATCGCGACCGTGACTCAAAATGGTAAAGCTATTTAGACGCGACCATCAATTCCTTGATAATTTTTCCAATCGCCTTCATCCAATCAAGTTGCTCAGCTGAGCTAGTGATTCCGGTTATGTTTATGGTGATGATTCCGAGAAGAGAAGCTGCCACCGCAATTGCAGAGGTCTTTTTTATGCCCTCTGCCGTGCCATCTATTGCTGCGGTGCCAAATTTTTTAAACACCTCAAATACAAATTTTGAAAGAACAACAAATATATTGTATGTAGAATGTATTATGGCAAATGCTGCATCTTTGATTTTGCCTTTGCTTGAGGATATCAGCGATCTGATATTTGTAAGGGTGCGTGTTATGTAGGGGTCAACGTTGTTTTTGTTCTTATCAAGCGCCGATATGGTGCTATCAGCAATTTTCACTAGGTCGTCCCTGTCAACGTCAACATATTTCATTGAATTTTCTTGAAAAGAATGCCATTCAGAGAATTGCATGCAGTATTTTAATGTATTTCCTGCTATTTCGCTCCCGTTTATAAAAACAAGATCATGTATTTCGTGCCTGCTGGCGATCAGCGCTTTGTTTATTAGTTGGGCCTGAAGCCCTGTTGCGATCACTCTCTCTCGAGACGAAATCTGCATCGTCTCCAGTAAAGATACAAACATATCAGTTACGCGAGGGTCTATATTGGTTGAATTATTCAGGTATGATATGTAACGTTCTATGCCATGGATTATATCGTTTCTTAATTGTTCAATGACTTCTCTGTCTAGAAGGCTATTTGCGCGGGCGCTGTCAATCGCGATCAACTTTCCGTCTTTAAAATCGACAGAAAGGGGGGCGTCTATCTGTTGTTTGTCTCCGATGTATTTGGAAAGAGATATTATGTTGCTTGATATAGAATCATTTTTTGTTTTTATCTTAGTAAGATTATCGTGTAATTTTTCGATTATTATTTCTGATTCATCCAGCGCGCTAATAATTGTTGGTATGTTGTCTATATAAGAAGATTTCGCTCTTGAGCGAGTTAATTGAATTTTGTAGAGTTTTATAGCGTCCAGGATAGTATTTGTTTCTGGGATAAATCTAATAGATTCCATGTGGCTCAGGTCGCGTGGCATGCGCGTCCTTAAAACCTCAATGGAGACGGATAGGTGCACCAATATTGGTCGAGAGCTTGGCGAGGATTCAAAAAATCTTGGTATCGAGTTTTTATAATTTATTCGAAACAGACGATCTATTTCCAGAAATTCTGCCGCAGAGAGAGCCTGCTTTTGAGCTGCCAGCAACTGCGATGCCTTTGTTAGGTCGCTCACGTTTGACCAACTCCAAAGCGGCTCAATCTTACACAACTTTTTGGTATGTCTCAAATCGGTTGTCAACCAATCGGTCTTGGCAATATGTAGCGAGCAGAAAGCTTGCTGCGATCGAGGGAGAGAAATGCCTATGATTAGTCGGAGGGTTTTGTTCGGATTGGGCTTAGCGGCTCCTGCCTTCATCCGCCATGCCGATGCGCAGACCCGCTGGGCGCCCTCGCGGCCGATCCGCCTGGTGGTGGCCTATCCGGCCGGCGGACCGACCGATGGCATCGCGCGCATCGTTGCGCAGGACATTTCCACGGCGCTGGGACAGCAGGTGGTGGTGGAGAATGTCGGCGGCGCGTCGGGCGCCATCGGCACACGGCAAGTCGCCAAGGGCGAGGCCGATGGCCATCTGATCACCTTCGGCAACAACCAGACCCACGGCAACAACATGTTCCTCCTGAAGGAACCGGGCTATGACGCCGTGAAGGATTTCTATCCGCTGGCCGGGGCCGGTGCCTTCGAGCACATTTTCGTCGTGAAGAACGACTCGCCGGCCAAGTCGATCCAGGAGCTGATCCAGCTTGCGAAGTCGAAGCCCGGCGAACTGAACTATGGCTCGACCGGCGTCGGCTCGGGCTCGCACCTCTCCACCGAATTGTTCATGGTGCGCACCGGCATCAAGATGACCCATGTGCCCTATCGCGGCGCGGCGCCGCTGGTGCAGGACATTGTCGGCGGTCGCATCGATGTCGCCAATTCCACCATGGCGAGCGTGTTCACCCAGATCCAGGGCGGCCTGATGCGCGGCATCGCCATCGGCTCGCCGAAGCGCAACGACAAGCTGCCGAACCTGCCGACGCTGCGCGAGCAGGGCGTGACCAATGCCGATGCCGAGAGCTGGACGGCCTTCTTCGCCCCGGCCGCCGTGCCGCAGGCAGCGCTCGACCGCCTGTCGGGCGAGATCATGGCCTCGCTCGCCAAGCCCTCGGTTGTGGAAGCGATCGGCAAGCTCGGCTTCTCGATCACGGCGCGCGATCCGGCAGCGTTCAAGCCCTACCATCTGCAGGAAATGCAGACCTGGGCCGAGATCATCAAGGCGGCGGGGATCGAACCAGCGGGGTGAGGCGAGGGCGGGCGGAAGATTGTCCTTCCTCATAGGAGGAGCGGTCATTCCCCCCACCCTTAACCCCTCCCCACCGCAAGCGGGGGGAGGGGAGTGGGTCCGCATCGTGTTCGACCCGCGGGCTCGCTCGTTCAGCTTGCGCCATCGGTCCCCTCCCCCCGCCTGCGGTGGGGAGGGATAGGGTGGGGGGCTGTCCCCCTCGTCGCCACTAACCCTTTCTTCGTCTCCCGCTGCCAGTCTGCCCCGGTAATCGATTCCGGGGCCGCCATGCTCGACCACATCCGATCCGGTGACTGGCTGACGCCCGAACGTGCCAGGGTCTATGCCGCGATGATCGCGGTGATCGGCGCGTGCGGACTCCTGTTCATCTGGATGACCGGCGGTGCGGTCACCGACCGGTTCGGCCGGCCCATCGGCACCGATTTCTCCGGCATCTGGACGGCTGGGCGGATGGTGCTGGAGGGCAATGCCGCCGGGCCGTTCGACCCCTGGATCCATTTCGCCTACCAGCGGCAGACCTATGGCGACCCCAATGTCGAGGTCTATGGCTGGCACTATCCGCCGTTCTTCTTGGGCCTCGCCGCAGCGCTCGCGCTCCTGCCCTATGTGCCGGCGCTCGCCGTCTGGCAGGCCTCGAGCCTGGCGCTCTATCTCGCCGCGATCCGGGCCATCGGGCCGCGCGTGCCCGGCTGGTGGCTGGTGGCGCTCGGCTTTCCCGCCGTCTTCGTGACGCTGGGACACGGGCAGAATGCCTTTCTGACCGCCGGTCTGCTGGGGCTTGGGCTGGTGCTGCTCGACCGCAGGCCGATCCTTGCCGGCCTTCTCATCGGGCTCCTCGCCTACAAGCCGCAATTCGGGCTGGTCCTGCCGGTGATGATGCTGGCTGGTGGCCATATCCGCGCTTCCATCGCCGCTGGAGTAACGGTCGCCGCCATGGCCGTAGCCGTGACGCTCTGGCTCGGCCCCGATGTCTGGATCGCCTTCCACGAGGGGCTGACCTTCACCCGCGAGATCGTGCTCGATCAGGGCGTGACCGGCTGGCACAAGATCCAGTCGACCTTCTCGGCCTTCCGCATGCTCGGCGCGCCGCTTGGCCTTGCCTATGGCGCGCAATTCGCGGTGACGGCTGTCGTCGTCGCGGTGCTGGCGCTCGCCGCCTGGCGCGGCTGTGACCGGCGGCTTGTCGCGGCGATGACGGCCACCGGCGCGCTGCTCGCGACCCCCTACAGCCTCGACTATGACATGGCGATCCTCGGCGTCGCGCTGGCGTTTGCCGCCGCGCACGGCGTGGAGAAGGGCTTTGCGCCCTACGAGAAGAGCCTCCTGGCCCTGGTCTGGATCGTGCCGCTGCTGGCGCGGGCCGTGATGATGACCACCGGCGTGCCTCTGGGCGTGCTGGTGATGGCGCTGTTCTTCGGCTTGCTGGCGAAACGCGCCCTTGTCGCCGAGCCAGACGCGGGCGGCATCCGCTTCGCCGGGACCTGACGCGGGCCTGCGGCATTTCCTGTTTCCGGTGTTTCGGCTAAGAGCCCCGGGGCCAAGCCGCATCGAGGGCGGTGCCTGCCGGAGGTTCCCCTTGTACCGACCCAGCGACGACAATGCCTTGCTCGACAAGGCCTTCGCTCTCCACCAAGCCGGCGACTGGCAGGCAGCGCTCGGCGCCTGCCGGGCCGTGCTCACCCAGCGCAAGCCGCCGGTCGATGCGCTGATCCTCGCGGGCATTCTCGAACTGCAGCATGGCAGCCTCGACAAGGGGCTGGCCGATCTCCAGACAGCCTGGAAGCGCAGCCCCGGCCATCCCGATGTCGCGCTCAATCTCGGCGTCGCCTATGGCCGGCTCCGCCGCCACGCCGACGCCCTGCCGGTGCTGCGCGAGGCGCTGGCCCATGATCCCCGCAATCTCGGCCTGGTGGTCAATCTCGCCCGCGCCGAGATGCAGGTCGGCGATCTCGCGGGCGTCGAGAAGACGCTGATGACCGGCTTCCAGGCCTATCCGAACCATCCGGCGCTGCTGCTCCTGTCGATCCAGGTCCTGAACGGCCGCAGCCTGTTCCCGGAGGCCGAACAGCTGGCGCTGACCTGCCAGGCGAATTTCCCCGACGTCCCGGATTTCACGGTGGAGCTTGCCGCGATCGACGCCGAGACCGGCAAGTCGAAGCGGGCGCGTGAACTGCTCCAGCCGATCCTCGCCAAGGATCCGGATTTCGTGCCGGCGATCGCCGCTGCCGCCCATGCGGCCTATAATCTCAAGGATTATGCCGAGTTCCTTGAACTGCACGGGCGGATCCCAAGGCACGATCCGCTCTACCAGAAGTTCGACCGGGTGACGGTGGCGGTGGAGCTTGTCGCCTGCGAGTGGCAGCGGATGTGGGACCAGTTCGATCGCGACAAGGCGCGCCGCGGCACGCTCTACGACCCGTTCGTGATGACCCATCTGGTCGATGATCCGGCGCTGGTGCTGGCCGCCGCCAACTGGACGACGCGGAAATTCCCGCCCCGGCCGCGCCTCGCCCAGCGCCGCGCGGCGGCCGGCCGGGATCGCCTGCGCATCGGCTATCTCTCCAGCGATTTCCGCCGCCACCCCGTCGGCTTCCTGATGACCGAGCTCATCGCCCGCCACGACCGCGCGCGGTTCGAGGTGTTCGGCCTGTCCTTCGGTGAGGATGACGGCTCGCCGCAGCGCCGTTTCTACGAGACGGGCTTCGACCAGTTCCTCGATCTCGCCAAGGCCGATCGCGACAAGGCGATCGCCGCCGTGCGCGCGCTCGATCTCGACATCCTGATCGACCTCAACGGCCATACGGCGGGACGCAGCGGCGACATTATCGCTGCCTATCCCGCCCCCATCCAGGTGACCTGGCTCGGCTATCCCGGAACCTTTGGCAGCCAGGTCTTCGACTATACGATCGCCGACCTCTTCACCGTGCCGAATGTCCACCTGCCGCAGTTCAGCGAGAAGGTGGTGCGGCTGCCCGAGACCTATCAGGTCAATGCGCCGCGCGTGCCCTCCGACCGCGTGATGACGCGGGCCGAGTTCGGCCTGCCCGGGGATCAGACGGTCTTCTGTTCGTTCAACGATCCCCGCAAGATCGAACGGGAGATGGTCCGCACCTGGAGCGAGATCCTCGCCAAGGTGCCGGGTAGCGTGATGTGGCTCTATGTCGGCAACGATCTCGGCGAGGCCAATATCGCCAAGGCCTTCGCTGAGGACGGCATCGCTGCCGAGCGGGTGATCTTTGCCAAGAGCCTGAGCTTCGGCGACCATTTCCGCCGGCTGGAACTGCCCGATCTCTTCCTCGACACCTATCCCTATTCCGGCCACACGACCTGTTCGGACGCGCTCGCAATGGGCCTGCCGGTGCTGACGCTGCCGGGCAAGAGCATGGGCTCGCGGGTGGCGGCAAGCCTGGTGACTCTGCACGGGTTCCCGGACCTGGTGGCCGCCGACCGCGCTGATTATGTCGCGCGCGCCGTGGCGTTCGGCTCCGACCGGGCGGCGCTGAAGGATCTCCGCCAGCGGATCAGCGCCGCGGTGCCGACCTCGAAACTGTTCGACGGCGCCCGCTTCACCCGCCACATGGAAAAGGCCTTCGAGACCATGGTCGCGATTTCGCGCGCAGGGCAGCCGCCCCGCGCCTTCGACGTGCCGCTGATCGAGGCCTGAACCGTCCGTCCGTTGTCACGTTCGTCTTGGCGGATGACATCTGCCATATCGTTCGATATAAAGAACATCATGCCGCTGACACTCCACGCCATGCAGCGCTCGGCCAATTGCTACAAGGTCCGGCTCGCGCTCGCTTCTCTGCACCAGCCCTTCGTGCTCAGGGATGTCGATATCCTGCGCGGTGACACCCGCACGCCGGAATTCCTGACGCTCAATCCGCAGGGGCAATTGCCGGTGCTGGAGCTGGACGATGGCACGGTGCTGGTCGAGTCCAATGCCATCCTGCTCTATCTCGGCGAGGGCACCGCTCTCGTGCCAACGGATCGTGCGGCGCGGGCGCGCATGCTGCAATGGATGTTCTTCGAGCAGAACGCCCACCATCCCTCCATCGGCACCGCGCGGTTCTGGCTGACGCTGATCCCCGGCGGCCGCGAGCTGAAGCGCGACCTGATCGACGACTGGATGGAGCGCGGCGAGGCGGCGCTCGGCCGCATGCAGGGCCAATTGTCGAAGACGCCGTTTATCGCGGGGGAGACGATGACGCTGGCCGATATCGCGCTCTATGCGAATACCCATGTGGCCAATGAGGCGGATTTAGATCTCGCGGCTTTCCCGGCGGTGCAGGCATGGGTCAAGCGGGTGGCGGCGCTGCCGGGGCATGTCGGGATGGACTGGCGGCCGTAGGGGGGCGGGGGCCTCATACGGAGCCAGCCGCGTTCATTGTGCCCTGAGGGCGGGTATCCACGTCGTCATTGCTGAACGAGGGGGGCAGGGCGCGCATGGCCCCTCACCCTAACCCTCTCCCCGCAGGCGGGGAGAGGGAATGTCTCCGCCCAACGCTCGTTTGCCGAGCTCGTATCGAGCCGCTTAGCACCACCTTGGAACCACCTTGACCGACAAGCGCGCTCCGTTCCCTCTCCCCGCGTGCGGGGAGAGGGTTAGGGTGAGGGGCCGCCTTCGACCTTATGGCGCGGAGGTGCCGGACCCCTCACACCACCACCAGCCTATCCATCGGCTTGACCCCGATGCTGCCCGGAAACACCGTCTCCCCGAGCTTCCTCGCATCCGCGCCGACATGGTCGCGAAGCACGCCCTTCAACACGGCGCGGAGGTCGGTCGTCGGTTTCAGGTCGCGGGCCTCGTGGAGATTGGATGGCGCAAGGCCCGGCCAGTCGGCAATGACCCGTCCGCCACGCACCGCGCCGCCGACCATGAGCGTCACCGTGCCGGTGCCGTGGTCGGTGCCCTCCGTGCCGTTGATGCGGGCGGTGCGGCCGAATTCGGTGACGAAGACGATGGCCGTCTCGCGCCAGGCGTCTCCGAGCAGGGTCTTGGCCTCACCCAAGGCCTCGTCGATCGCCGCCAGGCGGTTGGCGAGCTGGCCGGTGGCGCCACCCTCATTGGCATGGGTGTCGAAGCCGTCGAGCGCCAGCGCGCCGATGCGCGGGCCGTCGGGACGCGCCAGGAACCGGACAGCGCCGGTCAGCGCCTGCACCACATAGGCGCTCTGCCGGCGGGTGGCCTCGGTCGCGGCGCGGCCGATCTCGGGATCGACCCGGCGGGCGAGAACTTCGGCGAGTTGCAGGTCGGTGTGGCGATAGAGATCCATCAGGCGGCGGTTGAGATCGTCGCCGGCGGGCGGCAGGCTCTGCGGCTGCCAGGCCATGACCGGGGCGGCGCCGCGCGCCACCAGCGGCACGATGGGGCCGACGCCGATCAGCGGCGGGCGGCGCAAGGCATCGCCGGGCAGGGTGGCAAGCGCGCGGTTCAGCCAGCCATTGTCATGGAAGCCCGGCCGCTCGGTGCCGCTTTCCAGCATGTCCTGGCCGTCGAAATGTGAGCGCTCGCGATAGGGCGTCGCCACCGCATGGACGATGAGCGCCTGCTTGTCCTGATAGAGCCGGTGCAGGCCGGGCATGGCGGGATGCAGCGCGAAGAAGCCATCGAGCGGCAGAGCCGGCTTCTCGCCCTCGAGCCCCAGCGCGATGGTGCCGCGCAGGTCCCGATAGGCGGGGTCGCCGATGGGCGGGGCAAAGGACAGGCCGTCGAGCCCGCCGCGCAGCACCACGACCAGCAGGCGCGGATCGCGTCCGGCGGCGCGGGCGATGCGGGGCGCGAGGCCCCAGGCGAACAGCATGCCGGCCGTGCCGAGAATGGCGCGGCGCGAGGGAGACCAGTGGCCGCAGGAATCGGGGACAGCGCCTTGGGACATGCCGGTCACCTCCGCAGGAATTCGGGCGACAGAAGCGCCAGAGTCAGCGCCTGTTGAGGGCTCTCGGCGCGGCGGATCGCCTGGCGGGTCTCGGGGCTTGCCGAGGGGCCGAGCAAGCGCTCGGCGATCGCGAGAGGGTTCTGGGCCGCCGGCACGATGCGGGCGAACAGGTTGGCGACATCGACCCGCTGGGCGAGGCCGTCGAGCCAGGGCGCGGTCTCGTCCGGGAAGCCTTTCGGCGAGGTGACGCGCCAGGTCGGCTGGCCCAGCACATTGAGCGCGCGCTGAATGCGGCCGATGTCGGGGGCAAGGCCGAGGCCCCGGTGCAGGGCCACAACCCATTCGACGGGTTGCCGGAGCTTGGTCTCCGGCATTGTCCAGGAAAGCTCCGCCTCAACCAGGGCGCGCACCGTGGCCTTGAGATCGCCGGCCGACGCCGAAAAGGCCTTGGAAACGGTCGAAACCAGGGCCTGCGGCGGCTGATCGGCGACAAAATGGCGGACAAGCTTGGTCGCAATGTGGAGGGACGTTGCCGGATGCCGCGCGAGATCTCCGAGGAGTGTCAGGCCGCCTTCCTCGCCTTCGGGATAGGTACGGCCGAGCACCGTCTTCGGGCCGGGCTCGTGGGTGCGCGGGTTGAACCGGAAGCGGAAGGGCACGGCGTCGGGGTCGTTGGGCTGGCCGATGGTCCAGCCGGTGAGCATAGTGGCGAAGGCCGTGACGTCTTGCTGGCTGTACCCGCCATTGACGCCAAGTGTATGCAATTCCAGGATTTCCCGCGCCAGATTCTCGTTGAGCCCGCGGTTCTGGCGGCGGCCGGCCACCGAGTTCGGGCCGATGGAGCGGCCATTGTCGAGATAGGCGATCATGGCGGGATGGCGGGTCGTTGCCATCAGCATGGCGGCGAAGGAGCCGGTGACATGGCGGCGGATCGCCTCGCGCTCATAGGAGCCTGCGATCACCCGGACGAGGCCACCCTTGTCCATCGAGACGCAGAAATGGTTGGACCAGAACCAGACCAGCCGCTCGCGGATGCCGATGACGGGATCGCTGGCGCGGCCATAGCGAGCGATCAGCTCGGCCTGGACGAGGCCCTGGATGGGATTGGCGGGCGGCGGCGCGGGCGGACCCTGGACCTGGGGTCCGGTCGGCGGGGCAGGCGGGCCCTGCATGCGGTTGGCGGCCCGTTCGGCGTTCTGCTGCTGCTGGAAGGCGCGTTCCTGGGCGCCGGCCTCGCTGGACGAGACGGGTTCCGCGCCAAGCGGGCGTTCGGGTGCGTTCAGTTCGGCGAGCAGCGCGCCCTTGGGGTCGCGACCGATGGCGGCGAGATCGGCGTCGGAGAGGGCTGTCGACACCCCGAGACCGAACCGGGCAAGCGCCAGCCTTGCAGGATCGAGACGCGGCCGGGCCATGGCTTCTCCGCAAGGGTTGGATGATCCGCCGATGATACAGGCGCAAACCTGTCAGACAGGTGAATGGGTGGCCTCGCATTCGCCGAACTTCGTTGCTAGGGGATGAGGGCCAGGGAGAGAGCGATGGCGGTGCGCGTCCAGCGAGAGGATTTCGATATCGGGGCCGAGGTCGCGCGCCTGACGCGCGGGCGGACCGATGTCGGCGCGGTCGTCACTTTTTCCGGTCTGTGCCGAGGTGTAACCGGTGATGAGACAATTGGCGCGCTGACGCTCGAGACCTACGAGGCCATGGCGGTCGCCGAGCTCAGCCGCATCGAGGCGGAGGCCCGCGCCCGCTGGGTGCTGCAGGATGCTCTGGTGATCCATCGGCACGGGCGCATGGAGCCGGGGGACAACATCGTGCTGGTGGTCACCTTGTCGGAACACCGCGCCGCCGCCTTCGAGGCCGCCGAGTTCCTGATGGACTATCTCAAGACCAATGCGCCGTTCTGGAAATTCGAGGACAAGCCGCAGGGCGGCGGCTGGGTCGAGGCCAAGGAGACGGACGACAAGGCGGCGGAGCGCTGGGCCAATTCTTGAGCCGGCTTCTGTCTGAATCGCGGTCTTGAGGTCCATTCTTTGCGCTTTACAGGCCCATCTGACCACCCCAGCATCCGCGCCGGTTTTGTCTTATGGAGAGAACAGTCATGGCTAGGTCTATCAACCGCCGCACGTTCACCGCTTCCGCGCTGGCCACCCTCACGGCGCCGTCGCTGTCGCTGGCGCAGGGCGCCAATGTGCTGAAGTTCGTGCCGCAGACCGATGTCGCGGTGCTCGATCCGGTCTGGACCACGACCTATCCGACCCGCGACCACGGCTATCTCGTGTTCGACACGCTGTTCGGCATGGACGGCCAGTACAAGATGTCGCCGCAGATGCTGGAAGGTGCTGCGACCGAGGCCGACGGCAAGGTCTGGAACCTCACGCTGCGCGCAGGCCTCAAGTTCCATGACGGCTCGGCGGTGCTCGCGCGCGACTGCGTCGCCTCGATCAAGCGTTGGGGCGCCCGCGATGCCTTTGGCCAGGCCCTGATGGCGGCGACCGACGAGCTCTCCGCGCCCGACGACAAGACCATCCGCTTCCGCCTGAAATATCCGTTCCCGCTGCTGCCGGATGCGCTGGGCAAGGCCTCGCCCAACATGTGCGCGATGATGCCCGAGCGGCTCGCCAACACATCCCCGACCGAGCGCATCACCGAGATGGTCGGCTCCGGTCCCTACCGGTTCCTGGCGGGCGAGCGGGTGCCCGGCGCGCTGATCGCCTATGCCAAGTTCGACGGCTATGTGCCGCGGTCCAGCGGCACGCCGGACTGGACCGCCGGGCCGAAGGTCGCCCATTTCGAGCGGATCGAATGGCGGATCATGCCGGATTCCAACACGGCGTTGAGCGCGCTGCGCGCCGGCGAGATCGACTGGTGGTATTCGCCCGATGCCGACCTCTTGCCGGCGATCCGCCGGATGAACGGGGTTGCCTCCAAGGTGATCGACCCGACCGGCTGGATCTCCACCATGCGGCTCAACCACCTGGTCGCGCCCTTCGACAATGCGGCGCTGCGCCGGGTCGTGCTGTCGGCGGTCTCGCAGGCCGACTTCATGCAGGGCCAGACCAGTGAGCGGGATCTCTGGAAGGACGGCGTCGGCATCTTCTGCCCGGGCACGCCGATGGCGAGTGATGCGGGCATGGAGGTTCTGACCAAGCCGCGCGATCTCGCTGCGCTCAAGAAGGCGGTGATCGATGCCGGCTACAAGGGCGAGAAGGTCGTCGTCCTCGGCGCGACCGATATCGCGTCCTCGCGCGCCCTGTCGGATGTCGGCGCCGATCTTCTCCAGAAGCTCGGCTTCAATGTCGATTACCAGCTGATGGATTGGGGCACCGTTGTTCAGCGGCGCGCCAAGACCGAGCCGGTGGAGCAGGGCGGCTGGAACGTGTTCCACACGTTCTGGAGCGGCACGGACCACTTCACCCCGGCGGGCCACGCCTTCCTGCGCGCCAATGGCCGTAACGGCGCGCCCGGCTGGCCGACCGTTCCGGCGCTGGAGACCATGCGCGACGACTGGTTCAAGGCGCCGAGCGCGGCGGCCGCGGCCGAGGTCGCCAGGAAGATGCAGCTGCTGGCCTTCCAGGAAGTGCCCTATGTGCCGCTCGGACAGCGGTTCTTCCCCACCGCCTACCGCTCCAACCTCACCGGTATGCTCAACGGCAACCCGGTATTCTGGAACATCAAGCGGGGCTGAGGCCGAGAAGGATGCTTTCGGCGGGCGGCGACAAGGTGCTAAGAGCAGGGCCATGCGCTTCCCTCCCTCGTTTCTGGACGAGATCCGGCAACGCCTCCCCGTGTCGGAGGTGGTGGGGCAGCGCGTCAAGCTGAAGAAGCAGGGGCGGGAATGGCGAGGGCTCTCGCCGTTCAATGCCGAGAAGACCCCATCCTTCTATGTCAACGACCAGAAGGGCTTCTATCACTGCTTCTCCTCGGGCAAGCATGGCGACCAGTTCCGCTTCCTGATGGAGGTGGAAGGCGTATCCTTCCCCGAGGCCGTGGAGCGGCTGGCCGGCCAGGCCGGTGTGCCCATGCCGAAGGTGACGGTGGAAGAGGTCCAGCGCGCCGAGAAGGCGAAGACCCTCCACGATGTCATGGAGCTCGCGGCGAAGTTCTTCGAGGCCCAGCTGCAGGACCGCAACGGCGCCAAGGCGCGCGGCTATCTCGGCGGACGCGGCCTCGGCGCGCCGACCCAGGTCAAGTTCCGCATCGGCTATGCGCCGGCCTCGCGCTTCGCGCTGAAGGAGCATTTGGGCGCCAAGGGCGTGCCGGTCGAGGACATGATCGCCGCAGGCCTCCTGGTCCATGGCGACGACATCCCGGTGCCCTATGACCGGTTCCGCGACCGCGTCATGTTCCCGATCACCGATCTGCGCGGCCGGGTCGTCGCCTTTGGCGGCCGGGCCATGGAGAAGGATGTCCCGGCGAAGTACCTGAACTCGCCGGAAACCGACCTCTTCCACAAGGGTTCGCTGCTCTACAACGCCTTCTTCGCCCGCGAGGCGAGCCACAAGGCCAATCGCGTCATCGCGGTGGAAGGCTATGTCGACGTCATCGCCATGGTGATGGCGGGCATCGGCGAGACGGTGGCGCCGCTCGGCACGGCGCTGACCGAAGGCCAGCTCGAGCTCTTGTGGCGGATGGCGCCGGAACCGATCCTGCTGTTCGATGGCGACAAGGCCGGCCGGCGCGCCGCCTATCGCGCCGTCGACATCGCCCTGCCGCTCCTGAAGCCCGGCCGCAGCCTGAGCTTTGCCGCGCTGCCCGAGGGCCAGGATCCCGACGATCTCATCCGCACCTCGGGCCGCGAGGCCATGGATGCGATCCTCGCCACCGCCCAGCCGCTCGCCGCCATGCTCTGGCAGCGCGAGACGGAAGCCGGCATGTTCTCGACGCCGGAGAAGCGCGCGGCGCTGGAGGCCCGTTTCGGCGAGATCGTGGCCACCATCGCTGACGAGAGCGTGCGCCGGCACTACCGCGACGACGTGTTTGGCCGCCTGTCAGACCTGTTCCGTCCGGCCCAGGGCGAACGGCGAGGCCCCGCACGGGGGCAGGGTCAGGCCGGCTACGGGCAGAACGGGTTCCGCGGGCGCGCAGCGTTTGCCGTGCCGGACCACCGTCCCTCGCCATCGCTCGCCAACAGCGCGCTGGTGCGGGGCCCCCGGGCCGCCATGCCGATCCGCGAGGCGCTGATCCTCACGGCGCTGCTCAACCATCCCTGGCTGATGGATGGGGAGGAGGAGGCGATCGCATCGCTGGATCTGCGCCATCCGCAGGCGGAAGCGCTGAAATCGGCGCTTCTCGACCAGCATGCCCATGGCATCGAGCCGGACGAAGACACCTACGCGCAAGCCCTGATCGTTGCCGGCCATGACGAACTGGTGCGCCATGTCCGCTCGCTCGTGACCTCCCAATCGGTGTGGGGAGCCATGCCCGGCGCGGCACCGGACGATGTGAAAGTGACATTTGGTCAGCTCTTGACCTTGCATCGGAAGAAGCAAGCGCTAATTAAGGAAATCCGGGATGCCGAGCGAGCCTATGGTGACGACCCCACCGAGGCGAACTGGCAATGGCTCGCCGATGCAAAACATCGGGAATCCGAGCTGATTGGTACCGAAGCCCTGGTCGAGGGGTTTGGCGCCATGTCGGGCAGAGGCGGCCGGTCGGCCTGACGTCAGACCGGAAACGTATGCGGGGGACGACCGCGCGGCCAAAATGAAGGCGGCGCGCCATGGTTTACGAGGGCTTAACGACGCAGACCCTAAGGGTAGCGAATCACGTGTGAGTTTGGGGGGCGCGCTCGTGTGTGAGCGCCGCCCCCTTTTTGGCGTCGGCTGGGTACCCGCCCAAAGTCGATGCACCATCCGGGCTTTCCCGGCTAGAAATGGACGACGACATGGCAACCAAGGCAACCGAAAAACCGGAAGGCGCTGATCAGGAGGCCGAGGCCCCCGATAGCCCGCTGCTGGATCTGTCGGATGCCGGCGTTCGCGCCATGATCAAGCGCGCCAAGAAGCGCGGCTATGTGACGATCGACGAGATCAACGAGGTGATGCCGGCGGCATCCTTCACCTCGGACCAGATCGAAGACATGAATTCCATGCTCTCCGAGATGGGCATCAATGTCGTCGACAATGACGAGACCGCCGAGGACGGCGACCGCGAGGCGGAAGCCGCCGAGCCGGACGAGCCGGACAGCGAACTGCAGGAAGCGACCCCGCGCGCCGTGGTGAAGTCTGAGCGTGCCTCCGAGCCGCTCGACCGCACGGACGATCCGGTCCGCATGTACCTGCGCGAGATGGGCTCGGTGGAGCTCCTGTCGCGCGAGGGCGAAATCGCCATCGCCAAGCGCATCGAGGCCGGCCGCGAGGCGATGATCGCAGGCCTCTGCGAGAGCCCGCTGACCTTCCAGGCCATCATCATCTGGCGCGACGAGCTGAACGAAGGAAAGATCTACCTTCGCGACATCATCGACCTCGAGGCCACCTATGCCGGCCCCGACGGCAAGAATGCGCCGGTGGTGGCCGATGGCGAAGCACCGATCGTTCCCGAGGCTGAGGCCGATGGTCTGCCGCCCGGCGTGACGGAAGCCGACCTCGACGACGAGGACGACATGGAGAATTCCGTGTCGCTCGCCGCGATGGAGGCCGAACTCAAGCCGAAGGTGCTCGAAATCTTCGACACCATCGCCGACGAATACAAGAAGCTGCGCAAGCTTCAGGACCAGAACGTCGAGAACCGGCTGAACGACACCAAGCTGTCGCCGAGCCAGGAGCGCCGCGCCAAGAAGCTGCGCGAGGACCTCGTCCTCCACGTCAAGTCGCTGTCGCTCAACCAGGCGCGTATCGATGCCCTGGTCGAGCAGCTTTACGACATCAACAAGCGTCTGGTCGGCTATGAAGGCCGGCTCTTGCGCCTTGCCGAAAGCTATGGCGTCGACCGTCTGTCGTTCCTGAAGGAATATCAGGGCTCCGAGCTCGATCCGAACTGGATCCGGCGCGTCGCCTCGCTCGGCGTGCGCGGCTGGAAGGGCTTCGTCGCCGACGAGAAGGAAACGATCAAGGAGATCCGCGCGGAGATCCAGGCGCTTGCCACCGAGACGGCGCTGGAGATCGGCGAGTTCCGCAAGATCGTCCAGATGGTGCAGAAGGGCGAGCGCGAGGCCCGTCAGGCCAAGAAGGAGATGGTGGAAGCCAATCTCCGTCTGGTGATCTCGATCGCCAAGAAATACACCAACCGCGGCCTGCAGTTCCTCGACCTCATCCAGGAGGGGAACATCGGTCTCATGAAGGCGGTCGACAAGTTCGAGTACCGCCGCGGCTACAAGTTCTCGACCTATGCCACCTGGTGGATCCGGCAGGCGATCACCCGCTCGATCGCCGACCAGGCGCGCACCATCCGCATCCCCGTGCACATGATCGAGACGATCAACAAGATCGTGCGCACGAGCCGGCAGATGCTGCACGAGATCGGCCGCGAGCCGACGCCCGAGGAGCTTGCCGAAAAGCTCGGCATGCCGCTCGAAAAGGTCCGCAAGGTCCTGAAGATCGCCAAGGAGCCGATCTCTCTCGAAACGCCGATCGGCGACGAGGAAGATTCACATCTCGGCGACTTCATCGAGGACAAGAATGCGATCCTTCCGATCGATGCGGCGATCCAGTCGAACCTGCGCGAGACGACGACGCGCGTGCTCGCCTCGCTCACGCCCCGCGAGGAGCGCGTGCTGCGCATGCGCTTCGGCATCGGCATGAACACCGATCACACGCTGGAAGAAGTTGGCCAGCAGTTCTCGGTGACCCGCGAGCGTATCCGCCAGATCGAGGCGAAGGCGCTCAGGAAGCTGAAGCATCCGTCGCGGAGCCGGAAGCTCAGGAGCTTCCTCGACAATTGAGGATGCTGTCAGTTCTTGAATTTGCAGAAACGGCGGGCTTTGGTCCGCCGTTTTCTTTTGTCGGGTCCGTTCGGTTGCTTGCAGAGTTGCCGGTGAAGGCAGGCGAGACCGTCCTGATATCGGTGTAGTTCGAACGCTCCACAGGCGACGTCATCTGGATTGACGACCCGCGGATTGCCGATCTCATGGCCGCGCGGTAGCCTCGCGGTGGTCAAGCGCACCTGCTCTGAAGCCGTTTCTGGCCCGGCGGCTCTTGCCCAGACTGGAGACATCCATGCCCGACACCGTTCGTCTCCACCGCATCCTGACCACCAAGCCCGACAAGATCTATCGCGCCTTCATAGAGGCCGATGCTCTCGCCAAATGGCTGCCGCCCAACGGGTTCACCTGCACGGTTGATCATCTGGAGGCGAAGGTCGGCGGCGGCTTCAAGATGTCATTCCGCAACTTCACGACCGGGCTCAGCCATTCCTTCGGCGGCGAATATCTGGAACTCGTGCCGTCCGAGCGCCTGCGCTACACGGACAGGTTCGATGATCCCAATCTGCCCGGCGAAATCCAGGTGACGGTGACGCTCAAGAAGGTGTTGGTCGGGACCGAGGTGAGCATCGTGCAGGAGGGCATTCCGGACGTCATTCCGGTGGAAGCCTGCTATCTCGGCTGGCAGGAATCGCTGCGCAATCTCGCCCGCCTGGTCGAACCCGAGATCAATCAATGACCTGCCGACCGTCGGCTGTGGGCCGTCACATCCATTGCGCGCGTCGTCATGCGCGCTAGTCTACTGCCCGTGGTGATGCCAGCTGCTTGAAAGGGTGACGAGGGCCATGTCGTTCGAATTTCTGCTCACATCCCTCATCATCGTGGCGTCGCCTGGAACCGGCGTGATCTACACGCTGGCCGCTGGCCTCTCGCGCGGTGGTCGCGCCAGTGTGCTCGCAGCCTTCGCCTGCACGCTCGGCATCGTGCCGCATCTGATCGCCGCCATGATGGGTCTTGCCGCGCTGCTGCACACCAGCGCGCTTGCCTTCAATCTCGTGAAATATGCCGGCGTCGCCTATCTCCTGTGGATGGCTTGGCAGACCTTGCGGGAGGATGGCGCCCTGAAGGTCGAGGCCACCACCGACAGCCGCACGTCGTTGCGCGTGATTGCCGACGGCGTCCTGATCAACGTGCTGAACCCGAAGCTGTCGATCTTCTTCGTGGCCTTCCTGCCGCAGTTCATCGATGCAGGTGACGCCCACCCGCTGGCCCGCATGCTGGAACTCTCGGGCGTGTTCATGGCCATGACGTTCGGCGTCTTCGCCGTCTATGGGCTGTTCGCCGCCGCCATGCGCGACCATGTGATCAGCCGTCCCGCCGTGATGGCGTGGATGCGCCGCACCTTCGCGGCTGCGTTTGTGGCACTTGGGGCAAGATTGGCGCTGACGGAACGTTGAAACGGCAATCGTCATGCTCGCCCGCACGCGCCTGACCTTCGCAACGATCGCCATCGTGCTGATCATCGCCGCCTTCACGCTGCGCTGGCCGGCGCTCGGCCTTCCCTGGGTGGTGGGCAAGTTCGGTGGCGCAACGCTGTGGGGCGCGATGGTCTATTGCGTCGCGGCCCTGATCATTCCCCGCGCGCCAAGGCTGGCGGTCTTCGCTTTCGCGGCCGTGACCGCGCTCGGCGTGGAGTTCAGCCAGCTCATCCATTGGGACTGGCTCGACGCGATCCGCCGTACGACGATCGGCGTCATCCTGATCGGCCGCTACTTCTCGTGGGGCGATGTCGCCGCCTATCTCGGCGGGATCACATGCGCTGCGCTGTTCGACCGATGGGCGATCCGGCCGGCCTGAGCCTGCGCGCTACTTGGGGCCTTGCATCGGCGGGCGGCTGTCCTTGGTGGTGAAATCGACCCACAGAAGGACAGCGGAGAACGCGCCGAAAACGGCCAGAACCAGCGTGATAAAGAGACCTTCGGTCATTCGTGTTCTCCCCAGACCGGCGGACGCTAACGGCAGGGGAAGTGGCCGAAATTGATATACGTCAATGACCTGTGGCACCGGCGCGTCGCGAGCCTTGCCTTTGGCCGGCCATGGGCCGTTCCGTTCGGCGCCCGATCGGGCTAGCTTGCAGCTCGTCATTCGCTTGGATGGGTTTGCCTCATGTCGTTCTTCAAAGCCCTGTTTGGCCGCAGCTCTGCTCCGGAAGCGCCCCAGGAGGCGCCATCGCTCGAGCACAAGGGTTTCCTGATCAAGGCGAAGCCCTTCAAGGCCGATGGCCAATATCAGCTGGCCGGTACGATCGAGAAGGAGGTGGAGGGCACGCTGAAGGAGGCAAGCTTCATCCGGGTCGACCGGTTTCCGGCGCTGGAGGATGCGGTGCAGTTCACGCTCTCCAAGGGCCGGCAGATCGTTGATGAGCAGGGCGAGCGGATGTTCAAATAGGCTGCCCGGTCACGGTCGTCCGGATGAGGCCCCGGGGTGATCCGCCAGGCAGCCGATTGCGCCGGACGCGAAACCTGACGACACTGGTTGCGACCTCCCCCCTTCTGCCGAGACGATCGGAACCCTCCGCAATGCCCAGGACTGTTGTCTCGATCGATGCCGAGCCGCGCGGCCAGCTGACGGTCAGGATCAGCGCCATGCCGGCCGATACGAACGCGAACGGCGATATCTTCGGCGGCTGGGTGATGGCGCGGATGGACCAGGCGGGCGGCATTGCCGGCGTCGAACGCGCGGAGGGCAGGGTGGTCACCATCGCGGTGGATTCGATGACCTTCATCCGGCCGGTTCGGGTCGGCGATGTGCTCGAGGTCTATACGGACGTGTTCCATGTCGGCCGCACCTCGATGAAGATCCATATCGAGGCCTGGGCGCAGCGGTTCCGCCAGAATGTGCGCGAGAAGGTCACGGAAGCGACCTTTGCCTTCGTCGCCATCGACGAGGATGGTCGTCCGAGGCCGGTGCCGGCCTTGCCGGCATGAAGGATGGGTCGCCAATCCTGTTCGAGGCTCGTCACGATCCGCTGGCGTCGCGGCGGGACTTCGGCTTTCGGTTGGCCAAGGCCATCGGATTGGCCCTCGTGCTCGATGCGGTGATGCTGGTGATCGGGATCGCCGGCTATGCGGGCTTCGAGGGCATGTCGCTGATCGACGCCTTCGCCAATGCCGCGATGATCCTGTCCGGCATGGGGCCGCTTGGCCCGCTGCAGACCAATGCCGGCAAGATCTTCGCCGGCTGCTATGCGCTGGCTTCCGGTCTTGTGATCGTGGCGGCCACCGGCATGGTGCTGGCGCCGATCGGCCACCGGCTGCTGCATGCGTTTCACATCGAGAAGCACAGCGCCGATTGAGGATCAGCCCCAGCGATAGTTGAAGCTGACGCTGATCCGCTCGTCGGCCGAGCGGTTCACCGGCACTTCGTGGCGCAGGAAGCTCTCCCAGAGCAGCACGGTGCCGGCTTCGGCAGGCACCGAGACGAAGCTCTGCAACTCACGCGGCGCCGATTTCTTGCGCGGCGGGTGCGCCATCATCAGGCCGTGGCGCGGATCTTCGAGTTTCAGAGCAGGCGCACCGGCCGGCATGGCGACGTAGTAGGTGCCGGAAATCACGCTGTGCGGGTGGATATGCGACGCATGGGCGCCGCCTTCCGGCAGGACATTGACCCATAGCGAGTCCAGGACGAGCTTGCGGCCGCCGAGGTCGAGGGCGAGGTCCATGGCGAAATCGGCGACGTGGCGATCGAGATGGCGGCCAAGCGCCTTGAAGGTGGGGAAGCGCCAGGGAAGGTCGTTGAGGGACGCATAGCTGGTATAGCCGGGATAGCCGTTCTTGGCGCACCAGCGGATGCCGGCCTGATCGTCAACCGCGAGGGACCGGCACAGGGGATCGATTTCCTCGAGAAGTCCCTCAGCGTCGATGGATGCGCGATAGAGCCGCGTGACGAAAAGATGCTCGATCGCCGCCATTGTGTTGTCCCGTTCGCTACCCAGATAGTGCGGGCCGATATCCCATGATCGGCGGCGTGTGTCGATCTGCGCCGGCAGGGCGCGAACGTCAGGTTCCCGCCAGCTTTCCACGACTATCGAGGGATATGAGCAGGGCGCTGCGCATTGAAATCGTTTGCGGCCTTGGTCCTGCTTCACAAACCTGATATTGCGCCCGCTGATCCCCCTGCAGAGTTTCGCCCCGCGATGAGGCTTCTGAACCTCCTTCTGAAGACCGACCCACAACGCGGCGAGACCCTCAAGCGGCTCGTGGCCGAGAGCATCCGTGAATATGCCGCGCGCTACGTGCTGGCTTTCATCTGCATGGCGGTCGTTGCCCTGTGCACGGCTTTTTCCGCCTGGGTCATGCGCGACCTTATCAATGGCGTGTTTCAGAACCGCGACTTCACCCTGGCGGTCTGGTTTGGCGTCACGGTCTTCTCGGTCTTCCTGATCAAGGGTGTGGCTGCCTATTTCGCCAATGTCATCCTGTCGCGCATCGGCAATGCCATCGTGGCAGCGCAGCAGACGCGCATCTTCCGCCATCTGCTTGCCCAGGGCGTCGACTTCTACCATCAGCACGCCTCTGCCGATCTGGTGACCCGCGTCACGCACAATGCCCAGGCCGCGCGGGACGTGTTGCAGAACATCGTGACGACGGTCGGCCGCGACCTGCTGACGGTGGCCGGGCTGATTGTCGTGATGCTCATCTCCGATCCGCTGATGTTCATGGTCTCGGGCCTGGTCATGCCGTTCGCCGTCTATGGCGTGAACCAGCTGCGCCGCCGTGTCCGGCGCCTCGCCCAGAGCGAATTCACCTCGCTGTCCTCCATGGTCGGCGTGGTGCAGGAGACCGTGCAGGGTGTGCGCATCGTCAAGGCATTCGGGCTTGAGGATCGGATGCAGGACCGGATGGACGCGACCATCGATGCGGTGCGCCAGCGTGCCGACAAGATCGCGACCCTTGGCGCGCGGACCGCGCCGCTGATGGAAACGCTCGGCGGCCTCGCGATCTCGGCGGCCATCGTTTACGGCGCCTGGCGGGTGATCCACCAGGGCGTCGATGCCGGTGCCTTCTTCGCCTTCGTGACCGCGCTGCTGCTCGCCTATGATCCGGCCAAACGCCTCGCGCGCCTCGGCGTCGAGGTCGAGAAGGGGCTGGTCGGCGTCCGCCTGATGTACGAATTGCTGGATACCGAGCCGACGCTCACGGAAAAGCCGGATGCGGCCAGCCTGAAGATGGCGGCCGGCACCGTCGCCTTCGAGGGCGTCACCTTCAGCTATCGTGGCGATGAGCCGGTTCTGCGCGACATGTCCTTTGTCGCAACAGGCGGCAAGATGACCGCGCTTGTCGGACCGTCCGGCGGCGGCAAGTCGACGGTGATCGCCCTGGTGCAGCGCTTCTTTGACGTTGGCTCAGGCCGGGTGACCGTGGACGGTCAGGACGTGCGCGATGTGACCTTCGCATCGCTGCGTGGCGAGATGGCCTTCGTCAGCCAGGACGTGTTCCTGTTCCAGGGCTCGGTTCGCGAGAACATCGCGGTCGGCCGTCCGGGCGCAAGCGAAGAGGATATTGTGGCGGCGGCCCGCGCTGCCTATGCCCATGACTTCATTCTTGGCCTGCCCGAGGGCTACCAGACGCTGGTCGGCGAGCATGGTCAGGGCCTGTCGGGTGGCCAGCGCCAGCGCGTGGCGATCGCCCGTGCCATCCTCAAGAATGCGCCCATCATGCTGCTGGACGAGGCGACCTCGGCACTCGATTCCGAGAGCGAGTTCGAGGTTCAGCGCGCGCTCGACGAACTGATGACCGGCCGAACCTCCATCGTGATCGCCCATCGCCTGTCGACCGTGATGCGGGCCGACAAGATCCTGGTGGTCGAGGCCGGCCGTGTCGTCGAGACCGGCACCCATGCCGAACTGATCGCCCGCAATGGGCTCTATGCGCACTATGTGTCGATCCAGTTCGGCGACCGCTCGGACGCTGCCGAATAATCAGTCCACCAGTTCCCAGGTGACCGTCACCTGAAGGCGGAAATTCTGGTCGCCGGTCGCAACCGGCGCAGGTCCCGACTGGGACGCCATGGCCGGCGCCGCCCTGCGCAGCACGACTGGTCCGCCATCGGCATGTTCCTCGATCGTCATGACGCGGCCGATCCGGGCGCCGGCTGCGCCTGCAAGCACGTCGGCCTTGCGGCGGGCATCGGCAATCGCCGTGGCGCGGGCCTCGTCGACCTTGCGCGACCAGTCGGAGACGGTGAGCTGGAGATTGTCCATCTGGTTGGCGCCGGCCGTCACCATGCGGTCCAGCACGTCGCCAAGCTTGGCGAGGTCGCGGATGCGCACCGACAATTGGTGTCCTGCGGCATAGCCGACGACACGGGGCCGGTTGGTCCCCTGCTGGTACTCGATCGTTGGGCGGAGGGTCAGCCCCGATGTGGAGATATCGCGATCCTCGATTCCGAGTTCCTTCAGCGCCTGCTGAACGCTGCGCATGATCCGTGAATTGCCGTCCATCGCCTCGCGTGCGGTGCGCGCCTGGACCTGGGTGCCGCCGGAGACGACGGCGAGATCGGGGGCTGCGACCGCCTGCGCCTCGCCCTGCATCGTGATGGTGCGCGGTGGGACGACGGGCGCCTGCTGGGCACCGGCGGGCACCGCGAGCGCCATCACTCCGGCGAGTGCCAATGCCGGCGCAACGGAGAAGGAGAGGCGGGTGAGCGAGAGCAGAGAGGTCGAGGCCATGGCGGTTTCCGTTGCAAGGCGCGCGGGGCGTTGACGCCGCCGGGCTTGGATGCGATCAGATGGAACCCCAGATCAGGCCGCTGCTTTGCAGCCGATTTGCGGCATTCCGGCAGCACAATCTGTCGGACGGTGGGCCTGTAGCTCAATGGTTAGAGCCGGGTGCTCATAACACTCTGGTTGCAGGTTCGAGTCCTGCCGGGCCCACCAATTTCAAGGCTTTCGCGGACACGCCGTCTGATGCTCTCCATGGAGCGCCATGACCCTGCTCTGACGACAAGGGCTCCGGTCTTGCGACCGGAGCCAAGTCAGGAACGGGAGGTCATGCACGGCGGGCGGTGATCAGTCGCAGATGTTCACGCGCTGGCGAACGAGACCGTAGGGGGTGTCGACCCAGCGGCTGCGGTAGCAGCTGTCGGCGATGACGGCCGCGGTGCCGATCACGCCCACGCCGACCGCGTAGGGCAGCCAGCGGCCACCGCGCCAGTAGCCACCATGACGATGGCCCGCGAAATGATGGCCGCCGAAGTGGCGGGCGCCGCCATGGAAGCCACCGGCGCGGAAACCGCCACCGTGGAACCCGCCGCCGCGTCCGCCGAAGCCACGGGCTTCCGCATCGGTGGTGGCGAACAGGCCGAGGCCGGCGACGGCGGCGGCAGCGAGAGCAAGCGTCTTGATGGAGGTCATGGCAGTGATCCTTGGGCTCGGGTTGGGCTGCCGGCTCGGCCGCCCTGTCCTCCATGAGTCTCCCGACCAGGACAAAAGGTTCAGCGGGGATCGCGGATTTTTTTGAAGCCGCCAGCAGACCGCGAAACGGTGAGCGGAGGCCGCCAGTCCGGCCCGTTCGGCACGCTCCCTCTATCGTGATCTTCTCAATGCCGCGCAGGAATGCACGGCTGGATTGAGATGCTGGGCGTGGTGTCTCATGCTGCGCTGCGGGAAAGTTAGGTGTTCCCACTCGCTCAGTGGCGATGCGTCGGAGCATTCCCTCCCCCGATAAGCCCGAATGTGGACCAGATGCAGGCTTCCGACACGCAGGGAACGGCCACTCCTCAGGCGGATCAGCCCCAATTCACCCATCAGCAGATCCTGCGGGTGCTGAGCGGCATCCTGCTGTGCATCTTCCTCGGCGCGATCGACCAGACAGTGGTCATTCCAGCCGTGCCGGCCATCGCCGCCGACCTCAGCGGTTTCAGCCACCTCGCCTGGATCATTTCCGCCTATCTGCTGACCTCGACCGCGATGACGCCCATCTTCGGCAAGCTGTCGGACATCTACGGCCCGCGGAAGCTCTTGCTGATCGCGCTCGTCATCTTCGCCGTCGCCTCGGCCTGCTGCGCGCTGGCCGGCAGCCTCGGACAATTGATCATCGCCCGCGCCTTCCAGGGCGTTGGCGGCGCCGGCCTCATGGCCATGGCGCAGGTGGCGATCGCCAATGTGGTCAGTCCGCGCGAGCGCGGCCGCTACCAGGTCTACATGGCCTCCACCTGGGCCGTCGCCTGCGTTGCCGGTCCGATCCTGGGCGGCTGGGTGACGGAGGCCTTGTCGTGGCGCTGGATCTTCTGGGTCAACCTGCCGCTTGCCGCCATTGCCATGGTCCTCTGCGATCGCTCCCTGAAGGTCCTGAAGCCGCGCGCCGTTTCGGCCAGGATCGACTGGATCGGTGCGCTGCTGCTGACCGCGACCATCAGCGTCTGGCTGCTGGTCCTGAGCTGGGGCGGTGTGGAGGTGCCCTGGCTGTCCACCACCATCCTCGCGCTGGTCGCGACCGGCGTGGGATTGATCGCGCTGCTGGTGTTCCAGGAGCGCCGTGCGGCCGACCCGCTTCTCCCGCCCCGCCTGTTCGCCAATTCGGTCTTCGTGCGCGGCGTGCTCATCGCCTTCTTTGGGGCGCTGGGGCTGTTTGCCGCGAGCTTCCTGCTGCCTCTGTTCTTCCAGCTTGTCTGGGGGCTCGATGCTGCAACCTCTGGCATCCTGCTGGTGCCCTTCCTCGGCTTCAGCTGCGTGGGAGCCTATTGCGCGGGAACGCTGGCGCGCCGGCGCGGCAAGATGAAGGCGATCATGGTGGCGGGGCTTTGCGGCTGCGTCCTCGGCTTCCTCATGCTGGCCGTGCTCGACAGTTCGACGCCACGCATCGTGATGATCGCCTATCAGGTGGTTCTTGGATTCTGCATCGGTATGATCATGCCGAGCAGCCTGGTCTGCGTGCAGAATGCCGCTGATCGGCGAGATGTGGGGTCGGCCACCGGCAGCGTCCTGTTCCTGCGCACGATGGGTGGCGCCTTCGGCAGCACGCTGGTCGGCGCCCTGCTCGCCAACGGCTTTGCGACCCGCCTCATGGACCTCGGCATTGCCGCCCGGATTGATCTCGGCGAGGTCCGCCACGCCGGAGGGGCCATTGCCGGCGTGCCGGCCGCGATGATGCCGCAGGTGCAGGTGGCGCTGGCCGGCGCCTTCCACATGGCCTTTTTCGCCTGCGCCGTTCTGATGGCCGTTGCTGTGGTTGTCGCGCTCGGCATCCGGGACCTGCCGCTGAGAACGGCACCCGCCAACGAGCCGGCCGAACCTGCGGCGCTGGCTCACTGACCGGCGAAGACCGGTAGCCGCAGATCCATTTTGATCTTGCCGAGACCGCCGCTTGTCCGGTCCAATGCCTTTCTCAAAGAGGCCGGCAAGGCCCGACCGGAGGACAGGCATGAACGACCCAACGATCCGCCTTGAGAGCATCAAGGCCAATGGCATCACCATGCGCTATGCCGAGGCAGGCTCGGGGCCGCTTGTGCTGTTCTGCCATGGCTGGCCGGAAGGCTGGGCCTCGTGGCGCCACCAGATCGAGGCGGTGGCCCGCGCAGGCTATCGCGCCGTTGCTCCGGACATGCGGGGCTATGGCGGTACCGATGCGCCCGCCGAGATCGACCGCTACACGATCCTCGATCTGGTCGGTGATCAGGCCTGTCTGGTCAAGGCGCTGGGCGAGACCTCGGCCGTGGTCGTCGGCCATGACTGGGGAGCGCCGGTTGCCTGGCACTGTGCGCTGTTCCGGCCAGACATGTTCCGCGCGGTGGTTGGCATGAGCGTGCCCTGGACGCCGCCGGGCCATACCGATCTCCTGAGCTCGCTTGAGAAGCTCGGAATCCGCGATTTCTATATCCAGTATTTCCAGGCCCCCGGCATAGCGGACGCGGAACTCGACAAGGATCCGGCCGAGAGCCTCCGGCGCATCTATTTCGACGGTTTCGGCAACCGCCCGGACCGCAAGAAGTCGATGATCCGGATGAAGAGCCCCGGCGGCCTGCTGGCCAATATCGACGAGCCCGGCGCCATGCCCGATTGGCTGCCGGCCGACCACATGGATTACATGATCGAGCAGTTCCGGGTGTCGGGCTTTCGCGGCGGGCTGAACTGGTACCGCAATCTCGTCCGCAATTTCCATCTGGGCGCGGCGTGGCGCGGCGAACCAATCCGCCAGCCGTCGCTCTTCATCGCGGGATCGCATGACGGGGTCATGCATTTCCCGGCATCGAAGGCGCAGATCGAGGCCTATCCCAAGACGCTGCCGGGATGCCGCGGCGTCCATCTTCTCGATGGCGCCGGGCACTGGATCCAGCAGGAGCGACCCGAGGAGGTCAACGACCTCCTCATCGCCTTCCTGAAGGGGCTCTGATCAGCGGGCGGGAACCAGCCGCTCCTTGCCGACGCCTTCCTGGCCGGCGATCGACCATGTGCCTTCCAGCGCACCGCCATCGGCCAGGCGATAGACGACGAGGCCGATCGCATTGCCCATCCGATAGGCCGCGGAGAACACATTGCCCTGCCGCATGCAGAAGCCCTGCGTCGGCGGCGTGTTGGTGATGCTCCAGCGGATCGCGCAATTGCCTCCAGCGGTTCCAGAGATTTCCGCGACGCCCTGATAGGTCGATCCGTTGGCATTCTGGCCCTGGACCTGGTAGCGGCCACCGATTTCCTGCGCGGAAGCGCCAGACAGGCAGGCAACCGTGATTGCGGCGGCGGCGATGGTCTTGAAGATCATAGTCATTGTCCCCAGTTGAAGGTCCCATGCACACGCCCCTCGACGCGGCTGGTGTCAACTTGGCGTGCAAGTGTTGCCGTCTGATGGCGTGGGTTTTGGCCGATTTTTCGGTGACGTCCCTTGCGGCGGCGTCGTGCACTCGGTTATCTGCCGGCAACCCACAACACAGCTTTGTCCCAGACCTTCGCGAGACCCCATGGCCCGCCAATTCGCCTATCACATGACCGGCCTCACCAAGGCCTATCCGAACGGCAAGAAGGTTCTCGAGAACGTCCATCTGTCGTTCTATCCCGAAGCCAAGATCGGCGTTCTCGGCGTCAACGGCTCGGGTAAGTCGACCCTGCTGCGCATCATGGCGGGCATCGACAAGGAATTTACCGGCGAGGCCTGGGCCGGCGAGGGCGTGCGCGTCGGCTACCTCTCGCAGGAGCCGCAGCTCGATCCCGCGCTGACGGTGCGCGAGAACGTCATGCTCGGCGTGGCCGCGAAGAAGGCGATCCTCGATCGCTACAACGAACTGGCGATGAACTATTCGGATGAGACCGCCGACGACATGGCGAAGCTCCAGGACGAGATCGAGGCCCAGGGCCTGTGGGATCTCGACAGCCAGGTCGACCAGGCCATGGACGCGCTGATCTGCCCGCCCGACGACTGGGCCGTGGACAAGCTGTCGGGTGGTGAGCGCCGCCGCGTGGCGCTGTGCAAGCTGCTGCTGGAACAGCCGGAAGTCCTGCTGCTCGACGAGCCGACCAACCATCTCGACGCCGAGACGACCGCCTGGCTGGAAGGCCATCTGAGGACCTATCCGGGCGCGATCCTGATCGTCACCCATGACCGCTATTTCCTCGACAATGTGACCGGCTGGATCCTCGAGCTCGACCGCGGCAAGGGCATTCCCTACGAGGGCAATTATTCGTCCTGGCTGCAGCAGAAGCAGAAGCGGCTGATGCAGGAAGGCCGCGAGGAAGAGACGCGCCTGAAGGCCCTGCAGCGCGAGGCCGAATGGATGGGCTCCTCGCCCAAGGCGCGCCAGGCGAAGAACAAGGCGCGTATCCAGCGCTATGACGAACTGGTCAAGAAGGCGGCGGAAGCCGGCCCGACCACGGCGCAGATCATCATTCCGATCGCCGAGCGCCTCGGTAACAACGTCATCGAATTCAAGGGCCTGTCCAAGGCGTTCGGCGACAAGCTGCTGATCGACGACCTGTCGTTCAAGCTGCCGCCGGGCGGCATTGTCGGCATCATCGGCCCGAACGGCGCCGGCAAGACCACGCTGTTCCGGATGATCGCCGGCCAGGAGACACCGGACAATGGCGAGATCGTCATCGCCGACGCGGTGAAGCTTGGCTATGTCGACCAGTCGCGTGACGCGCTGGCCGATACCAAGACGGTCTATGAGGAAATCTCGGGCGGCAACGACATCCTCTATCTCGGCAAGCGCGAGATCAACGCGCGCGCCTATTGCGGCGCCTTCAACTTCAAGGGCGGCGACCAGCAGAAGAAGGTCGGCCAGCTCTCCGGCGGTGAGCGCAACCGCGTCCATCTCGCCAAGATCCTGCAGCGCGGCGCCAATGTCCTGCTGCTCGACGAGCCGACCAACGATCTCGACGTCGAGACGCTGCGCGCGCTCGAGGAAGCACTTGAGGATTATGCCGGCTGCGCCGTGGTCATCAGCCATGACCGCATGTTCCTCGACCGCATCGCGACCCACATCCTCGCCTTCGAGGGCGACAGCCATGTCGAGTGGTTCGAGGGCAATTTCGCTGATTACGAAGAAGACAAGAAGCGGCGCCTCGGCACCGATTCAACGATCCCGAAGCGCATCCAGTACAAGAAGTTCTCGCGCTGATCGGGTGCTCGGCGGAGAGCTCTCTCCGCCGTCCAGCAGCCCGGCTGATGGATAGCGTCAGAGCGTTGAATTGGAATTGACGGTGCCTTGAGGGCTTGATGGCGGTCGCGTCGTTCTGACGCGATCAAGGACGCCCATGAGCCCGCAGACACCCATCGACATCCACCTCTGCGGCCCGGCCGACCATGCCGACATCGTCTGGATGAACCAGGCGATGGACCGGTACTACAATCCGCATCTGGAGCCGAGCAGCGCCGAGGATGTCACAGCGATGCTCCGCCGCATCGAGACCGACCCCGATCTCGCCACGCAGATCGTGCTGGCGCGGCGTGATGGTCTGCCAGTGGGCATCGCCTTCTTCGCGCTGATCCACCCGGGCCGCCGGCTGGGCGGAGTCTTGTTTCTCAAGGACCTGTTTGTCGTCGAGACAGCGCGTGGCGGCGGGATCGGCGAGGCGCTTCTGCGCTTCCTGGCGGCACATGCCCGGGCTCGCGGGATCCATCGCCTGGACCTCACCGCAGAACCGCAGAACGAGGGTGCGCAGCGCTTCTACGAGCGGATGGGCATGAAGGTCCGGCCAGCGATCTTCTACCGGCTGGACGGCGAGAGGCTGGATGCCCTGGCCGGTGAGGCTTAGGCCCTCGTCGGCTTGAACCTTGCGCCTTGATCGATCGACCTATGGCTGAACGGGCAACGAGGCCCGTCCCTTACCCTGGAGACGATCATGATCCGGTCAAGCGCATTCGCGGCCCTCGCGGTTGCAGCTATCGCCTTGGGCAGCGCCTCGAGCGCGGACGCGCGCGGCTTTGGTCGCGGCGGCGGGTTTCACGGCGGCGGGTTTCATAGCAGCGGGTTTCATGGCGGCGGTTTCCATGGGACCGGCTTCCGCGGTGCCGGGCTTCGCTCTGGAGACTATGGGTCAATGGCCGTTATGAGCCACCGCGCCCGGTTCGGATCGACTGTTGTCGACCGGGGCGGTCCAAGGGTCTGCATGCACCGCCATTGGGTCTTCGACGCCTACGGAAATCCGGTGCGCTCGACCTATATGTGCCGCTGATCGTCAGGCCTGCAGGCCGAGATCTCGCGCATTCAGCCAGAACACCTCGCCGTCGCTGGCTTCCGTATCGATCCAGAGGAACGGCACGTTGGGGAATTCCTGCTCGATCAGATCACGCCCCGTGCCGATCTCGCAGAGCAGGCCGCCATTCGCGTTCAGATAGGTGCCGGCCTGGGCCAGGATGCGGCGCACCGTGTCGAGGCCGTCGGGCCCGCCATGGTGCGCGAGCACGGGCTCGCTCTGATATTCCGGCGGGAAGGCGGCAACCTCGGCGGCGGCCACATAAGGCGGGTTGGCGATGATCAGGTCATAGCGGCGTCCGGCAAGCGGCTCGAACAGGTCGCCGTGCTCGAGGCGCACGCGCTCCTCCATGTGGTGATCGGCCACGTTCAGCTTCGCGACGTCGAGCGCATCGGACGACAGGTCGACCGCATCGACGGCCGCTTCCGGAAAGCACATGGCTGCGAGGATCGCTAGGCAGCCGGAGCCGGTGCAGAGATCAAGCGCCGAGGTGATGGCGAAGGGATCCGGGATCAGACCGAGACCGTCCTGGCCGAGCGTGCCACCGAGCAGCAATTCGCCAAGATAGGAGCGCGGGATGATCACACGCTCGTCGACGCGGAACGGTATGCCCTGGATATAGGCCTTGCCGAGCAGATAGGGCGCCGGCTTGCGGGTGGCGATCCGCTGTTCGAACAGGTCGATGATCTTGCCGCGTTCCGCGAAGGTCAGCCGTGCCTCGAGCCAGGGCGCCAGTTCGTCCACCGGCAGCGACAGGCTCTCCAGCACCATGAAGGCTGCCTCGTCGACGGCGGTTGCCGTGCCATGGCCATAGGTGAGCCTGGCCGCATTGAAGCGGCTGACGCCGTAGCGCACGAGATCGCGGATGGTGACCAGGTCGTCGGCCGGCGAGGGGGCGGGTGAGGCCATGGCGTGCAGTTCCTGAAACGGTGCTGGCTGCACCTATCGGCTGGAGCCCCGACATTCAAGCTTTGCACCGTTGCGCCGGCCGGAGATGCCGACAAGTTGGGCAGCCGTTGCCACGTCCTCGCCGCTTTCCGAAACCATGGTCGCCTTGCGGATCACCCCCTTCTGAGGGCAATGTGGTCAGATGATTTGGGCTTGCCGGCGCTGGTTGCAGCGAAGGGCCGCCTTCCGGTCGTGATGACGAAAGAGCGACAGTGACCTTCAAGACCTTCCTTCGCGCCTCAGCCCTTGTCCTGGCCGTGGTTAGTGGCATGCCGGCGGCGTCCGCGGCCCCTCCGACCACCTACCAGCCGCTTGGCGCGACCCCGCTGTTCCGGGATGCGCTGCGCACATCGGTCTATGGCAATGTGCTGGCTGCCCGTCTGGCGGCCAATGCGCGCGACACTGCGGCTTCCTCGGTGTTCTGGCGCGCTGCCTTGCGTCAGGACCCGCGCAACGCCGAAATCCTCGAGCGCGCCTTCGTCACGACGCTCGCCGATGGCAATATCGACGAGGCCGCGCCGCTCGCCGAGCGCTTGATCCAGGTTGACCGTCAGCACCGCCTGGCGCGCCTGACGCTGGCTGTGAAGGCGCTGAAGACGCGCCAGTACCAGGCGGCCCGCACCCATCTGAACGCGGCGCCGCGCGCCAATGCCGACCTGACCTCCACCCTTCTGCTGGGCTGGTCCTATATGGGGTCCGGCGATTCCACCGAGGCCGTGAAAGTGGTCGATCGTCTGGTGGGCGCCGACTGGTTCAACCTGTTCAAGCAGTTCCATGCCGGCCTGATCCTCGACGCGGCCGGCCGCCGGCCCGATGCCGGCCGCCGGCTGGAGGAGGCCTATCGCCTGGATTCGACCATCCTGCGCATTGTCGATGCCTATGGCCGCTGGACCTCGCGGGCAAAGAACGCCGAGGAAGCCCTCAAGATCTATTCGGCCTATGGCAAGGTCATTCCTAACCACCCGATCGTCCAGGATGCCGAGCGGCGCCTGCGCGAGGCGAATGCGACGCTGCCGCCGATGGTGCGCACCAGCCAGCAGGGTGTCGCCGAAGTGCTCTACGGCCTCGGCTCCGCGCTGTCGCGCCAGGGTGGTGAGGACCTGGCCCTCATCTATCTGCAGCTTGCCCGCTGGATCGAGCCGGAGCACGAGCTCGCCATCCTGTCGCTCGCCGATCTCTACGAGTTCCTGAAGCTGCCGCGCCGCGCCATTGCCGTGTTCGACATGATCCCGAACACGTCGCCGGTCTATCGCAATGCCCAGGTGCAGCGGGCGCTGAACCTCGACCTGCTGGAAGAGACGGACGAAGCCCGCAAGTCCCTGACGGCGCTGATTGCCGCCAAGCCTGACGATCTGGAAGCGCTCCAGGCCCTCGGCAACATCCTGCGGGGCCGCAAGATCTTCGCCGAGGCCGCCGATGTCTACACCAAGGCGCTGGCGCTGATCCCCAATCCCGACCGGCAGCATTGGATCTATTTCTATTTCCGCGGCATTTCCTACGAGCGCTCGCAGCAATGGGCCAAGGCCGAAGCCGACCTGAGGAAGGCGATGGAATTGGTGCCCGAGAACAATGCGCGCGGGCGTGCCCAGGTGCTGAACTATCTCGGCTATTCGTGGGTCGACCAGGGCATCAATCTCGAGGAGGGCTTGGCGCTGGTGCGCAAGGCCGTCGAACTGACGCCGGAGGACGGCTACATCGTCGACAGCCTCGGCTGGGCCTATTATCGGCTGGGACGGTTCGAGGAAGCGGTGACCGAGCTTGAGCGCGCGATCGAACTCAAGCCGGAGGATCCGGTGCTCAATGATCATCTCGGCGATGCCTATTGGCGCGTTGGCCGCACGCTCGATGCGCAGTTCCAGTGGAACCATGCGCGCGATCTGAAGCCCGAGCCGACCGACCTGCCGCGCATCCTCGACAAGATCGCCAATGGCCTGAAGGAATCGCCGCTCGCCGGCAGCCGGACCACGGGCCAGGCTCAGCCGCAATCATCGCCGAACTGACGGCAGGCGATGCTGCGTGATGCCTTCGCGCCGGCCAAGGTCAATCTGACGCTGGCGGTGAGGCGGCGTCGGAGCGATGGCTATCATGATCTCGAAAGCCTGGTCGTCTTCGCCCGGACTGGCGACGATCTGAGCTTCGCCCCCGGTGGCACCGACTTCGCGCTGATCGTGAAGGGGCCGGCTGCCGCGGCAGCGGGGCCCGATGCCGACAATCTCGTGCTGAAGGCGGCGCATCTTCTTGCCCATCGCGTGCCAGATCTGCCGCGTGGCCTGTTCACGCTGACCAAGCGGCTGCCGGTTGCGGCGGGGCTTGGCGGCGGTTCCTCGGATGCAGCGGCGGCCTTGCGGCTGCTCGCCGAGGCGGGACGGCTGTCCCTCGACGATCCCCGCGTCATGGAAGCCGCGCGGCTCACCGGTTCGGATGTGCCTGTCTGCCTCGACCCGCGCACCCGGATGATGCGTGGCACGGGCGCGGACCTTGGTCAGGCGATCGATCTTCCGAGCCTGCCGGCGCTGATGATCAATCCACGGGTCGCTGTGCCGACGCCGGACGTGTTCCGCAAGCTGGCCTTGGAACCGGGCCGCGAATGCCCAGCCGATCCGGCTGCGCGCCTGGAGCGCCACGCGCTGGAATCCTCCTCCCTCGCACGGCGTCGCGCAGACCTCGTGACGCTGCTGGTCGGCACCCGCAACGATCTCGAACCGCCGGCGATCGCCCTTGCTCCGGTGATCGGAGAGGCGCTCGGCCTGCTGCGTCAGGCGCCCGGATGCCGGTTGGCGCGGATGTCGGGATCGGGCGCGACGGTGTTCGGGCTGTTCGACACGTGCCGGGCGAGCGCCGCGGCCGCGCAGCAGATCCGTGCTGTCCATCCGGACTGGTGGATCAAGTCGACCATGCTGGGTTAGGCGACGGGTTCAGCCACATAGCGCCGCCAGCCGTCCGCGCGCAGCTGGCAGGCGGGGCAGGTGCCACAGCCGAAGCCCCAGTCGTGGTGGTGGGCGCGGTCGCCGAGATAGCAGGAATGCGACTGCTCGACGATGAGGTCCACCAGCGGCTTGCCACCGAGATCTTCGGCAAGCCGCCAGGTTGCCGCCTTGTCGATCCACATCAGCGGCGTGTGCAGCACGAAGCGCTTGTCCATGCCGAGATTGAGCGCCACCTGAAGCGCCTTGATCGTGTCGTCGCGGCAGTCGGGATAGCCGGAATAATCGGTCTCGCACATGCCGGCGACGATGTGCTTCAGGCCACGCCGATAGGCGAGCGCCGCGGCGAAGGTGAGGAACACGATATTGCGGCCGGGCACGAACGTGTTGGGCAGGCCACTCTCGCCCATCTCGATCGCCATGTCGCGGGTCAGCGCGGTGTTCGACACTTCGCCGAGGGCGGCGAGGTTCAGCGTGTGATCGGGGCCGAGCCGCTGCTCCCAGCCATGCCGGATCGTCGGCAGGCCATCGCGGATCGCGGCGCGGCAGGCCAGCTCCACCAGATGGCGCTGGCCATAGTCGAAGCCCAGCGTCTCCACATGGTCGAACCGGTCGAGCGCCCAGGCGAGGCAGGTCGCCGAATCCTGGCCGCCAGAAAACAGGACCAGCGCCCCGCCAGCCTCGGCCATGCTCAGTGCGCCCGGGCGATGCAGAAGGCGACAGCTTCCATCAGCGCGTGTTTCATCGCGCCGTCGGGGAACAGGGCCAGCGCATCATTGGCCTTGTCGCCATAGTGGCGGGCGCGCTCCACCGTGTCGGCCAGCGCACTGTGCTTGGTCATCAGGCCGATGGCCGTCTCGAGATCGCCGTCCTCGATGGTGCTTTCCACCAGGGTCCGCTTCCAGAACAGGCGCTCCTGTTCGGTCCCGCGCCGGAAGGCCAGCAGCACCGGCAGGGTGATCTTGCCCTCGCGGAAATCGTCGCCGACATTCTTGCCGAGTTTCTGCGCCTTGCCGCCATAGTCGAGCGCATCGTCGACCAGCTGGAAGGCGATGCCGAGATTCATGCCATAGGCGCGGGCGGCGGCCTGTTCGGCCTTGGGACGGTCGGCAATCACCGGGCCGACTTCGCAGGCAGCAGCGAACAGCTCGGCCGTCTTGCCCTTGATGACGGTGAGATATTCGTCCTCGGTGGTGGCGGTGTTCTTGGCGGCGGCAAGCTGGGCCACCTCGCCCTCGGCGATGACGGCTGCGGCGGTGGCGAGAATGTCGAGCGCGCGCATCGAGCCGACCTCGACCATCATCTTGAAGGCCTGGCCGAGCAGGAAGTCGCCGACCAGCACGGAGGCCTCGTTGCCCCAGACCATGCGGGCCGCCGGCTTGCCGCGGCGCATGTCGCTCTCGTCGACCACATCATCGTGCAGGAGGGTGGCGGTGTGCATGAACTCAACCGCCGCGGCGAGCTTCACATGGCCGTCGCCATGATAGCCGGCCAGCGCCGCTGTCGCGAGCGTCAGCATGGGGCGAAGCCGCTTGCCGCCCGACGAGATCAGGTGGTTCGCCACTTCCGGGATCATGGTGACCTCGGAGCCGGTGCGCGACAGGATCATCGCGTTGACGCGTTCCATGTCGGCCTTGGTGGCGCGCACCATGGCCTCGATGGACGCGGTTTCCTTTTCGAACGGGACGACGACTGCCACACCATGCTCCGGTCAGCGGGGATTACCGGGCGGACCATAGAAAGAAGGTGCTAGGTTCTCAAGCCATTGCAGCGTCACGAAAAGTCGCATTCGCGCGAGGAGCCACGCAATTTGAGGGAAATCATCCGCACACCGGACCCGGTTCTGATCTCGGCCGTCGAGGCGCTGCTGACCAGCGCGGGCATTCCCTTCGTGGTGGCCGACCGCCACATCTCGGCGCTGGAGGCGGGGATCGTCGCCTTCCCGATCCGCATTCTGGTGCCGGACGACAGGGCAGAGAGCACCCGCCGCCTGCTCATCGATGCCGGGCTCGGCGATGAGCTGCGGCCGATGCAATAGCCACACCTGGCCGGAAACTGCCTCAGGGCTTGACCCTGCGCATGGGCGCGCGGGCCGTTCCGTGGCATGGTTTCAGCATGGACGAGGAGACCGCCCTTTCCGACACGACGAAGGACGCCGTCCTTGGCGGCCGTGTCACGCTGCTGCAGCCCCGCCAGGGCCATCGCGCCGGCCATGATGCGGTGCTGCTCGCCGCAGCGGTTCCAGCCGTGCCTGGCGACCGGGTGCTCGACCTCGGCGCAGGCGTTGGAACAGCGGCCTTCTGTCTCGCGGCGCGGGTGGCGGTTGGCTATCTCACCTTGGTTGAAATCGATCCAGGGCTGGCGGCCCTTGCCGAGCGCAATGCCGGGCTGAACGGGGTGGGCAACCGCACGCGGGTGATCGTGATGGATGCACGCGCCCGTGGCCCGATGCGCGAGCGAGCCGGGCTGCTTCTCGGCGCCGTCGACCGGGTGATGACCAACCCGCCCTTTCATGATGTCGCCCGCCACCGCGCCTCGCCGCAGGCTGGGCGGCGCGAAGCCCATTCGGCGGATGAAGGGCTGATCGGTGCCTTCCTGCGCACGGCGGTGGCGGTGCTCAGGCCCGGCGGCACGCTGACCATGATCCACCGTGCCGACCAGCCGGAGGCGCTGCTTTCCGCCATGAGCGGAAGGTTCGGCGGCATCCAGCTGACGCCGATCCATCCGAAGCCCGGTGCCGCCGCGGTCCGTCTCATTGTCACGGGGACCAAGGGCTCGCGCGCGCCGGTGTCGATCCTGCCGGGGCTGGTTCTGCAGGACGGCGAGGGCAAGCCGACGGACGCGGCCGAGGCTGTGCTGAGGGGCGGAGCGGCGCTCGTCTAGGCGCTGCCGTCTGGCCCGTCGTTCGGGTGACCTCAAATTGGTCCTTCGAGGCTCGCTTCGCTCGCACCTCAGGATGAGGAACGGATAGGGCGGCGCGAGCGGTCGGACCCCGTTTCTGTCCGCCTCTCTCCTCACCTCATCCTGAGGTGCGAGCGAAGCGAGCCTCGAAGGACGTTTTCCTAGCCCTCGATCTTGGCGAAGTCGGCCACCGTTGCCGTCGCCGCGCGCAGTTCGGCCAGCAGCTTCAGCCGGTTCTCGCGCACAGCCGCATCCTCGGCATTGACCGTCACCTTGTCGAAGAAGGCATCGACGGCCGGGCGGAGTTCGGCGAGCGCCTTCATCGCGCCGGCGAAATCTTCCTTCGCCACGTGATCGCGGGCATGCGCCGTTGCCGATTGCAGCAGGCCGTAGAGCGCGCGCTCCTCCGGCAGGCCCGCATGGATGAGGGCGGCGTCCGGCGCACCGGAATAGGTGCGGCCGTCCTTCTTCTCCTCGATGCGCAGGATGTTCATGGCGCGCTTGGTGCCGGCGAGCAGGTTCTTCCCGTCGTCGGTGGCGAGCAGGGCAGCCAGCGCCTCGACGCGGCGGACGACGAGCAGCAGGTCATCATTGCCCTCGCCGGAGCCGAGCACGGCATCGACGAGATCGTGACGCTGGCCCTGGTCGCGGAGCAGGACCTTCAGGCGGTCGTGGAAGAAGGAGAGGAGGTCGGCCGAAAAGCCGTCCAACGCTGTCAGGCGGAATGTCAGGCCATTATCGACCAGCAGGCGGATCACGCCCAAAGCCGCACGCCTCAGCGCGAACGGATCCTTCGACCCCGTCGGCTTCTCATCGATACGCCAGAACCCAACCAGCACATCCAGTTTGTCCGCCAGCGCCACGGCAACCGCCACCTTGTCGGTCGGCACGCGGTCGCTCGGGCCCTGCGGCTTGTAGTGATCCTCGATGGCGGCGGCCACGCTCTCGGGCTCGCCCTGCAGCACCGCATATTTCCGGCCCATCAGGCCCTGAACCTCGGGGAATTCGCCGACGACCTCGGTCATGAGATCGGCCTTGGCGAGCTCGGCCGCGCGTTCGGCCAGATCCGGATCAGCACCCACGAGCGGCGCGATGTGGCGCGCCAGTGCCTTGATGCGGTCGACGCGGGCCCCCTGGGTTCCCAGCTTCTCGTGGAACACGACGTTGAGCGCGCGCAACTTCGCCATGCGCTGGTCGAGCGGCGTCGGGAAGGTCTCGAAGTCCGGCAGCGGCTTCTGGTCGGTCTCGTAGAAATAGAGCGCGTCCGAGAGCCTGGCGCGGATCACCCGCTCATTGCCGGCGACAATCGCCTTGCCGCCGTCAGCCGCTTCCAGATTGGCGGTCAGCACGAAGCGGTTGGCGAGGCGCCCGGTCTTCGGATCGCGGACGACGAAGCATTTCTGGTTGGCGCGGATGGTGGCGCGGATGACCTCGTCGGGGATCGCGAGGAAGGCTTCCTCGAAGGAGCCGATGAGGACCACCGGCCATTCGACGAGGCCGGCGACCTCATTCAGCAGGCCCTCGTCCTCGACCAGTTCCAGCCCCTGCGCGAAGCAAAGGGTCTTTGCGTCGTGGAGGATGCGGCGCTTGCGCTCCTCCGGGTCGGCGACGACCTTCGCGCGCTCGAGGCTGTCGATATAATCGTCCATCCGCTTCACCCGGATGGCGTCCGGCGCCATGAAGCGGTGGCCGCGGGTTGCGTTGCCCGAGACGATGCCGTCGATGTCGAAGGCGATCACCTCCGGCTCCTCGGTCTCAGGGCCGAAGGTGCAGACGATGGAATGGAGCGGGCGCACCCAGCGGAGCGAACTCGTCGAGACCGAGGCCGCGCCCCAGCGCATGGATTTCGGCCAGGGGAAGGCGCGCACCACAGCCGGCACGATCTCGGCAATGACCTCAGCGGTCGGGCGGCCCGGCTTATTGCGGATTGCAAAGAAGACAGCGTCTGCTCCGGAACCACGCAACTCTACCGTGATTTCACCGAGAACCACGCTACCGCCCGGCAGAAGCGTATCAGCGTGAGCGAAGCCTTGGGGCGGAATTCCTAGTGATTTGAAGAAGCCGTGAACGGCTGGCATCGGGGCGTTGTTCCGCGGGCCCTTGCGCTCTTCCTTGATGTCGGGGGTTGCCACCGGCAGGCCGTGGACCGAGAGGGCCAGGCGGCGCGGGGTGACCAGCGCGCGGGCGCCCTCATAGAGGCAGCCGCGATCGACCAGCGCCTGGGTCACGGCCTTCTGCAGGTGGGCCGCGGCATCGGCCTGCATGCGGGCCGGGATTTCCTCGCCGAAGAGTTCAATCAGAAGATCGGGCATGGGTTTTGGTCTCTTCGCCAGCCCCTTACGAGGGCGGGTAGGCCGCTGGGCGGCCCGGGATTTCAGTGCGGCACCGGCGCCGCGATCGTCGCCTTCAGCCTCGCATCTGCAGCAGGCGCGACAGGACCCAGGAGATGTCGCCGCTTGCCCCCGAGACGTCGTCGATCAACCAGCGGCCGTTCTGCAGCGCGAGGTCGAAGGTGATGTCCTGGGTCTCCGGTTGGTCCGCAAAGAGCTTCACGGTGACGGTCACCTTCGCTTTCCGCTCGTCGCGGGAGACGAGGCGGTAGCGGTTCCGGGTCCGGTAGTTATCGTCATGGTCCTGACAACCGCAGTCGAAGCCGAAGTCCAGACCGGACAAGGGTCCCTCTGCCGTGGCGCTGCGGCGCTTCTGCGCTTCGTAGAGACGCCGCAGGCGCTGCGACATGAACGGCTCCGCCGGAGCACGTTCCGGCTTGGCGTAGAAAGCGCGCAGCGCTGCGACCGGATCGGGGCCGGCGGCCTGCTGGGCCATGGCGGGTGCGGCGGCGAGAAACAACGCAGCGGCAAGGGTGCGACGGGTAAGGGTCATGCGGCAGCGCCTCCAGCTTCGGTCTGCAGCCAGGCGGCGCCGCAGGCCTTGGCCAGCTCGCGCACCCGGAGGATGTAGCTCTGCCGCTCGGTGACCGAGATGACGCCGCGGGCATCGAGCAGGTTGAATGTGTGGCTGGCCTTGATGCACTGGTCATAGGCCGGCAGCACCATGAGATGACGTCCGCCATCATTCGCCGGTGCACCGGCCGCCAGATATTTCCGGCATGCGCCCTCGGCCATCTTGAACTGCTCAAACAGCATGGCGGTGTCGGCATGTTCGAAATTGTGCCGCGAATATTCCTGCTCGGCCTGCAGGAACACATCGCGATAGGTCACCTTCTCGGCGCCCTCGCGTCCGTTGAAGTTCAGTTCCATGATGCTGTCGACGCCCTGCAGGTAGCAGGCGAGGCGCTCCAGGCCATAGGTCAGTTCGCCGGCGACCGGCGCGCATTCGAAACCCGCCACCTGCTGGAAGTAGGTGAACTGCGAGACTTCCATGCCGTCGCACCAGCATTCCCAGCCAAGGCCCCAGGCGCCTAGCGTCGGGCTTTCCCAGTCATCCTCGACGAAGCGCACGTCGTGGACCTTCTGGTCGAGGCCGATGGCCTCCAGCGAGCCGAGATAGAGCTCCTGCAGATTGGGCGGGTTCGGCTTCAGGATCACCTGGAACTGGTAATAGTGCTGCAGGCGGTTGGGGTTCTCGCCGTAGCGCCCATCCTTGGGGCGGCGGGAAGGCTGCACATAGGCGGCCTTCCAGGGCTTGGGGCCCAGCGCGCGCAGTGTCGTGCCGGGATGGAACGTGCCCGCGCCCACTTCCATGTCGTATGGCTGGAGAATGACGCAGCCCTTGTCGGCCCAGAAGGTCTGGAGCGCCAGGATCAGGCCCTGGAACGAGCGGTCTGGCCGCATGTGGGCCGGCAGGTCGGTATGCAACATCGGACGGGCGCCTTGGGTGTTAGGGCGCGCCGAGCAATAAGGACAGGCCGTGAAGGGGTCAACCGCGGATGCGGCGACCGCGGCGTCACATGGGGCGGTATTCGCCGGTGACGGGATCGCGGCGCAGGCGGCGGACCTGGATTTCAGCCCGCACGGGCTGATGGGCCTGCAGCACGGCCCGGCGCAGCAGTGCATAGGAGGCCGCAAGCGCGACGGCGATGACAGTTCCGACCAGCAGGGGCGACATCGAATCCTCCATCGGCGCCTTCACGATAACGACCATCATATAAGCGGCGCCAAATCCGGCGAAAGCGCGGCAGTCAGCCGCAGGCCGGTTGGACCTGCCGGATGCCCTGAAACAGGCCTTTGACTTCCGGCGACGTGTCGCGGCCGAAATCGGCCAGGCCGATGGCTCCGCGCTCGGCGAGCTCCTGGACAACGCGCCGGACGCTGCTTGTCTCGGGCCGCTGCCAGAAGGTGGTGTTGGGCGCAGCATCGGTCTGTATCGGGGTGCGTTGCGCCATGAACCCGCCGATGAACAGGTTGATGTTGGCGGCCGCGACGTAGCGGAGATGCAGGTCGCAGGGCGTATAGCCAAGCGGGCGCAGCATGTTGCCGAGCACCATCGCGTGATCGAGGATGCGCCGCTCCTGGCGCTGCGTGCCGAGCGGCGGCGGATAGAGCTTCGGTCCGTCGATCTCGATGAAGCTGCTCTCGAACCGCAGAAGGACCGGTCCAACCGGCAGATAGACCTGGCGCAATTGCTGGTTGCTCATCAGGTTTGGTCCGAAGGCGCTGCCAGTCGCGGTGACCTTGACGCCCGGGACCATGGAGATGACGCGCGGGCCTTCGGCTGCCGATGTGGCCACGGCGGCGCCACGTGATGCTGGCTGGCCGAGGCTGAAGAGGCCGAGAGGCGAGAAGCCGGCGGCTGCCGCGCCAAGCGCACCCAGCACCAGGCCGACGAGGGCCAGGATGGGCCAAGGCAGCGAGACCCCCGAACTGCGCGCGGCGGTGCCGGAGGTGCGGTTCTTGCGGTAGGCGAGGGCGAAATCGTCGGCCATGGCGCTCGGGGCGGCGGTTTGCGATCCCGCCACCCTATCTGACCAAACGTAAGGGACCGGTCAACGCAACGCCTCTATTGCAGAATAATCTGACCCGCTGTCATCACGGCCCCTTCGGGTTCGCGAAGTGCAGTCAGGCGAGCGTCCAGTCGAGGCTGATTTCGGCATTCAGAAGTTTGGAGATCGGGCAACCGGCCTTGGCGCCGGCGGCGATCTCGCCGAACTTCTCCTTCTCGATGCCCGGAACGGTGGCGGTGAGCGTGAGCGCCGATTTCGACACCTTGAAGCCGGAGCCTTCCTTGTCGAGCGTGATGGCGCAGTCGGTCTTCAGCTCGGTGGCGGTGAAGCCCGCGGCCTGCAGCGCGAAGGCGAGCGCCATGGTGAAGCAGCCGGCATGGGCAGCCGCGATCAGTTCCTCGGGATTGGTGCCCTTCTCGTTCTCGAAGCGCGTGTTGAAGCCGTAGGGCGAGCCGTCAAGGACGCCGGACTGGGTGGAGATCTGGCCCTTGCCGTCGCGGCCGGTGCCGGTCCAGAGGGCGTTTGCGGTGCGGATCATCGGGGGTCTCCTTCAAGGCCTTCCAGCGGAACGCCGGGCAACACAGATAGGTTCCGCATGACGACATCCGCGAGACGGAACTTTGCCCGACACGCAGGTATGCGGCGGCAGGCGCGTCGCGCGCATGGGTCAAAGCTTGATAAGATGAAGGCCACGGATTCGCCGCAACTCCCCCGGAAGGATGGCGCCATGCTGTACCGCCTCGCCCTCGCCACCCTCCTGATCGCCACCGTACCGGCGCTTGCGCAGCCGCGAGCAGCCGAGCGCCGTTCCACCGATTTCGCCGGCCAATGGGCAAGCCAGCCCGGCGGGCGGGCCGGGGTGGAGATTCGCGTCTCGGGCCACCAGATCGAGGCGCGCGAGGTGTTCACCACCCGCACGGCGTCCAGTTGCGGCACGCGCGGCGGCGGCCAGGTGAATGGCCTCACGGCCAATATCCGCTTCCAGGGCATCTGCGCCGATGGGCGCACGACCTCCGATACGCGCTGCACCGTCACGCTGGAGACGCGCGACCGGATCAAGACGTCCTGCCGCAACGGCCACACCGCCGTGCTGCACCGGGTGGGGCGCTAGACGCCTTCACCGCCAGTTCCCCACCGGATCTCTGCCTTTCGGTCAGGGCCTCTCGCCACGCGATCCGACCCGCTCTAGCCTCGCGGCCCGATGCGGAGGGAGAGCGGTCATGCTGACGGGCGGATGCTATTGCGGTGCGCTACGCTACGAGGTCGAAGGCGAACCCATGTTTCGCGGCCAATGCCATTGCCGCGAATGCCAGAAGATCGCCGGCGGCGCGGAAAACTATTTCATGGCCGTGCCGGTCGAGGGCTATCGCTATGTGAAGGGCGAACCTGCTCAGTTCAGCCGTCCCGATCTCGAAAATCCGGTGACCCGCGAGTTCTGCGCCACCTGCGGAACGCATCTGGCCACCCGCAGTCCGCGCCGCCCCAATGCAGTGATCCTGAAGGTTGGCGGGCTCGACGACCCGTCCGTGTTCGGCGGCCCGCAGGTCGTGTTCTACACGTCGGAGGCGCAGCCGTTTCACCAGTTCCCCGAGGGGGTGCCGGCCTTCGAGAAGTTCCCACCGCCGCGGTGAGGTTGAATTGAGCAAGAAAAAGGGCGCCCGAGGCGCCCTTTTTTATGACCGTTCACATCCCCGGATAATTCGGGCCGCCGCCGCCTTCCGGCGTCACCCAATTGATGTTCTGGGCGGGGTCCTTGATGTCGCAGGTTTTGCAGTGGACGCAGTTCTGCGCGTTGATCACGAATTTCGGGTCTGTCTTCGCAACCGCATCGGCATAGACCACCTCGTAGACGCCAGCCGGGCAATAGAGCCTGGCCGGTTCGCCATAGAGCGGCAGGTTCTTGGCGATCGGGACCGAGGGGTCCTTGAGCGTGAGGTGGATCGGCTGATCCTCCTCGTGATTGGTGTTCGAGACGAAGACGCTCGACAGCTTGTCGAAGGAAATGACGCCGTCGGGCTTGGGATAGACAATCGGCTTCACGTCGGCGATCGGCTTCAGCGTGGCTGAATCCGGCTTGCCGTGCTTCAGCGTGCCGAAGAACGAGAAGCCGAACAGCTCGTTGGTCCACATGTCGATGCCGCCCAGCATGACACCGCCGATCGTGCCGAGCTTCGACCAGAGCGGCTTGACGTTGCGCACCTTGTAGAGGTCCTGACCGATGGCGCTGGAACGCCAGGCGAGCTCGTAGGCCAGCGGCTCATCATGGGCGCGGCCGTCGTCCAGCGCCTCGGCGAGCTTTTCTGCCGCCAGCATGCCGGAGAGCACCGCATTGTGGGAGCCCTTGATGCGCGGCACGTTGACGAAGCCAGCCGCGCAGCCGATCAGCGCGCCGCCGGGGAAGGTGAGCTTCGGCACGGACTGCCAGCCGCCTTCGGTGATGGCGCGGGCGCCATAGCTCAGCCGCTTGCCGCCTTCCAGCGTCGGGCGGATGAACGGGTGCTGCTTGAACCGCTGGAACTCGTCGAAGGGCGAGAGCGTCGGGTTCTCGTAGTTCAGGTGGACAACGAAGCCGACGTAAACCAGGCCATCGTCGGCGTGATAGAGGAACGAGCCGCCGCCGGTCTTCATGTCGAGCGGCCAGCCGAACGAGTGCTGGACGAGGCCCGGCTTGTGGTTCTCCGGCGCGACCTGCCAGATCTCCTTCAGGCCGATGCCGAACTTCGCCGGCTCCTTGCCCTCGTCGAGCTTGAAGCGCGCGATGAGCTGCTTGCTCAGGTGGCCGCGCGCGCCTTCGGCGAACAGGGTGTATTTGCCGCGAAGCTCCATGCCGCGCGTGAACCGGTCGGTGATCGTGCCGTCACGGGCAACGCCCATGTCGCCGGTGGCGATGCCGATGACCTCGCCCTTGTCGTTGAACAGGACTTCGGACGCGGCAAAGCCCGGATAGATCTCGACGCCGAGCGCCTCGGCCTGGGCCGCCAGCCACTTGGTGACATTGCCGAGCGAGCCGATGAAATTGCCGTGGTTGTTCATCAGTTTCGGCATGGCCATGTTCGGCAGGCGCATGCCGCCGGCGGGGCCAAGGAAATAGAACCGGTCGTCGGTGACCTCGACCTTCAGCGGCCGGTCCGGGTCGGTGCGCCATTCCGGCAAGAGCTTGTCGAGGCCCGAGGGATCGATCACCGCGCCGGAGAGAATGTGGGCGCCGACCTCGGAGCCCTTCTCGACGACGACGACGGTCAGTTCGGCATTGATCTGCTTCAGCCGGATGGCCGCCGACAGGCCCGCCGGGCCGCCGCCGACGATCACCACGTCATAGTCCATGCCCTCGCGCTCGGGCAGTTCCTGATGGTCAGCCATGCCAGTCCCTCTCGCGCCCGCGCCCGCATCCACGCGCGCTTCGCCTACCTTTGCAGGCTTCTAAAGCACGCTGGAGCCGTCATGACAACGCGTCGCTTGGACCGAGGTTCACGCAAAACCGAGGGGTCAAATTAACCCTTTGGTAAGAGACGTTAACGATATCTTAACGCGGCGCTTGAAGCCGAAAGATTAACAGGAGATTAATGGCCCCGGGTCGCAGGGCAGTCATCGTCGGGTTCAGGGGTTTTCACCCATGCGTCGCTTTGCGTCCTGGTTTTACGTTTTCGCTTTCGCGGCATCGGTCGCTGGCATCGGTGCGGCTGACGCTCAGCCGCAGCGGCGCAATGCCTCGCTGGTTGCCGGTGCCTCCACCAGCCCGCCGATCGGCTGGGTGCAGTTCTGCGCGGAAAATGCTGCCGATTGCCGGCTGCGCTCGCCGGCGGCGCGTGAGACGACCTTGTCGTCGGCTGCGTTTGGCCAGCTCGCCCGCGTCAATCTCCAGGTCAACCGCGAAGTCGAGCAGGTGTCCGACCAGGACCATTTCGGCGTCGAGGAATACTGGACCTATCCCGTCGACGGGAAGGGCGACTGCGAGGATCTGGTGCTGGAGAAGAAGCGCCGGCTGATCGCCCTCGGTTTTCCCCGGGAATCGCTGCTGATCACCGTGGTGCGCGACCTGAACGGCGATGGCCACGCCATCCTGACCGTCGTCACCGATCGCGGCGACTATGTGCTCGACAACTTCTCCAACGAGGTGAAGCTCTGGCACGAGACGGGCTACCGCTTCATCAAGCGCCAGGCGGCAACGGATCCCAACCAGTGGGTCCTGCTCGACGGCGGCCGCACACCGGGCCCGGCGCTCGCCGCCATGCCGCGCCGCTGAACATCCAATCCTCTCCCCCGCTTGGTCGCAGGGGGTCGAGAGCAGGCCGGGACGAGTCGCAGCGTCCCGGCCTTTCCGTTATGGTGGCCTGATGGTCGCAACGCTCACCCCCGAAGCCGTCGAGGCGCTTCTCGTCTTCTACCGCGATGCCGGCGTCGACGTGCCGCTGTCCGAGGAGGCGATCGATCGCTTTGCCGAGGCTCGCGCCGATGCGGCCCAGCGCAGTGCCGCGGTTGCCGAGCGGGTGTCCGACCGTCTTGCCGAGCGGCCGGAGCCTGGCCGGCCAGCTGTCCCAGCGCGGCCAAACCCGGTCAGCGCCGTTGGCTCGCCGCCAGCGCCGGAAGCCGCCGTGTCGGCTGCCCGCGAGCTGGCCCTGTCCGCAGTCGATCTTGATCAGTTGAAGGCGCTACTGGAAACCTTCGACGGCTGTGCGCTGAAGACCACCGCGTCCCGCACGGTGTTCGAGGATGGTGCCCGCGATGCGCGCATCATGTTCGTCGGCGAGGCGCCGGGACGCGAGGAGGACATGGAGGGCAAGCCCTTCGTCGGGCGGTCCGGCCAGCTGCTCGACCGGATGATGGCGGCGGTCGGCCTCAATCGGCAGACCAATGCCTATATCGCCAACATCATTCCCTGGCGGCCACCGGGCAACCGCACGCCGACGCCGCAGGAGATCGCCATCTGCGAGCCGTTCATCCGGCGCCAGATCGAGCTGAAGGCCCCCGACCTGCTGGTCTGCGTCGGTGCGCCGTCGACCGAGACGCTGCTGGGCATCAAGGGAATCATGCGGGCGAGGGGACGGGCGGTCGACTACGACACCGGTGGCAGGACTATCCCGGCATTGCCGATCCTGCATCCGGCCTATCTGCTGCGCAGCCCACTCGCCAAGCGGCAGGCCTGGCGCGACATGCTGACGATCAAGGCCATGCTCGGTCTCTGATCGCTCAGAGCCCCTTCAACGATCCGAAGGTCATGCGGTGGTCCGGCGTCGGGCCGTGCTCGGCTATGGCCGCGCGATGCTGGGCGGTGCCGTAACCCTTGTGGATGTCGAAGCCATAGGCCGGGTAGGCCTCTGCCAGACGGCGCATCAGCCGGTCGCGGTGGACCTTGGCGATGATCGAGGCGGCTGCGATCGACACGACCTTGGCATCGCCCGCAACGATCGCCTCGCCGGACAGGCCGAGCGGCAGCGGCGGCACATCCTTGCCATCGACCAGGACGTGGCGGGGCCTGATCGCCAGCGCCGAGACGCAGGCACTCATGGCGAAGAGCGTCGCCTGACGGATATTGATCCGGTCGATCCGGGCTGGTGATGACGAGGCGCAGGCGACCGCGAGCGCCGACTGCATGATCTCAGCGTAAAGCTCTTCCCGTCGTTCTTCCGTCAGCATCTTGGAATCGGCGAGGCCAGCGGGGATATCGGCTGGATCGAGGATCACTGCTGCGGCAACCACCGGTCCAGCCAATGGACCGCGGCCTGCCTCGTCGATGCCGGCTACGGGGCCGAGGCCCTGGGCCACGGCCTGCGTCTCGATGATGTAGGTGGGACAGATCAGCGCCATGGCGCTATCTCGCCCGAACGGGTCTGAGCTGCAAGCGCGTTGCGATGGCCGGGACCAACTGAAAAATCTGATTCAAGAGCGAGCTGTTTTCGCTTTGCGATCAGTTGCTTGCGTGATGTCTCTGCGAGATTGAATCCTCGGCCGCAGGCGTTGCCAAAATGATTCAAGATGTTGAAGCGGCCTTCGAGCGTCAGTCCGGCAGGGTGACCGTTCCGTCTGGCCCAAGCGGAAAGAACGGATTGTGGGCGAGTTCGATCGGGTGGCCGTCGAGGTCAGCGACATAGCCGGAATAGCCGCCCCAGAACACTTTCTCCGGGTGCTTGAGGGCCGTCGCGCCCGCTGCCAGAGCCTCTGCAAAGGCGGCATCGACCGCCTCGGGCGAGGGCAGGTTGCGGGCGATGGTGATGCCGCCGAAGGGGCCGGCTGAGGTCGTTGCCATCGCCGCGTCATGGGCGAGGGCATCCCGCCCGAACAGGGCAAGCACGACGCCACCCGCGCGGAAGAAGCTGATGGTGTCCTGGCTCGCGCCCCTGGAAAGGACGAAACCCAGCGCCTCGTAGAACCGGGTGGCGCGGGCGACATCGGCGACGCCAAGGGTGATGATCGCAATCGCGGCGGCAGGCCGATCCGTCATGGTGAGATCCTCTCGGTGAAGGCGGCGCGCCAGCTCAGAACAGGTTCAGCTGCTCGGCGGGCGCCTTGCCCTTGCGGGCGGGCGGTGTGAACAAGTCCGTCGTCAGTCTCAAGCGACGCTTGCCATAGCCGATCCGTTCCATCGCCATCTCGAAGCGGCGGCCGATCATCCAGGCAAAGGGGCCGGTGCCTTTCTGCCGGACACCATAGGCGGAGTCGTAATCCTTGCCGCCGCGCGTGCCCTGCACGAGTGACAGCACATGGCGAGCGGCATCCGGCTTGTTGGCCACCAGCCATTCGCGGAACAGGTCGCGGATTTCCAGCGGCAGTCGCAGCAGCACATAGCCGGCCTCGCGGGCGCCCATGTGCCAGCAGGCATCGAGGATGCGCTCGATCTCGGCATCGTTGACGGCCGGAATGATCGGCGCGACCAGCACGGCGGTCGGGATGCCGGCTTCCGACAGCATGCGGATCGCCTCCAGGCGCTTCGGCGGCGTCGAGGCCCGCGGCTCCATCGAGCGGGCGAGCTTGCGGTCGAGCGTGGTGACAGAGAGCGCCACCTTGGCAAGGCCCTTCTCGGCCATGCGGGCGAGGATATCGATATCGCGCGTGACCAGATGGTTCTTGGTGACGATGCCGACCGGATGATTGGCGCGTTCCAGCACTTCGAGGATGCGGCGTGTCAGGCCCCATTGCTTCTCGATCGGCTGGTAGGGATCGGTGTTGGTGCCAAGCGCGATGGTGCGCGGCTGGTAGCCTGCTTCGGCCAACTCCTTTTCCAGAAGCTCCGGGGCGTTCGGCTTGGCGAAGAGCTTGGTCTCGAAGTCGAGGCCGGGGGAGAGGCCCATATAGGCGTGGCTGGGTCTCGCGAAACAATAGGTGCAGCCGTGCTCGCAGCCCCGATAGGGATTGATCGAGCGGTCGAAGGAGAGATCCGGGCTCTCGTTGCGGGTGATGATCCGCTTGGCCTTTTCCTCGGTGACGGTGGTGGCGAAGGCCGGCAGTTCGTCGAGCGAATTCCAGCCGTCGTCGAAGCCTTCGCGGCTCTGCTTTTCGAACCGGCCGGACGCGTTGGTCAGCGTGCCCCGGCCGCGCCGCCGCTTTTCGTCCACGCCCGGACCCGAGGACAGGTCGAGGGCATGGGCCGTCTTGGTGCCGAACAGTTCGGCCGCAGCCGCTTCCAGGCCGCCGGCATTCAGCCGATCGGCAAGGCTCGAATCCAGTTGGCGTGCGATGCGTCCCATGCCTCAAGAGCTAGCATTGCATGGAGATCAAAACAAGAACATTGAGGCCGCCGGTTCGCGCGTTTCGGGTCGCAAGGCTCTTGCGGAAATCGCAATGCGCGTATAAAGATATCTTTATATGTGAGTTGAGCCCGTGCTGAAGACCCCCAAATCCCTCGTCCGATCCCATGGTTTCGACGACGCCGTCGCGGTGCTCCGCGCGGTCGGCGAGCCCACGCGTCTGCGCCTCTTGGCGCTGGTCGTGGAAGCGGAACTGACGGTCACCGATATGGTGGATATTCTCGGCCAGTCCCAGCCCCGCATTTCGCGCCACCTCAAGCTTCTGCTCGAGGCTGGCCTTGTCGAGCGGGTGAAAGAGGGGTCCTGGGCCTTCTTTCGGGCGGCGAGCGAGGGCGGTGCGGGCAGGGCGGTCGCGACCCTGGTCAAGCTGGTCGACCCCGCCGATCCCATTCTCGCCAGCGACCGCGAGCGCCTGGCCGAAGTCCGCGCCAAGCGGTCGGAGGAGGCGCAGGCCTTCTTCGCCCGCCATGCGGCCGATTGGGGCCGTCTGCGTGCTTTGCATGTCGCCGAGGAGCGGGTGGAGAAGGCCGTTCGCGAGGCCCTTTCGGGCCGGCCGGTGCGCACGCTTCTCGATCTCGGCACCGGCACGGGCCGGATGCTGGAGCTCTTCGCGCCCGATATCGATCGCGGTCTCGGCATCGATGCGAGCCCGGAGATGCTGACACTGGCGCGCGCCGCGCTCGACAAGGCCGGCATCCGGCACTGCTCGGTGCGGGCCGGCGACATTTATGCGCTGGCCCTGCCGCGCGATGCCTATGACGCCGTCATCATCCATCAGGTCCTGCACTTCCTCGACGATGGCCAGCGCGCCATCCGCGAGGCGGCCCGTGTGCTGCGTCCGGGCGGCCGTCTGGTGGTGGTCGACTTCGCGCCGCACGAGGTCGAGTTCCTGCGCGAGACGCAGGCGCATCGCCGCCTGGGCTTTTCCCGCGAGGCGATCGAGGCCTGGTTCCAGGCGGCGGGACTCGAGCCTGCCGGCTTCCACAATCTGACGCCCGACACCAAGGGCGCCGAACACCTGACCGTTTCCATCTGGGTCGGCCGCGATCCCCGCATCGTGACCGACGCCCCCGCTCTGCCGGGTCTTCCTGAAGTCGAGGCCGTGTGATGTCCAGTTCTGCCTATAGGCCCAGCCGCTATGTGTCCGCCTCCCGCCTGAAGGTCTCCTTCGAGTTCTTCCCGCCGAAGAACGAGGAGATGGAGCAGACGCTGTGGGAATCGGTCGAGCGCCTGGCGCCGCTCAATCCCTCCTTCGTGTCGGTGACCTATGGCGCCGGCGGTTCGACCCGCGAGCGCACCCATGCGACCGTGTCGCGCATCGTCAAGGAGACGGCGCTGAAGCCTGCGGCCCATCTCACCTGCGTGGCCGCCACCAAGGATCAGGTCAACGAGGTCATCCGCGACTATTGGGCGGCCGGCGTGCGCCACATCGTGGCGCTGCGTGGCGACCCGGTCGGCGGCGTCGGCACGGCCTATACGTCGCATCCCGGCGGCTATGAGGGCTCGCCCGAACTGATCGCCGGCATCAAGGCCATCGGCGATTTCGAGGTGTCGGTCTCGGCCTATCCGGAAATGCATCCCGAAAGCGGCTCGGTGGAGCGCGACATCGAGATGCTGAAGCGCAAGGTGGATGCGGGCGCGACCCGCGCCATCACCCAGTTCTTCTTCGATAACGATCTCTATCTGCGCTATCTCGACCGCGTGCGTGCGGCCGGCATCAACATCCCGATCGTGCCGGGCATCGTGCCGGTGCAGAACTTCAAGCAGACGGCGGGCTTTGCCGCGCGCACCGGCGCGAGCATTCCCGACTGGCTCGCCAAGCGGTTCGAGGGTCTGGAGAACGATCCCGCGACCCGCAAGCTGATCGCGGCCTCGGTTGCCGCCGAGCAGGCGCTCGACCTGGTCGATCGCGGCATCACCGAGTTCCACTTCTACACGATGAACCGCGCCGACCTCGTCTATGCGGTCTGCCATCTCCTCGGCATGCGGCCGGAAGCGGCCGCCGCCAAGGCCGAGGCGGCCTGATCACCCGCCGTTCACGCAAAGCCATCTATAGAGCCGTCTCGACATCCAGCCCCTTTCCCGGAGGCCCGCCATGACCCAGTTCCCGCACCGCCATTCCGATGGCGCCGACGTGCTCGCCGCCCTGACCAAGGCCGCGTCCGAGCGCATCCTGGTGCTCGACGGCGCCATGGGCACGATGATCCAGCGCTACAAGTTTTCGGAATCTGATTTCCGGGGCGAGCGCTTCGCCCACTGGACCCACGACCTCAAGGGCAACAACGACCTTCTGATCCTGACCAAGCCGGACGTGATCGAGGCGATCCACCTCGAATATTTCGAGGCGGGGTCCGACATGGTCGAGACCAACACGTTCTCGTCGACCTCCATCGCCCAGGCCGATTACGGCATGGAAGAGCTGGCCTATGAGCTGAACTACGAGGGTGCGCGTCTCGCCAAGAATGCCGCCCGCACGGCGGAAGCCAAGGACGGCCGCCGGCGCTTCGTCGCCGGTGCCTTCGGCCCAACCAACCGCACCGCGTCGATCTCGCCGGACGTCAACAATCCGGGCTTCCGCGCGATCACCTTCGACCAGCTCCGCGAGGCCTATGCCGAGGAGGCGCGCGGCCTGATCGATGGCGGCGCCGACATCATGCTGGTCGAGACCATCTTCGACACCCTCAACGCCAAGGCGGCGCTGGTGGCGATCGAGGAGGTGTTTCAGGAGAGACACGTCCGCCTGCCGGTCATGATCTCCGGTACGATCACTGATCTCTCAGGCCGCACGCTGTCCGGCCAGACGACGGAAGCGTTCTGGTTCTCGCTCCGCCATGCCAGCCCCTATTCGATCGGGCTGAACTGCGCGCTCGGCGCCAAGGAGATGCGTGCCCATATCCAGACCCTGTCGCGGGTCGCGGATACGCTGGTCTGCGCCTATCCGAATGCCGGCCTGCCCAACGAGTTCGGCCTCTATGACGAGAGCCCCGAGGCGATGGCCGAGATGGTCGGCGAGTTCGCCACGTCCGGCATGGTCAATATTGTCGGTGGCTGCTGCGGCTCGACGCCGGACCATATCGCGGCCATCGCCAAGGCGGTGAAGGGCGTGGCGCCCCGCAAGGTGCCGGTGCTCGACGCCAAGCTCCGCCTCTCGGGGCTGGAGGCGTTCGAGTTCGCGGCATGAGCCAGGCCCATTTCCAGGATCCCGATGCGGTCGCCGCCTATGAGCGGGGGCCGCGCCTGTTCATTCCCGGCTATGACGCCAGCCATGACATGGCGAGTGTCCTGCTGATGGAGACCATGTCGGCGGACGGCCATGTGCTGGTGGTCGGTGCCGGTGGCGGCATTGAGATGGCGAAATTCGCCGAGGTTGGGCCGGGCTGGCGCTTCACCGGCGTCGACCCGGCTCCGCTGATGCTCGACATGGCGCGCCAGCGCCTGGCGGCCATGGGCGCGGATCAGCGGATCACGCTGATCGAAGGCTATGCGAGCGACGCGCCCGACGGCCCCTTCGACGCCGCCACCTGCTTCCTGGTGCTGCATTTCGTTCCCGACGACGGCAGCAAGCTTTCCACGTTGCGCGAAATCCATCGCCGCCTGAAGTCGGGCGCGCCCTTCGTGCTCATCGATGGGTGCATGGACAGAGAGGGCCCCGACTTCGCAGCGGCCCTGGCGCGTTATTCCGCGTTCGGACGCTTCAAGGGCGCCCCCGAAGACATGATTGCCTACGCCTCCTCCATGGTCGCAACGAGCCTCAACACCGTGTCAGCGGAGCGCGAAGTCGCTCTGCTGACCGAAGCCGGATTCACTTTTGTCGAGCCCTTCTACCGTGGCCTTTGGGTCCAGGGTTGGCTCGCCCGTGCCTGAAAGCAAAATTGGTATGACCACCCCCGTCGCGTCCTTCATCAATATCGGCGAGCGAACGAACGTCACCGGTTCGGCGAAGTTCCGGAAGCTGATCACCAACGGCGACTACACGGCCGCGCTCGACGTCGCGCGCGAGCAGGTGGAGAGCGGCGCACAGGTGATCGACGTCAACATGGACGAGGGCCTGCTCGATTCCGAGAAGGCGATGGTCACCTTCCTCAACCTGATGGCGGCAGAACCCGACATTGCCCGCGTGCCGGTGATGGTCGACTCATCCAAGTGGGAGGTGATCGAGGCGGGCCTGAAATGCGTGCAGGGCAAGTCGATCGTCAACTCGATCTCCATGAAGGAGGGCGAGGAGAAGTTCATAGAGCAGGCGCTGAAGGTGCGCCGCTATGGCGCCGCCGTCGTTGTCATGGCCTTCGACGAGAAGGGCCAGGCCGACACGTTCGAGCGCAAGACCGAGATCTGCGCCCGCGCCTACAAGATCCTGACCGAGCAGGTCGGCTTCCCGCCCGAGGACATCATCTTCGATCCGAACGTGTTCGCGGTTGCCACCGGCATCGACGAGCACAACAATTACGGCGTCGATTTCATCAATGCGACCAAGTGGATCCGCGAGAACCTGCCGCACGCGCACATCTCCGGCGGCGTCTCCAACCTGTCATTCGCCTTCCGCGGCAACGAGCCGGTGCGGGCTGCCATGCACTCGGTCTTCCTCTACCACGCCATCAAGGTCGGCATGGACATGGGCATCGTCAATGCCGGCGCCTTGCCGGTCTATGACGATATCGACCCGGAACTGCGCGAGCTCTGCGAGGATGTGATCCTCAACCGCCGGCCGGATTCGACCGAGCGGATGGTGGACGCCGCCGCCCGCTTCAAGGGCGATGGCTCCGCCCAGCAGGAAAACAAGAAGGACCTCACCTGGCGCGAATTGCCGGTGGCCGAGCGTCTCGCCCATTCGCTGGTCAAGGGCATCACCGAATATATCGAGCAGGACACCGAAGAGGCGCGCCAGCAATCGGTCCGGCCGCTGCACGTAATCGAAGGGCCGCTGATGAGCGGCATGAACGTGGTCGGCGACCTGTTCGGTGCCGGCAAGATGTTCCTGCCGCAGGTGGTGAAGTCTGCCCGCGTGATGAAACAGGCGGTCGCCTATCTGCAGCCGTTCCTGGAACAGGAAAAGCGCGAGATGGGCTTGGTCGACAAGCCCGCCGCCGGCAAGATCCTGATGGCGACCGTCAAGGGCGATGTCCACGACATCGGCAAGAACATCGTCGGCGTCGTGCTCCAGTGCAACAATTACGAGGTCATCGATCTCGGCGTCATGGTGCCGGCACAGCGCATCCTCGACGAGGCGATCAAGCACCAGGTCGACATCATCGGTCTCTCCGGCCTCATCACGCCCTCGCTCGACGAGATGGTGCATGTGGCGGCCGAGATGGAGCGCCAGGGCTTTTCCGTGCCGCTGCTGATCGGTGGCGCAACGACCTCGCGTGTCCATACGGCGGTCAAGATCCATCCGAGCTACGAGCGCGGGCAGACGGTCTATGTGCTGGATGCCTCGCGCGCCGTGGGTGTCGCGTCCGCCCTGTTGTCAGAGGACCAGAAGCCGGCCTATGTCGCCGACATCCGGGCCGAATATGCCAAGATCGCCGAGGCTCATTTGCGTGGCGAGCAGAACAAGCTGCGCATGAAGCTCGCCGATGCGCGCGCCAATGCGCTGAAGCTCGACTGGACCGGCTACCAGCCGCCTGAGCCGAGCTTCATCGGGACCCGGGTCTACGAGGATTTCGATCTTGCCGATCTGGTCACCGCGATCGACTGGACGCCGTTCTTCCAGACCTGGGAGCTGAAGGGCCGCTATCCCGCGATCCTCGACGACGACAAGTTCGGCGAAGCCGCGCGCGGCCTCTACAAGGACGCGCAGGTCATGCTCCAGCGCATCGTCGGCGAGAAGTGGTTCACAGCCAAGGCGGTCGTCGGCTTCTGGCCAGCCAATGCGGTCGGCGACGATGTCGAAATCTATGCCGATTCCGAGCGGACACAGACCCTTGGCACGTTCCATACGCTGCGCCAGCAGATTTCGCGGCGCGAGGGCCGCGACCGCGCCCATATCGCGCTGTCGGATTATTTCGCACCGAAGGGCGCCAAGCCCGACTGGATTGGTGGCTTCGTCGTCACCGCCGGCATCGGCGAGGATGTGATCACCAAGAAGTTCGAGGCCGAGAAGGACGATTATTCGTCAATCCTCGCCAAGGCACTGGCGGACCGCCTGGCGGAGGCCTTTGCCGAGCGCATGCACCAGCTGGTTCGCAAGGAGCTGTGGGGCTATGCGCCTGACGAGGCGCTGTCGAGCGAGGAACTGGTTCTCGAGCAATATCGCGGCATCCGGCCGGCGCCCGGTTATCCGGCCCAGCCCGATCACACCGAGAAGGACACGCTGTTCCGCCTGCTCGATGCCGAGCGCGCGATCGGCGTGACGCTGACCGAGAGCCGCGCCATGTGGCCGGGCTCGTCGGTCTCCGGGCTCTATCTGTCGCATCCCGACAGCGCCTATTTCGGCGTCGGCAAGGTCGAGCTTGACCAGGTCGAGGACTATGCGCGCCGCAAGGGCTGGACGGTGGAGGAGGCCGAGCGCTGGCTCGCGCCGGTGCTCAACTACGATCCGGGCCTGGTCCGCGCGATGAGCCAGGCGGCGGAATGATCCACAGACGGAACGCGGCGCCATCGCACCCGGCGCCGCGATGAGCTATCGAAGCGGGTCTTGTCCACTCGGTCATCCGCTGAGGTTCATGCCCGACGATCGCCTGAAGATGCCGCCGGCCTGGTCCGTGCTGGCCGTGTTGTGTGCCGCCTGGCTTATCCGGGTTGCGCCGCTCGTTCTCGTGCCGAACATCCATCACCCCGACGAGATCTTCCAGAGCCTGGAACAGGCCCATAGGGTGGTGTTCGGCTATGGGTTCGTGCCGTGGGAGTTCGAATACGCGGTCCGCTCATGGATCCTGCCCGGGGTCATCGCCGGCATCATCCGGGCCAGCCAGTGGATCGGGGAGGGGCCCCAAACCTATCTGCCGGTTGTCGGGGCCGTGCTCGGCGCGCTTGGGGCGGCGGCCGTCGTCTGTGTCTTCCTGTGGGCCCATCGGCTGTTCGGTCTTGCCCTTGGCCTCGCGGCCGCAGCCGTTCCAGCCTTCGCACCCGAGCTTATCCATTTCAGCGGCAAGGCGCTTACCGAGGTCGTCGGCGGGCATCTGCTCGTCATCGCCATCTATCTCGCCTTTCCGGGCCGCGAGGTGTCGAGCCGGGGCCGTCTCGTGCTGGCGGGTCTCTTGCTGGCACTGGCCGTCGCCGTCCGGCTGCAGATCGCGCCGGCGGCAGGCCTTGTCGGCATTGTCGCCCTGGTGCGCTGGCCCTTCGCCCGGACATTCTGGCTCGTCCTGGGCGGTGCGGTCGCAGTTGCCGGGGCAGGTGTCATCGACTGGATGACCTGGGGCGTGCCGTTCCTGTCGTACTGGCACAATTTCAGCTTCAACGTGACCTACGGCGTCGCCGCGCATTTTGGCGTCCAGCCGTGGTTCGATTACCCCGCCCAGTTGCTGATCGTGTGGGGCGGCGCATTGGTCGCCATCGTCCTGTTCGGGATCGTGGGAGCGGTATTCCAGCCCCTGCTCGCCGCTGTCGCTCTCGTCGTGCTGGCGACCCATTTGCCGATCGGCCACAAGGAGTTGCGGTTCCTCTATCCGCTTCTGTTCATCACGCAGGCGCTGGTGGGTCTCGGGATCGCCGCCTCGATCCGGTGGATCGAAGGGTCTGGGCTCATGTCGTCACTTCCCGCTGTCGCAAGCCGGCCATCCTGGCGAACGGCCCTGGCCGGAGCGCTGCTCGGGCTGTTCATCGTCGGCCGTCTGCCGGGCTTCATGATGACGCCGGCCGCGGGATCGGCCTGGATCGAGAAGAAGGACGATGTCGCAGCCTCGCTTCACGTCGCTTCGCTGAGCGGGGTGTGCGGGATCGGCGGCTACGGCGTGACATGGGCCGAGACGGGCGGCTATGCGATGATGCACCAGCGGGCGCCTTTCCATCATGCGCGCGGCCCCCAGGATTTCGCCGCCAGGCTCCCGGCGTTCAACACGATCATCTTCCCCAAGGCCCTGAGGGACCATGTCGGGATGCCGGATGCGCGCTGCTTCGGCGAGCGCTGCGTCGCCCAGCGTGGTGGCACCTGCGAAGTGCGGGACGTCGAGCCACTCTCGACCCCGCCTCAGCTCCGGGATGTGCCGCGCGTGCGCGCGCTCTGGCCACCTGCGGCGCAATGGCAAGGCGGACAGCGCTGAGGGACTATCGCGGCGCGGGCAGGCGGGCTGCCGTCTCGATCGAGCAGATGTAGCGCTTGAGCAGGTCCACGCGGACGCGCGGCGCGAGGGTCTGCGCGGTATCCATGGCGCCGAGCGTCTCGCAGGTGATCGGCGAGAAGGCGATCGCCGGCATGGCCACGATGAAATCCCGCCCGGCCGGGCTGCCGTTGACCGCCGACTGATAGGGCAAGGACCAGTTCCAGGCGACGGGCCAGCCTCGCGACTGGTCCGCTCCGGTACCGTCACGCCGCGAGCCGTCGGCAAACAGCAGCGAGACGCCACGCGGCAGAGCCGATGCGGCAGGAGGGGGGCCGCCAATGATCGTCTCGAGCGCGTGCCAGTGGAAGAGGAACCGGACAGCCTCGACGCTGTGCCCGAGCGCCGAGACGCAGACGATGACGGCCAGGTTCAGCGCGATCGCGGTGCGATGGATGGACATCCAAGCCTCGGCGCGGTTCACCAGGGCAGGACGCATGAGGCCAGCGAGGCGCCAGAGCAGCATCGTGCCGAGAAAGCCGGCAAGGCCGCAGAAGACGATGGTGCGGGCAATGTAGCGGCGCAGGACATGCAACTCGCCGGGCCAGAGCATCAGAACAACCGCGGCGGCGAGCGTGACGGCCGCGACGACCGTGATGGCGGAGCGGCGTGTTCGCGGCGCTGCAACCAGGATCAGGCCCTGAAGCAGGACCAGGCCGATCAGGACGGTCAGCGAGATGTTGTTGAGCAGATTGTCGAGGCTCAGGAAATTCAGCGCATTCTCGTGGACGGAGCGCTGGATCTCGGCATTGGGGATGGCGACGGTCGCCTTGACCACCAGTGGCGGCAAGCTGACGGCCGCGAGCACGGCCAGGAACCGTCTCTCGCGGTGGACGAGATAGCCATTCACCAGCACGAGGGCGACGAGCGGCACCGCGGCCTCGTGGACGAAGTTGGTGACGAGGGCGAAGCCAAACAGGATCGGGGTCCGCACGCCCCGCTGGCGGGTCGCATAGGCGAGCATCGGCCAGATCATGGCGTGGGCGAGCCACATTTCGGTTGGGAAGAAGGTGACGCTGAAGGCGAGAACGATAGTGGAGATCGCGCACCAGAACGATAGCCGGGAGCCCTTCTCCTCCAGCATGCGGGTGGCCAGCAGGCCCGCGAGCGGGATGCTCGCCATGATCACCGAATAGAGGCCGATCGCGAAGGGTGCGCTTCCGGTCGCGCGGGCTGCGAGGAAGGGCGGAACGATGGTCAGCAGGAAGGCCGTCAGACGGTTCGGATAGCTCGCCCAGCCGAGCGTCCAGGGATCGGGGGACAGGATGCTGAGGACGAAGAAGCTGCCGTCGGCGAAGGTGACGACGCCCCAGATCGGATAGACGATGATGAGCGCTGCCGCCATGACGGCGGCGAGCAGGACAGTTGCCGAACGGCAGGCGCGCAGGTCGGCATCGGTCATGAGACGGTCAGATCGTGACCTGCGTTCCGACCTCGACCACGCGGCCGGTGGGGAGATGGAAATAGTCTGTGGCCGAATTGGCGTTCACGGCCATCGAGATGAAGATGTAGTCCTGCCACATCGGCATGCCGAGCTTGCCGGAGGCCTTCAGATGGCGCCGCGACAGGAAGAACGAGGTCGACATCATGTCGAACTTGAGCCCGGCCTTCTTGCAGGCGATCAGGGCCTTGGGAAGGTTCGGCGTCTCCATGTAGCCGAACTTCAGGATCAGCTTCGAGAACGAGTCGTTGATCTTCTCGAAATAGATCCGCTCGCCGTCGGGAACGCGCGGCGTGTCGGCGCTCTTCACCGCCAGGAACACGTTGTGTTCGTGGAGCACCTTGTTGTGCTTGAGGTTGTGCAGGAGCGATGCCGGTGCATAGGAATGGTCCGACGACAGGAAGATCGCCGTGCCCGGCACCCGGTGCGGCGGGCGCTTCTCGAAGCTCTTCAGCAGGTCGTCGAGCGGCACCTCGATGCGCCGGGTCTTGTCCGCCAGGATGCGCGAGCCGGTGCGCCAGGTGATCATCAGGAACAGGATCACCGCGCCGATCACCAGCGGCACCCAGCCGCCATCAAGCACCTTGAGCAGATTGGCGCCCAGGAAGATGAAGTGGATGACGATCAGCGGCCCGAGGATCGCCAGGGCCAGCATGATGTTCCATTTCCACAGGCGCCGGACGACGACATAGGCGAGCACTGCTGTGATCGCCATCGTGGCTGTGACCGCGATGCCATAGGCAGAGGCGAGTGCCGAGGAATTCTTGAACACCAGGACCAGCACGAGGACGCCGATCAGGATGCCCCAGTTGACGGCCGGCATGTAGATCTGGCCGGAATGCTCTTCCGAGGTATGGCGGATCGCCATGCGCGGCAGCAGGCCGAGCTGGATGGCCTGGCGTGACAGAGAGAAGGCGCCGGTGATCACGGCCTGGCTGGCGATGATGGTGGCAAGCGTCGCGAGAATCACGGTCGGCAGCAGCGCCCAGCTGGGGAACAGCAGGAAGAACGGGTTCTGCAGCTTGGAAGGATCGGCGAGGATCATGGCGCCCTGGCCAAGATAGTTCAGTGTCAGGGCCGGGAAGATCAGTGTGAACCAGGCCCACTGGATCGGCTTGCGGCCGAAATGGCCGAGGTCGGTATAGAGCGCCTCGCCACCCGTGACCGCCAGGAACACCGCGCCCAGTGCCAGAAGCCCGACCGTGCCATGGTTGGCGACGAACCTGACGCCGTAGACCGGGTTGAAGGCATAGAAGATGGTCAGGTCGTCCCAGATGTGGCTGAGGCCGCTCACGCCCATCACAACGAACCAGACGATGCAGATCGGCCCGAAATAGCGGGCGACGCTGGCGGTGCCGTGGCTCTGGACCGCAAACAGCGCGACGATGATCACGACGGTGATCGGCAGGATATAGGGCTCGAAGACCGGTGTGACGAGCTTGAGGCCCTCCACCGCCGACAGCACGGAAATGGCCGGCGTGATCGCCGCATCGCCATAGAACAGGGCAGCTCCCGCCATGCCGAGGAGGGCGATGATGTAGGTCGGGCGGCCAACCGCGCGCTGGCTCAGCGTCACCAGTGTCAGGATGCCGCCTTCGCCCTTGTCGTCGGCGCGCAGCAGCAGCAGCACATATTTGATCGTGATGATCAGGATCAGCGACCAGAGGATCAGCGAGATGACGCCGAGCACCATGTCGCGGGAGGGGATGCCCTGGGCATTGTGCCCCATGGCCGCCACCAGCGCCTCGCGGAAGGCATAGAGCGGGCTTGTGCCGATGTCGCCATAGACAACGCCGATCGAGCCCACGAACAACGCGGCAAAGCTCGCGTGGGGCTGGGAATGGTCTGCGCCGGGTGCGCCATTGGCGCCGCCGGCCATTTTGGCCGGGTCGCCGGCATCGACCGGGGCCACGCTACCGGCTTGCGCCGCATCTTTTGTCATTGGGTTCAGGACCTCGAGGACTTCCGGATGAGATGATCCGGCCCCTTTTGATGCAGGCTCCCGGCAAGCCGATCCACCTTCGGATCCCTTCGGCAACCCTGCCGACCGCTTGCCGCTTAGTCTGGATGTCGGGCCGCGTCATACAGCATCCCGGCCCATGTGATCAACAGGTTGGTCGCCACCAAGCCGCCACAGTCCTTAACCGATGTCAATCAGCGGATCGTGGTCTCCGTGGCGCGGGTCAGGTCGAGGACGCGCACCCCCTCCTGGGTGACCGAGCCGCTGGTGACAGGAAGCGATGCCTGCACCGCCGTCTGGCCAATGCCGGCACGGCGCGCGGCTGTACCGCCCAGGCGGGCGACGGGCGCCTGGGAACCGGCATCACGGGCATGGAGCCCGGCTTCGATCTCGGCCACGCGGCGCTGGACATCGACCGGCAGGCGGCCATAGGCGCGGGCTGCCACGAAATCCTGGGCACGATAGGGAAAGCGCGGCCCGCCCGAAAAGACCCGGACACCGGCTTCGGTCACCACGATGTCGCCAGCGCGCAGCGTGTGATCATGGGTGATCGGCAGGCGGGCGAGGCCATTGGTCGCGCCGCCATGGCAGGTGCAGGCATTCTCGACCCGCTGGCGGAACAGGAAGGCGGTGCGCAGGCTCGCATAGGTCTGTCCGCGACTGGATGTCGCGTCCGCGATCGTGCCGCGCGAGGCGACCGAATAGAGGGCCATTTCAGTGCCGGGGCACAGGCTGTTGCACGTTGCCTGCTGGGCATTGCGGCCCGCGCCGCCGGTCGTCGAGCCGGCCGGGAAGAAGAAGCCGTCGCAGAGCCGAACGCAGAAGGCGCGCGGTCCGCCGGGATTTTCGGAACTGTCGGTCGCTGCCTCGGCGTTGGAATCGGCCGGGGGATGGCGTCCATTGCCGGCGGGGCCAGGGCGGACGGTGATCTCGGGAACATCGCGCCGGGCTTGGCCGAACAGGTTGAAGCCCGGAAAGATCGATGCGCGGCTCTGCGGAGCCTCGCCACGCCGGGCGGCCCGCTGTTCGGCGTCCCTGCGGTTGATGGCGTAGATCTCGTCGGCATCCTGCGCGGCGGCCGGGCTCATGCCGGCCATGGGCACGAGCATCGCCGCGGCAAGAATCATCAGGCCGTATCGGGCCGCTTGCATTGTGGACAGGCTCCATGGACTGGCGAGGAACACGTCCAGCAACCCGGCTGGACGACGTCTGTTCCCGCCGACACGCATGACGCGTTCAGATTGCAATCTTGTGTCGGAGCGGGTGCGAATCGTCTGGAAACCCGACGTCGAGCGAAACAATCGCGGTATCGCTAACGACATCGACCGCCCCGGCGGTCAAACCGGAGCGGTCCATATGATGTCGGCAGACGGACCATCGGCCGTCAGGAACTTCGGATTCAGAAGGCGCCGAGCAGAATGGCGCCAACGAATGCAAACGCGGCACAGAGTGCGAAGACATTCACGTGTCGAGCGAGCTCCACGGCTGGCCTCCTTATTCAGGAACCGGGACCGGAAGCTAAGCGGCTCGTGACAGTCTTGTGAAGCGGAATTTGGTTGTCCACAGGCCCCGGGCGGCGTCCGCGCGGCGATACCGCCGAGCGATGCCCTTGATCGATCAGATGAAACCGACCAGCAAAAAGATCGGCGCAATAGGTGAACCCTGCTGACCTGTCTGGCCGGCTGTCCGATCATTCCGCCGTCCTACCAGGGGATGATCTGGCCAGAATAATCATAGAAGGTGCAGACATCGCCTGACGTCATGCCGTCGACCACGGCGATCAGTCCGCGGGCGCTTTCTGCCGGCTCGATGGCGGCGGCCTGACCGCCCATGTCGGTCTTGACCCAGCCAGGATGGGCGACGGCAACGACGATGCCCTCCGGGGCGAGATCGGTCGAGAGGCCCTGCATCACCTTGTTCACGGCGGCTTTCGACGTGCGATAGGCGATGCGGTCGGACGTCATGTGGCTGAGCGAGCCCATGCGGCTGGTGATGGTGAGGATCTTCGAGCCCTTGGCCGCCTTGAGCAGGGGCAGCGCCACCTGTGCCACACGCAGAGGCGCCAGCGTGTTGACGGCCAGGGTCTCGGCAAATCCGTCGAAATCCATGTCGAGCGTCGATTGCCGCTTGGGGCCAATCATGCCGGCATTGTTGATCAGCACGTCGAGCGCCGTGATGTCCGCCTTGGCGAGCTGGGCGGGCAGGGTGGCGATGGAGGCCGGACTTGCCACGTCCAGCTCGACCACCACCAGCCGCCCGGAGGCGGAGGCCGCAAGCTTGGCCAGGGCCTGCGCCTCGGCGGGCTGGCGAGCGGTCGCCACCACCTTGTCGCCGCGAGCGAGCAATTGTTCCGTGATGGCAAGGCCGATGCCGCGATTGGCGCCGGTGATCAGATAGGTGCGCATGGAACTCTCCTTGATGCTGCCTAGAGGTCGCAATACCGGGGCGAATGGCAAGGGGAGCTTTGCGCATGGGCGCCCGGCCCCGTTCGCTTGACCGCATCACTGCAGGATGTAATACGACATTACATGACGATATCATCCAAGGCCGGAAATCTCGCCGACCGGCGCGGCTACCATCACGGCAATCTGCGCGAGGCGTTGATCGAGGGCGCAAAGCGATTGATCGCCGAGCGCGGCCCCGCGGGCTTCACGCTGTCGGATGCCGCCAAGATTGCCGGTGTCTCCCCGGCCGCCCCCTATCGCCATTTCAAGGATCGCCAGGCCCTCTTGCGCGAAGTGGCCAAGCAAGGTTTCGAAGCGCTTGGGGCCCGGCTGAAGGCAACGGCCCTGCAAGCCGGTGCCGGCGGCGAGGGCTTCTTCGCCATGGGCAAGGCCTATCTCGCTTTCGCGCGCGAGGAGCCGGCCTATTACGCGGCCATGTTCAATACCGGCCAGCCGGAAGAACCCTCGTCCGGGCAGGACGATCCAGGCTTCGCGATCCTGCAGGCGGCTGTGGCGCGCATGCTCGGAACGACCGATCCCGCCAAGACCCGGCCAGCCGCCTTGCTGGTCTTTGCCCTGACACATGGGCTCGCCTCGCTATCCGCTCCCGGATCCATTGCTGCGCCTGGAGGCGTGGCCGATCCGGAAAAGGCCCTTGAGATTGGCGTCAGCGCTCTCCTGAAGGGTTTGCCGCAGGTTCTCGGCCCCAGTTCCTGATCGATCACATCGGCGTGTAGGCGATCCGTCGTCTTGACAGCAGGCGTTAGAATGATAATGTAACTTACATTCACACTAAGCAAACAAGGAGCTACATCATGCATCATGCCCATTCCTCCATGACCTTCGCTTCGGCCCCGGCCGACCGCACCCCGCCATTCGCCGGAGGCTGGCGCGGCGCGCTCGACCGCCGCTGGCACCCGATGGAACTCGCCTCGATGATCGTCGGCTTCGTGCTGTTCTGGCCGATCGGTCTGGCGATCCTCGGCTGGAAGAAGTGGACCGGCGCGCCCAAGTCGCCCCGCGATGGCCGCAGCTCGACCAATTTTGCGCGAGACCTCGGCGGCGATACCGGCAACAGCGCCTTCGAGGCGTTCAAGCAGGCCGAACTGGAGCGGCTCGAGGCCGAGCGGCTGAAGCTTCATCAGGCGCAGGCGGATTTCGGGGTCTATCTCGAGCGCTTGAAGCAGGCCCGTGACCGCGAGGAATTCGACCGGTTCATGGGCGAGCGCGCCACGGACCAGTCGCCGAGGCCCGCCGCGTGATCGATGGCGTGCCCCTTCAGCCCAGGCTGGAGCGGGTGAGGCCGAGGAACAGGCTGATCAGCGCGCTCGCGGCGGCAAGCCCGAACTTGAGCGCGCTGATCCAGGGCAGGACGAGGCTGGTGTCGGCGAGGCCCGCATAGACAAGGGCGAGTGCTGCATCTTCCACGAGATCGGCCGCCGCATAGGCCAACGGCAGGACCACGGCCAGTATCCGGGTCCTCTCGTTGAGAAAGGCCGCGCCGCGCGTGGCCAATCCGCCTGCGATCAACAGGGTCGCGGTCACGGCCAGGATCAATGGCAGGTCGGCGGCCAGAGCCTTGAGCGCGGTCCAGCGGAGCGGGCCGAGCGTTGCCAGGAAGGTTCGGAATTCATCGGCGGAATAGCCGCCATAGCGGGTATCGGGCCGAAGAGACTTCAGACAGTCCAGCCCGTCGCAGGCCTGGATGCGCAAGGCCGCCTCGACGTCAAGGTTGGCGAGCACGTTGAGGCCGAAGGCGGCAAGGGTTGCAACCAGCGCCAGCGCCAGATGGAAAGGTCCCGCCGCCTGGGCCATGCTGCCGATGCGCCCGATCAGGTTCAAAGGCCGCGGCTTTCCAGGAACGTGACGATCCGGCCCGTGACGCGCTTGGCGATCGGAATGGCGACATAGGCTGCCAGGGCTGCCGCCGGCCAGGCAATGACGAAGGCATGCATCCAGCGGCCGAGATAATCGGGGGGAATGCCGAGGTTCAGATAGGTGATCAGGGCGGTCATCAGGAAGGCCATGACGCCGGCCATCAGGATGGGCTGGATCACGGCGGCTTTCGAGGGCATCAGGCAACTCCGGGCGATTGATGCGCCACTGCTATCACGGCGGGTCGCCGTGCGGGAACTGCCGCATGCGGGGAGGTGCCCTCAGTAACCGCTGTCGTCGTTGCGCAATCGGCGCAGCAGCGCCCGGTTCTGACCTTCCAGGGCCTCGATCTTGCGGACCAGCGAGTTTTCGCTGATTGCGACGTCGTCCGTCTCGAAATGGACGCCGATCTCGCCGACGCGCCGCCAGGCGACCTTGCACCTGAAAAGCGCGCTGCCCTTCTGTGGAATCTTCAGCTGAAAATGATCGGGAATGTCGCTGACGCCGCCGCAGTCCAGTCGAGCACCGGTTTCCGAGAAGTTGCGCACCGTGCATTCGGTCGAGCGGAGGCCGCCCGGAAACAGCACTGTGCCTTTCCAGAACGTTCTCGAACGCAAGGCCGCGCGGCGCTCTTCCATGGCCGAAGGCAATCCTAACCGCATACCCCGTGAGGATAGCATAGCCGGCTTAAGCGTGTGTTGACGGTCTGGAATGCTCTCAAGGAGCTGCCCAGGCGAAAGTCCCGGCATAGGCCTTCGCCCTCGGCGGGGCATAGCCGCCGACCTTCGAGGTCTTGAGGCCGAGCCCGATCATCGCCTCGGCGAGCTTCACCGCGGACGCTACCCCGTCGATCACCGGCAGCCCGTGCTCGCGGGTGAGGGATGCCGCAAGTTCCGCCATCCCCGCGCAGCCAAGAACAATGGCCTCGGCGCCATCCTCGTCCTTGGCCCTGACAATCTCGGACGAGATCTTGGCGCGCGCGCCGGAAGCCGGATCCTCGAGCGCCAGAACCGGCACCTCGCAGGCCCGGACCCGGCCGCAGCGGGCGTCGAAGCCATATTTGCGGACATTGTGTTCCAGCGCCGGGACCGAGACCTTGAGCGTGGTGATCACCGAGAATCGGGTCGCGACCAGCGTTGCCATGTGCATCGCGGCCTCACCGATGCCGATGACCGGCACATCCGCCAGCGAGCGGGCGCCATCGAGGCCGGTATCGTCGAAACAGGCGATGACGAAGGCGTCGGTGCCGCGAGCCTTCTTCATCTCGGCGATCAGGCCGGGAATCGAGAAGACCTCGTCGTAATAGCCCTCGATGGAGGCAGGACCGCTGTCGGGATTGGTGGCGACGATGGTTGTGCCGGCGGCGGCCGCGGCGCGGGCGGCCTCCCCGATGGCGCGGGTCATCGAGGCCGTGGTGTTCGGATTGATCACCGTCACGTGCATGGAGGAGGAGCCTATTTGCGCGGGATTGGCGGCGCGAGATGGGTCTCGTAGCTCTTGGCGCGCTCGTCCTTCTCGCGGATCATGTCCTCGTAGGCCTTCTTGGCCTCGGGCGTCAGCGACACGCCGCGAACCGGCTCCTTCTTGCGCGGCGGGTTCTTCTTGAATTGCGGGTCCATGGGCCAGACTCCTTCTCGCGATGCGGTGAGGCCCTAGGGCGCCTTCACCTGCTCCAGCATGGTGCGCACGATGACGCGGTGAAACGGCATGATGGTCGCAAGATAGGTGCGGCCGAGCCAATTGTGGGTCTTGACGATCGTGCTGGCAGTAATCTGACGGGAGTTGCCGAGGATCGTCACGTCGATAACGGCTCGGAAATCCAGATGCCTGTCATCCAGGCCGACAACCACCCGCTCCGGCGAGCGGCTGATCACCGGGAAGATGCCAATGCGCTCGGTCGAAGGCAACGCCTGTTCGACAGGCCCCTTGAGCCCGAGGGGCCTGACGATGACATTGCGGAGCTTCAGGAGCGCGGTCACCCAGCGTGGGCTTCGCCCCATCATGCGCTCCGCCGCCGTTGGCGCGTCGATCGCGCTATCGGTGACCACGATGCGAAAGGCGTCGATGAACCCGGCGCCGGCCAGCAGGCTGCCGGGATCGATGTCGGGAGTAACGGCGCGGGCCTGCATGGTCGCTGTCCCTGGTCGACGCAACGCCTCGGCGGGTTGCGAGCGATCCTTAGCAAGCTTCCGCGGGAGAGACGAGGCTCCGCCCGCAACAATCACGCCGCAATCGTCTGGTCCGTGCGGAAGCAGCGGGCCTCGTGGCCGTCGCCGACAGCGACCGGGTCGGGCTGTCCCTCCGAGCAGGATGGCAGGGCGAGCTTGCAGCGCGGCGCGAAGGCGCAGCCCGGCGGCAGATTGGCGAGATCGGGCGGCGATCCGGGGATCACCTCGAGCCTGGTGCCCTTGGCGAGCGCGTCATGGGCGCGGCTCTTCATCAGGCCGATCGTGTAGGGGTGGCGGGGCGACCGGATGATATCGCGGATCGGCCCCATCTCGACGATGCGGCCGCCATACATCACCGCCACGCGGTCGGCGACCTCGACGGCCACGCCGATATCGTGGGTGACGAACATCACGGCGATGCCGAATTCACGCTGCAATTCGCGGATCAGCAGCAGGATCTGGATCTGCACGGTGGCGTCGAGCGCAGTCGTCGGCTCGTCGGCGAGCAGGACTTTCGGATTGCAGGCGAGCGCCAGCGCGATCATGGCACGCTGGCGCATGCCGCCGGACATTTCGTGCGGGTAATTGCCGAGGCGCCGTTCGGGCGAGGGAATGCGGACCCGCTCGAACAGGTCGAGCGCGCGTTTCATCGCCTGGTCCTTCGAGCCGCCCTCGTGCTTGACGATGGTCTCCGCGATCTGCTCGCCCAGCGTGTAGACGGGATCGAGGGCGAGGGCCGGCTCCTGGAAGATCATGGAGACGGTACGGCCGCGGAAGGCCTGGAGTTCTTTCGGCTTCAGCGCCAGAACATCCTCGCCAGCGACCTGGATCGTGCCCTCGATGCGGGTGCGCTTCTCCGGGTTGAGGCGGAGCATGGCGCGCAGCGTGACCGACTTGCCGGAACCGGACTCGCCGAGGATCGCCAGCGTCTCGCCGCGCTCCAGCGAGAGGTCGACGCCGTTGATGGCCGAGATGGGCTTCGCGCCGCCGGTGAAGGTGACCTTGAGGTTCTGGATGTCGACAATGGGCGGCGTGGTCAGCATGATGATGTCCTCACGCGGCCACCTGCACGGCCGGCGCCTTGGAATGGCCCGAGCCCGGTTCCGACATCAGGCAGGCCACCTGGTGATGCTCGCCGACCGGCGTCAGCACCGGCTCACGGCCCGAACAGGAGGCCTCCACGAAGGTGCAGCGGGTGTGGAAGCGGCAGCCGGATGGCGGGTCGATCGGGTTCGGCGGATCGCCCGAGATCGGCGCCTGCATGGTGCGGTTGTCGGGGTCCATGGTCGGCATGGAGCGGGTGAGCGCGCCCGAATAGGGATGCGCCGCCTTGCCGAAGATCGCATCCGAGGGACCGATCTCCGCGACCTTGCCGAGATACATGACCATGACCCGGTCCGACATGTAGCGGACGACGTTGAGGTCGTGGGAGATGAAGATATAGGTCAGCTTGAACTCGTCCTTGAGGTCGAGGAGCAGGTTCAGGACCTGCGCCTCCACCGACTTGTCGAGCGCCGAGACCGCCTCGTCGAGGATCACGACCTTGGGCTGAAGGGCAAGCGCTCGGGCAATGTTGACGCGCTGGCGCTGGCCGCCGGAGAGCTCGTGCGGATAGCGGCCGGCAAAGCGGGTGGGGTCGAGGCCGACGCGGCCGAGCAGGTCGCGCGCGCGCTCGATGGCCTCGTTTGTCGGCACACCGTGCACCTGCGGCCCGAAGGCGACGGAGGCCTCGATGGTCAGGCGCGGATTGAGGGACGCGTATGAGTCCTGGAACACCATCTGCACCTGGCGGCGGTATTCCGACAGCGAGAGATCGGGCGAGCCGACCTTGGCGGCGTCGAACAGGATCTCGCCGGCGGTCGGGTCCATCAGGTGCATGAGCAGGCGGGCGGTGGTCGACTTGCCGCAGCCGGATTCGCCGACAATGCCGAGCGTCTCGCCGTCGAGCACGTCGAATTCGACGCCATCGACCGCGCGTACCACCTTCTTCGGCCCGAACAGGCCACCGGCGATCGGGAAATGCTTGACGAGCCCGCGGACGGTGAGGAGCGGCTGGATGCTCATACCTTCACGTCCATCGCGTTGCGCAGGCCGTCGGCCAGCATGTTGAAGGAGATCGAGGTGATGAAGATCATCGCGCCGGGCAGCGCCGCGACGATTGGCTGGGTGTAGATCGCGGTGCGCAGCGTGTTGAGCATCAGGCCCCATTCCGGCTCGGGCGGGCGGACGCCAAGGCCGAGGAACGAAAGGCCGGAGGCCAGGATCATCGAGACCGAGATGAGGCCGGTCGCATAGACGAAGATCGGCCCCAACACATTGCCCAGCACGTGGACGCGGATGATGGTGAGCGCATTGGCGCCGGAGGCGCGGGCGGCTTCGACATAGTCGCGGTTGCGCACCTGGGTGGTGACGGCCTCGGCGACGCGGGCGATCGGCGGAATGAACACAACCGTCAGCGATACCAGCGCGTTCTGGATGCCGGCGCCGAGCGCGCCCGACAGGGCGACCGCCAGCAGCACGGACGGGAAAGCGTAGAACACGTCGATGGTGCGCATGATGACGGTGTTGGTCTTGCCGCCGACATAGCCGGCAATGACGCCGATCAGCGTGCCGATGCCGAAGGCCATGAGCACCGGCGTCACGCCCATCATCAGGGAATAGCGCGCGCCGAAGATCAGGCGTGAGAGCATGTCGCGGCCGAGCTCGTCGGTGCCGAGCGGGAACCCGGTCGTGCCGACGGGGCGGAGGCGGCGGATGGTGCGCCCGGCATAGGGATCGGCCGGTGCGATCCAGGGTGCGAAGACGGCGATCAGCACGAGGATCAGCACGAGCGAGCCCGCGATGATGGCAACCTTGTCCTTCTTGAAGCGGGTGATGACGCCGGCCCAGTAGCCGGGCGAACGCTCGATCGGCGCAATGGTCTTGGCGGGATCCTGCGGCAGCAGGGATGCAACGGAACTCATGGGTTCAGCTCCGCTGGATGCGTGGGTCGATCGCCGTCTGGATGACGTCGACGATGAGATTGAGCATGACGAAGAACAGGGCGAGCACGAGGATCGTGCCCTGGAGCAGCGGCAGGTCGCGCTGGAAGATCGCGGCGTTGAGCAGGAAGCCGGTGCCGGGCCAGGAGAACACGGTCTCGATCAGGATCGAACCGCCCAGCAGATAGCCGAGCTGCAGGCCCATGACGGCAAGCGCGGTGGGGGCGGCGTTCTTCACCACATGGCCGAAAATGCCGAATTCCGAGAGGCCCTTGGCGCGGAGCGCCGGCACGAAATCCTGGCTGAGGATGTCGGCGACCAGCGCACGGATGGTGCGCGAGACGATGCCCATGGGGATCACGCTCATGGTTATCGCCGGCAGGATGAGATGGCGGATGTGCTCCCAGTTGGGCTTCCATTCGGCGGACCCGCCGGGGCCGGCCCCGGTGGGTGGCAGCCAGTTCAGCTGGGCGGCGAAGATGATGACCAGCACCATGCCGAGCCAGTAATGCGGGACGGACACGCCGACAACCGACAGGAAGGAGGCAAACTTGTCGACCGCGCTGTCGCGGAAATAGCCGGCGACAAAGCCGAACAGCAGGCCGAAGAAGAAGCCGATCAGGGTGGCGACGAAGGAGAGCAGCAGCGTGTTGCGCACCGCGTTCAGCACTTCGGTGGTCACCGAGCGGCCGCTGGCGATGGAGGTACCGAGATCGCCCTGCAGCGCCCTGAGGCACCATTTGAAGAACTGCTCGTAATAGGGACGGTCGAAGCCGTAGGCGACCATCATCTGCTGCTTCAGCTGCTCGGAAGCGTCCGGCGGCAGCACCGAGACCAGCGGGTCACCCGGCGCGATATGCACCAGCGCGAAGCAGACGATGGAGACGCCCAGCACGATCGGGATCGTGTAGACAAGGCGCTTGCCCAGATAGGTCAGCATGCAATGGTCCCCTGGGCGGTCATGCCATCGATACCGGACAGAGGTCCTGGTACCAGTTCTGTGCCTGGACGAAGCCCTTGACGCGCGGCGACAAAGCGCGCGGCGCGACGTCATGGGCGACGAACAGGAAGAGCGCGTCGTCGACGAATTTCTCGTGCGCCTTGCGGATCGCGGCGAGCTGCTTCGCCGGGTCGAAGGACGAGCGCATCTCGGCGAACAGCGCGTCCATGGCGGGATCGGAATAATAGCCCCAATTGGTGCCACGCGGCGGCATGAGGCCTGAATCCAGGTGGCGGATCAGGGCCGTGAACGGGTCCTGGCTGAAGTAGGATGAGTTGGTGGAATGGGCGCCGCGCGAGGAGGGATCGCGGGCGCCGGCGCGCCAGGAGGCCGTCAGCGCGTTCCAGTCCATCACCTCGAAATCGACCTTGATGCCGATATCGGCGAGGTTCTGCTGGATGAGCTCGTTCATCACCTGCGGCTGCATCTGGCCCGAACCCGAGGGCGAGATGATCGCCTTCACCGAGACCGGCTTCTGCGGCGAGAAACCGGCCTCCGCCATCAGCTTCAGGGCCGCGGGAATATCGGTCTTCACGTCAAAGGACGGCCTGCCGAACCAGGGGCTCGACGGCGGCACCATGCCCTTGGCCGGCAGCATCATGCCGCCGAGCAGTTCCACCATGCCGGCGCGGTCGACTGCCAGATTGGCCGCCTTGCGGATGCGGATATCGTTCCAGGGCGAGCCCTCGGCGCGCGAGAAATGCCAGGTCCAGTTGTGCGGATAGACATTGGAGGTGATCTGCATGCCGCGCGATTTCAGCTGCGCGATATTGTCGGTCGGCGGCGCCTCGATCCAGTCGACCTGGCCAGCGAGCAGGGCCGCGGTGCGGGTGGTCGCCTCGGGCATGGGCACCAGCACGACGCGGTCCACTTTGGGCCGGCGCGCCGGGTTCCAGTAGGCGTCGTTCTTGACCAGTTCGAGCCGCTCGCGCGGCGTGTAGCGGTCAACCTTCCAGGGGCCGGTGCCGGACGGGCTTTTCAGGAAATTGTCCCAGCTGCGGCCGACTTTCTCCCATTGCGCCGGCGAGGACATGAGGATCCACGCCATTTCGTAGGGGAACAGCGCATTCGCCGTTTGGGTGGTGAACTCGACCGTCATCGCGTCGACGACCCGATAGGCCTTCACCGAGGGGATGCGAGTGAGGCCTTGCGCCGCCTGGCGCTGGTCGAACTGGGGGGAATCCTTCTTGAGGATCTTGTCGAAGTTCCAGACGACCGTCTCGGCATTGAAGGGCGAGCCGTCATGGAAGGTGACGCCAGGGCGCAGCACGAAGGTCCAGCGCGTCGGGTCTGCTGCATCCACGGACCACGAGGTCGCGAGGCCCGGAACGAGGCCGCCGGGCTCATTGGCCTTGGAGAGATCCCAGAGGATGAGGCTGTCGAAGACATTGTAGCCGACGAAGCGCATGCCCTCGGCGCCCTGATCGGTCTGCCCGTTGGGCAGCGGAATATCGGAGGCGGTCATGGCGATGCGCAGGACGCTGGCGCCCTGGGCGTGGATCGCGGACAGATCGAGGAACGGGGCGGCGCCGAGAAGGGCGGATCCGGCGAGCATCTGGCGGCGGCTGAATGCGGGGTTCGTCATCGGTGCTCCGGTCCGACGGGGGAAGTAGGACCGGGCGGCAACACTGCCGCCCGGTCGGGTTTTCATCAGCGGGCAATGTCCATCGGCGCGATGTCGATGAACCAGGAGCGCGGCTGGACGACGCCGGTCACCTTGGCCGAGATGGCGCGCGGGCCGACATCGTGGGCGACCCACAGGAACGGCGCTTCCTCGACGATGCGCTTGTGGAGGGCAGCCAATGCCGCGTCGCGACCGGCATTGTCGAAGGTCGAGCGGGCCTTGGCCGCGAGCTGGTCGAACTCATCGGAGTTGAAGAAGCCCCAATTGTTCGAGGCCGGCGGATTGGTCTGCCGGGTCACGAAGCGCAGCATGCCAAAGAACGGGTCCATGGCCGCATATGTGACGTTGGTGGCATTCGCCCCACGCGAGCCGGGCGAGCCTGCGCCCTCGCGCCAGTTGTTGAACACCGAGTTCCATTCGGCGACTTCCAGATCGACGTTGAAGAAGCACTCCTTCAGCGCCTGCTGCAGCCACTCGTTCATGACGATCGGCTGCATCTGGCCGGAGCCCGAGGCCGAGGTCAGCACCTTCACCGACAGCGGACGCTGGGCCGAGAAGCCGGCTTCGGTCATCAGGCGGCGAGCTGCTGCGAGGTCATACTTGATCTCGAAGGTCGGGTTGCCCCACCACGGATGGCCGGGCGGATAGGTGCCGCGCGGCACTTCCATGAGGCCGTTGAGCAGCGTCTTCAGCTCATCGCGGTTGATGCAGAGGTTGGCGGCGTGGCGGACGCGGCGATCGAGCCAGGGCGAGCCCTCGCGGAACGAGAACTGCCAGGGCCAGACATGCGGCTGGGCATTGGTGTACATCTTGAAGCCGCGCGAGGTGATCTGCGCGACGGCGTCCGGGGCCGGAGCCTCGATCCAGTCGACCTGACCGGCGAGGAGGGCTGCGGTGCGGGCATTGGCCTCGGGCAGCGGCAGCAGCACGACGCGGTCGACCTTGGGCGTGCGCGCCGGATCCCAATAGCCCTTGTTGGCGACCATCTCGAAACGCTCGCGCGGCACGAGGCGGACGCCGCGGAACGGGCCGGTGCCCGACGGGGTGGCCGCGAAGGCGACCCAGGCGGCGGCAGCGCGCGCCTTCGGATCGGCGACGCTTGCCGGCACGTCGGCGAGCAGCTTCTGCCAATGGGCGGGCGAGGCCATGAACAGGTTGGTGAGGTTGATCGGCAGGAACGAGTCCGGCGCCTTGGTGATCAGTTCCACCGTCAGGTCGTCGATGACGCGGGCCGAGGCGAGGTTCGGCATGCGCGAGACGGTGACGCCGACCTGGCTCTGGTCGAAATGGGGAGCGGCCTGATCCAGAACCTTCTGGACGTTCCAGACGACAGCCGCGGCATTGAAGGCCGAGCCGTCATGGAACTTCACGCCGGGGCGCAGCTTGAAGGTCCACTTGTTCCGGTCGGTGGCATCGACCTCCCAGGAGAGAGCCAGGCCCGGCATGATGACGGAGGCGGCGTCGGCCTTCGACAGGTCCCAGTGGACCAGCGCGTCATACATCGGGATGCCGGTGAAGCGGTTGCCCTCGAAGCCCTGATCGGGTTGGCCGTGGGTGCGCGGAATGTCGGCGGCGGTCATGCCGATGCGCAGCACCTTTTCCTGGGCAATCGCCGAGGCGGTGGAGAGCAAGGTTCCGGCGAGCGCGAAGGCCATGCCGGCTATGAGCGCCGGTCTGAATGTGAAGGACATACGAAGTCTCCCTGAGGTCAGTGGTGCGATGGCTCGCAAGCCACATGCCACCTCAGGTCGCAGGGCGGATCATTCGGCGATCGCGTTGCCACAGGCCATGCGCCGCCCGCAGTCCTGCTATGGGCTGGGAGGTTCTGCTTAAATTTTGTGCAATTGACGGGTGGGTGTATGCCTCCTGCCAATGGACTTGGCAGGAGACTGATTTTCTATGCAGGGATCGGATGGCGCTGTCAGGCCGGCAGGGCGAGAGGTCCGCCTGCCGCCAGCTCCGCGGCGCGCGCGATCCGAAGCGCCAGGTCGTCGCGGTAGCGCCGGGCAACCACCTGCAGGCCGATCGGCATTCCTGCCCGGCTCTTCGCCACCGGCACGGAGACGCCGCACCATTCAAGATAGTTGACGAAGCGGGTGAGGCCGCCGGGCGCGCCGTCCTCGTCGACCTCCGACACGGGGATCGCCGTGAACAGCGTGGTCGGCAGGATGAGCGCATCGATGCCATCCAGGGCCGCATTGGCTGAGGCGATCCGCTGGATGCGGGCTTCCACCGCGTCGAAATAGGCCGGGCCAGAGATCGCCTTGCCGCCGCGCATGCGGCCGGCGACGGGGGCCCCGACCAGGCATGGGTCGGCATCGGCCAGTTTGCCGTAGCGGGAATAGCCTTCCACCATCATCAGTGCGCCGCAGAGCCCGGTATAGGCGGAGACGGTTTCGGGCAGCGTCACGCGGACGATGCGCGCGCCGGCCTTCTCCAGCGCCTTGGCCGAGGCGTCGATCGCTGCCGCGACTTCGGGATCGACGGTGAGGCCGCCAAGATCGAGCAGGCCAAGGGTCAGGCCCTTCACGCCGGCTTCCAGGCCGGTGACGAGATCGAGGCCCGGTGCACCGGTGGTGGAGGCATCGGTCGGGTCGGAGCCGAGCATGACCTGCGCCATGACCGCGGCATCGCGCACGGTGCGGGTCATCGGGCCGATCGTGTCGAAGGCGAGCGCCAGCGGCACGACGCCGGACCGGCTGATCAGGCCATAGGAGGTCTTGTGGCCGACGAGACCGCACCAGGCGGCGGGCAGGCGGACCGAGCCGCCGGTATCGGTGCCGAAGGCGAGGGGCACGAGGCCGGCGCCAACCGCCACGCCCGAGCCGGACGACGAGCCGCCGGGCACGCGATGGACCTTGCGGTCATGCGGATTGACCGGCGTGCCGGCGATCACATTGGTGCCCCAGCCGCCAAAGGCATATTCGACCGTGTTGGTCTTGCCGACCACAACGGCGCCGGCGGCTCGCAGCCGCGCCACGCACCAGGCGTCGGCCGAGGCGGGTCCGAGGTGATCACGGGTGACCGAGCCCGCTCGCGTCTTCTGTCCGGAGACGTCGATAATGTCCTTCACCGCCAGCGGCACGCCGTGGAACGGGCCGCGGCGATGGCCCTTCGCCTGAAGCGCATCGAGCATGTCGGCCTCGGCCCGCGCCTCGTCTGATGTCACCGCGATGAAGGCGTGAAGCCGCGTGTTCTCGGCGCCGATCCGCTCCAGCGCATGATCGATGACGGCGCGGGCCGAGACCTTGCCGTCGGCGATGGCGGATGCGGTGGCAATCGCGCCAAGCGGCGCGAGATCAGCGGGCGACGTCATGAGATCGTATCCTTGGGTGGCAGGCCGAGGCGGGAGGCAGTCAATTCGGCAATGGCGAGCGAGGCGGTGAGCCCGGGGCTCTCGATGCCGAGCAGGTTGACGAGGCCGGCAATGCCGTGAACCTCCGGCCCATCGACGCGGAAATCGGGCATCGGCGTGCCGGGTCCATGGAGCTTCGGACGGATGCCGGCATAGTCGGGTGAGAGCGCGCCATCGGGCAGGCCCGGCCAATAGGCGCGGATCGCCGCGTAGAAGCTCTCCGAGCGGGCGGGATCGACGATCAGATCGTGCTCGCTCTCCACCCATTGGACATCCGGGCCGAAGCGGTTGCGGCCCTGCAGATCGACGGTCGCGTGGACGCCGAGGCCGGCGGTATCGGGCATCGGATAGACCAGACGCGAGAATGGCTGATGGCCGACCAGCGAGAAGTAATTGCCCTTGGCGTACCATTGCTCGGGCACATGCTCTGCCGGAAAGCCCTGCATCAGGCCTGCGAGCTTCGGCGCGGAATGGCCGGCGGCATTGACCACGATGCGGGCCTTGATCTCGCCAGCCTCGGCACCGCCGGTCACCAGCACGATGCCGTCGGCCTCGATGCGGGCCGCGACAACCGGCGTCTCGAAGGCGACCATGCCGCCGGCATTTTCCAGATCGCCCTGCAGCGCCAGCATGTAGCCGTGGCTGTCGACGATGCCGGTGGAGCCTGAGAGGAAGGCCTTGATACAGGTGACTTCCGGCTCGATCGCGCGCGCCGCCTCGCCGGAGAGCCAGTGCATGTCCTCGACGCCATTGCGTTCGGCCTGGTCCCAGATCGCCTGCAGCTTCGGCAATTGGTCGTCCGAGGTCGCGACCATCAGCTTGCCGCAACGCTTGGCGGTGACACCGCGGGCGTCGCAATAGCGGTAGAGCAGGCGTTTGCCGGCCAGGCAGGCGGTCGCCTTGATCGAGCCGGTCGGATAGTAGAGCGCGGCGTGGATCACCTCGCTGTTGCGCGAGGATGTGCCGGTGCCGATGGCGTCGGCCGCCTCGATCACCAGGGTCTCAAGGCCAGCGAGCGCCAGACGGCGGGCGGTGGCCAGGCCGACGACGCCGGCGCCGATCACCACGGCATCGATGGTGAAGGCACTCATGCGGCAGACCCGGTCGAGGTGTTGGAGATCATGTCTCCTTCATAGGATGCGGCGGGCCTGCCGAACAAGCATGCGCCCCGCGAGGCTGGTCCCCGCGATGCGCGAATGGCGGTCCTGTCAGCGCGTTGTCCGGGTCACTCGATCAGACGCACGGTTGTGGTGGTGGTTGTGCTGGTCTTCGGGCATTCGACGACGACACGGATGTCGTCATAGTCGCTGTCGGTCCAGCCATAGCCTGTCGGGCGGTCCTCCCAGCCGAAATACATGAACTTGCCGGGAGAGCAGGCCTGCTGCGCTTGCTGGGGCGTGCGATTGGCGCCCGATGGCAGGATGCCGCCCTGGCTCGTCGGTTTGCACTGGGCGAGCGAGTCGCAGATCACCGTCTCGAGGATCGGCACATTGTTCTCAAACCGTGGCGTGGGCACGCCGGACACATTCTCAGTATCCGAATAATAGTTGTAGGACGCGTTGTTCGACCACGGATCAGCCCAGTCGGCACTATTGTTCTTGATCAGCGTGCCCGGCAGCGCCGTTTCCCACAGCCAGGGCTTGGTGCGGGCGTTGCGCACATTGTAGAGACGATAGGACATCGTCTCCTTCTCCTTGCACACCGGCATGTTGAAACTGTAGGTCGTGCCGGCATTGTCGGCGATTGCCGTCATCTGCGAACGGCCGCGGTCCGCCTGGTTCCGACGGTTGTTGTCGAAGCAATAGACATACATCCGATTGTAGTCGCCAGCTTCGATGTCGAGCTGGGCGATGACCGGCTTGGCGCTGGTCACCGTGTAATAGGTCGAGGAAATTGCCGTCGATTTCGCAACGATGTTCAGGGTCCTCATGCCGATGAGGGCCATGAAGGTCGTATCCATCGTCGCGCCGTTGGTGGCGATCCTCACGTTGGTGCCGTTGTTCGACGCGGTGATCGTGTAGGGGTAGGCGCGCAATCGCGCGCTGAGATTTGCATTCAGGGAGTTCTGTGCGGCGAGCCTGGCTCCCGCATCGCCGAGAGCGGACTGGCGCACGCCTGCGAGCGCTGCCGCGTCGAAGGCCGACTGGAGCCGCGCCATGTCGCGCGAGGCCTGGTTGAAGTCGACGGCGCCACCGGTGAGCCCCATGACGGGTACGATCGTGATGCCAAATATGATGGCGACGGCTCCGCTGCGGTCGCGACCGAACGAAGCCATACGCTGCTTGAGACGCCGCAGCATTGTCGAGTTCCTCAAACCTGTGCGAATGCTAACTTGACGCTAGGTGAGGTTGGTTGCCAAAGCCTTCCGGGATAGGGGCGAAATGTTAAAATTGTCTGGATCCCTAATTGTTTCTAAATGTAATCATCGTGCTGCGGCGATGCCTGGGAGCGGCCCTTCCAGCCGCACGAGCCTGGAATCCTCGGGATGGCGCTTGAGCGACAGGCCGGTCTTGCGGGCGAGCGCCAGCATGGACTCATTGTCGCGCAGGGTTTCGCCGAACAGCAGGTGATTGCCGTCGGCTGCCGCGCGGGCGCCGAGGAAGGTGAGCAGCCGGGTGCCAATCCCGAGCCCTTGCCAAGGATCGGCGACCGACAGCGCGAATTCGGCGCTGCCGGTGGCCGGAACCGGCGCATAGACCGTCTCCCCCACCATGGTGCGCCGACAGCCGATGATCATCTCCGCGGCAAAGGCGAAGACCAGTCCGCGGGATGCGTTCATGAGGCGGCGGACCTCGGCCGCGGGCAGTTCGTTCATGCCGCCGAGAAACCGGTTGCGCCGCGATGCGGGCGACAGCTGGCGGACATGGGTCTGGTAGCGGTCGGCATCCTGCGGACCGAGGGGACGGATGGCGAGTGTCAGGCCGGCCAGCGCGCCGAGGAGGCCGGAGGCGCGGGCCGGCGGCGACATCGGTGGCAGAAAGGCGATGGTCATGGCTCAGGCCGCCTGCTGACCGGGCGCAGTCTCCGTCGCCTTGGCAGCGGGCTCCTGTTCGCCGGTTGCCGGCTCGGTGATCGCCACTTCGGCCGATGTCACCAGCGCATGGATGAGGCTGAGCCCATTGCGGTCGAGGGTGAAGCTCTCGCCGGCCTCGATCACGATGTCGCGGCGGTCCTGATGCTGGGTGATCCAGACCGCGCCGGACAGGGTGGTGACCGTCGTGCCGATCGCATCGGTCAGGCGGATCAGGCCGCCGGGCTGGAGAAGAAGGCATGCAGACGCTTCGAGACAGACCATGGCGGCCTCCTCTTGGAATGAGTGAAACGCATGTGAACTTGCGGTTCTGTCCAGAGGTCCGGATCGACCTCTCTCGACAGAAGGCGAGGATGCGCGCATGCTGCGGTGCATTCAAACGATCAATTCTCACGCGCTGCATGAGGTGAGAGAATGGCAAAGCGTCGCTACGACCTGCCGCCGCTTGGGTTCATCCAGGGTTTCGAGGCTGCTGCCCGCACGCTGTCGTTCACGACCGCCGCGGCAGAGCTCAATCTCACCCAGTCGGCGGTGAGCCGGCAGATCAAGACGCTGGAGGATCATCTGGGCGTCACGCTGTTCGAGCGCCGCCACCGGGCGCTCGCGCTGACCGATGACGGCCGCGCCTTCCAGAAGATCGCGGTCGACGTGCTCGACCGGCTGCAATCCTCGATCAACCAGATGCGGGCGAGGCGCGCGTCGAACCAGCTTTCTGTGACCACGGTGACCGGGTTTGCCTCGCTGTGGCTGATCCCGCGGCTGAAGCGGTTCACCCGGCTCCATCCCTCGATCGATGTCCACATCATCGCCAATGACCGGATCCTCGACCTGGAGCGTGGCTCGATCGATCTGGCTATCCGCTACACGAAAACCGACAAGGCGCCGGCCGGCGCCGAGCGGCTGTTCGACGAGGATATCCAGCCGGTCTGCCATCCATCGCTGATGGAGAGCAACGAAACGCCGCTGCGCCGTCCGGAGGACCTGAAGCACCACACGCTGCTGCATCTCGACTATCACGGCGCCCGCAAGACCCTGTTCGACTGGGGCACCTGGCTGACCATCCTGGGGGTCGAGGACCTGAAGCCGGCAGGCGCGCTCTATGTCTCGCGCTACGAGCAGATGATCCAGGCGGCGATGAGCGGGCAGGGCGTGGCGCTCGGCGTCTCGCCGCTGATCAACGAGGCGATCCGGTCAGGAACACTTGTCGCGCCGTTCGACCGGCAGGCCGCAGGTCCGCACGGCTATTACCTGATCCGCTCGGAAACCGGGGCTGCCAAGCCTCAGGTTGCCGATTTTTGTGCCTGGTTGCACGAAGAAGCTGCAGAAGATGCGGTGGCGGAACCGTTGATCGCAAGCGCCGGATTGTGAGACACTGACGTAACGTCGGCATCGGCCGGCAGTCACCGCCGCATATCGACGGCGGACCCCATACCCATATCGTGCGTCACCGGAGGGCTGGGTTGCTGCCCTGCCCAGGTCCGTCCTGCGACCGATCGCTGGCGAGACGCAAGGTGCCAGCGCGAACCCGTGTAGCCCGCCCCCATCCGCGTTCCGTATTGTCGACGTGAGGCGCCCCGATGATCGACCTGACCGGCTATCGACTGACCTTCGGCGAGGAATTCAACAGCCGTTCCATCTCGCTGACGGGATCGGGCACGACATGGGCGGACACGCGCAGCGAATGGCGGGTCGGGGCCGCCGATATCGGTTTTGGCCGCTCGTCCTTCGTCGACGCTTCGTCCGGCTATGACCCGTTCGCGGTCGGCGGTGGTGTGCTGACCATCACGGCGGTTCCCGACCGCACGACTTCAGGCGTTCCAGGGGCCTGGGAATCCGGCCTTCTGACCACGCAGGGAGGTTTCTCGCAGACCTACGGCTATTTCGAGATCCGGGCCGATTTCTCGAATGCACCGGGCGCCTGGAACGCTTTCTGGCTGCTGCCGGACCAGAACATTCCCGATCCCAACAATCGCGGGCAGTGGCAGGAGCTCGACATCGTCGAGAATTATGGCGTCCTGGAACAGGCCGTCTACAGCCACATCCACACCACCGATCTCGTGCCCAACGACGACTGGCAGCAATATCTGCAGGTCCACAGCGAGATGGCGAACCCGACCGGCTATCACACCTACGGGATGAACTGGCAGGCCGACCGGATCAGTTTCTATATCGACGGCGTGCTGATCGGGTCAAAGGCGACGCCGAGCGACATGCATGGGCCCATGTACCTTCTGCTCGACCTTGCGACCCAGGAGCCCGCCGATGGTCCCGGCGTGCCGATCTCCTCGATGATCGACTATGTCCGGGTCTATTCTGCCGATCCGAATGCGGTTGCGGTCGCGCATGACACCGCGTCCTCGCCCGATGGCTATGATCCAGGCCTCTATGGTGCAACGGCCGCCGGTGATACGACGCCCACGCCTCAGCCATCGGGTACGACGATCGGGTCTGGCGCCGACAAGCTCGTCCTGAAGCTCAGCGAGGATGCCTATCTCGGCGACGCGCAGTTCATCGTCTATGTCGATGGCGTGCAGATCGGCGGTACGCTGACGGCCCATGCCTCCCACCGGACCGGGCAATCTGAGCTGGTGACGGTTCTCGGCGATTGGGGGCCGGGGCCGCACACGGTGTTCGTGCGGATGCTGAACGACCGCTGGGACGGTACGCCGGATACCGATCGCAACCTCTATCTCGAGGGCGCGACCTATAACGATGTCGTGGTCCCGGCCGGCACGCTCGGCAATCTGGTCGGACAGTCGTTCCAGTTCGTGGACAGCACGACGACCAATCCGCCCCCCACTGACCCGACGCCGACCGATCCGACGCCAACCGACCCGACGCCGCCCGACCCGACGCCAACCGAGCCGAACGCGACGACGATCGGCAGCGGCCCCGACACGCTCCTGCTGAAGATGAGCGAGGATGCCTATCTCGGTGATGCGCAATTCAACATCTATGTCGATGGCGTGCGGATCGGCGGCACGCTGACGTCGCATGCGTCCCACAAGGCCGGCGCCTATGAGCTCTTCACGGTGCTCGGCGACTGGGGCGTGGGGGAGCACACCGTGTTCATCCACATGATCAACGACCGGTGGGACGGCACGCCGGATACTGATCGAAACCTCTACCTGGAGGGCGTCACCTATAACGGCGTGGTCGATGCCGAGGGCGTGCTCGGCAATCTGGTGGGCCAGAGCTTCCATTTCATCGACACCGCCGGCACGCCGACCGATCCGACACCGACCGATCCGACACCGACCGATCCGACACCGACCGATCCGACGCCGACAGATCCGACGCCCACGGATCCGACACCCACGGATCCGACACCCACGGATCCGACACCGACCGATCCGACACCAACCGATCCGAGCACCACGACGATCGGCAGCGGGACCGACAGCCTTGTCCTGCGGCTCAGCGAGGACGCCTATCTCGGCGACGCCCAATTCGCGGTCTATGTCGATGGTGTGCAGATCGGCGGCACGCTGACCGCCCATGCGTCCCACAGGGCGGGGGAGGCCGAATTGGTCACGGTGCTCGGAAACTGGAGCGCCGGCGACCATACGGTGCTGATCCGCATGTTGAACGACCGGTGGGACGGCACGCCGGATACCGACCGCAATCTCTACCTGGAGAACGCGACCTATAACGGCGCCAGTGTTTCTGGCTCCAGCCTCGGCAATCTCATCGGTCAGTCGTTCCACTTCATCGACATCTGACCGTTCAGCCCTTCCGCCTGCGGCTTGCGTCCTTTAAGTCGGCGGCATTCCACGAAGGGCCGGCAGATCCATGATTCGACTTGAGAATATCGGCAAGCAGAACGGCCGGCAGATCATCTTCATCGAGGCTTCGGCCGCGCTGCAGAAGGGCGAGAAGATCGGCCTTGTCGGGCCGAATGGGGCGGGCAAGACCACGCTGTTCCGGATGGTCACCGGCGAGGAGCAGCCGGACGAGGGCCAGGTCGCGGTCGATCGCGGCGTGACGATCGGCTATTTCAGCCAGGATGTCGGCGACATGGCAGGCCAGAGTGCTGCCGCAACCGTCATGGACGGGGCAGGGCCGGTGAGCGCGGTTGCCGCCGAACTGAAGGCTCTGGAAGCGGCTTTCGCCGATCCCGATCAGGCCGATGCCATGGATGATCTCATCCAGCGCTATGGCGAGGTACAGGGCCGGTTCGAGGAGCTCGGCGGCTATGCGCTGGAGGGCAAGGCCCGCGAAGTGCTGGCAGGCCTCGGTTTCTCGGAAGAGATGATGGACGGCGATGTCGGCAAGCTCTCGGGCGGCTGGAAGATGCGCGTGGCGCTTGCCCGCATCCTGCTGATGCGCCCCGATGCTATGCTGCTCGACGAGCCGTCGAACCATCTCGACATCGAGAGCCTGATCTGGCTCGAGGCCTTCCTCAAGGGCTATGAGGGCGCCTTGATGATGACCTCGCATGACCGGGCCTTCATGAACCGGATCGTCAACAAGATCATCGAGATCGATGGCGGGTCGCTGACAACCTATTCCGGCGACTACGATTTCTACGAGCAGCAGCGCGCGCTGGCCGACAAGCAGCAGCAGGCCCAGTTCGAGCGCCAGCAGGCCATGCTCGCCAAGGAGATCAATTTCATCGAGCGGTTCAAGGCGCGCGCGTCCCATGCGGCGCAGGTGCAGAGCCGGGTGAAGAAGCTGGAGAAGATCGACCGGGTCGAACCGCCGAAGCGCCGCCAGACCGTGATGTTCGAGTTCCAGCCCGCGCCCCGCTCGGGCGAGGACGTGGTCAGCATCAAGGCGGTCCAGAAAGCCTATGGCAGCCGCACCATCTATGACGGGCTCGACTTCCAGATCCGCCGGCGCGAGCGCTGGTGCGTCATGGGGGTGAACGGCGCCGGCAAGTCGACGCTGCTGAAGCTGATCGCCGGCACAGCCGAACCCGATGCCGGCACCGTTGCCGTCGGCGGCAGCGTCAAGATGGGCTATTTCGCCCAGCACGCGATGGAATTGCTCGATGGCGAGGAGACGGTGTTCCAGTCGCTGGAAAACCAGTTCCCGCAGGCGGGGCAGGGGTCACTGCGCGCGCTTGCCGGCTGTTTCGGATTCTCGGGCGATGACGTGGAAAAGCGCTGCCGCGTGCTGTCAGGTGGCGAGAAGGCCCGCCTCGTCATGGCCAAGATGCTGTTCGATCCGCCGAATTTCCTGGTTCTGGACGAGCCGACCAACCATCTGGACATGGCGACCAAGGACATGCTGATCCAGGCGCTGGCCGGCTATGAGGGGACGATGCTGTTCGTCTCCCATGACCGGCATTTCCTGGCCGCGCTCTCCAACCGCGTGCTGGAACTGACCCCCGATGGCATCCACACCTATGGCGGCGGCTATACCGAATATGTCGCGCGCACCGGCCAGGAGGCGCCGGGTCTGAGAGGCTGAGGTTCAGTTGGTCAGGCGCAGCCGCGTCAGCTTGGTGCCGATGTCCTGCAGCGCGCTGTCCATCTGGGACGCATTGGTCATCATGACGAAGTTGTCCGGCTTGCTGGCGCAATATTGCAGCACGGTCGAGGTCGGGTCGTTGGCGGTATTGACCTGGATCGCGTAGATCTCGATGCCGGTGGCCTTGATGTTGTCGCACAGGATGCGCTGGCGGGCATCGACTTCCGGTGAGTGCTGATAGCCGTTGCCGTAGAACCGGTTCTCGGTGTTGAGACCATCCGACAGGATGATGATCACCTTCTTGTAGGTGTAGTTCGGGTCCTCGGCCGGCGGATGGAGCGGGGCTCCTTGCGTGAGCGACTGCCAGGCCCAGGCAAGGCCGATCTGCTGGTTGGTGCCACCGGCAGGTATCATCGCCGCCACGGTCGCCTGCAATGCCGTCCAATTGTTGGTGGGGGCGATCAGCTGCGTGGGTGCGGGGTCGTTCGCTGGGCTGGTGGTCGCCGGGAAGCGCGTGTTGTTGTTGGTCGGCGCGGTGTTGCGGGTGTCATAGGGCTCGTCGCGATCCATGACGGAGCCATCCCAGGCGTTCCAGCAGTACCAGCGATTGCATTGCTGGGCGCTGGAGATGTCCAGCCAGGAGGCGTTGACATTGCCCGTGCCGACATTGACCACCTTGGAGAAGGGAATGATCGAGACATAGGTGTCGGCGGAGCTGGTGGTCGACGCCTGGAAGCGGTTGAGCAGGTTCTGTGTCGCGGTCCTGAGCGCGTCCATCTTGCCGTCAGAGGCCATCGAGCCGGTATTGTCGAGGGCCAGCGCGACGCGCAGGCGGGTGAAGTTCCAGGTGGTCGCTGCGGTCGCGCTGACGCTGATCGAGGGGACGCCGAACATGCCGGTGAAGGCGGTCGGCACGACGGCGGTCGCCGTCATGGTCAGCGAATTGGCGGTGGCCGTGCCGGTCGGCGTCGGTGTGGTGACCCCATTGACGGTGAACTGCTGGCGGAAGAACACCTGGCCTTCAGCCACGACCTGCGTCGTGGTCTTGCCGGCCGCCTTGCTGCCTGCCGCGATGGTTGCGGCATCAAGCGCCTTTTGCAGTTTCGCCTGAACACGGGAGGCCTGGGAATAGTCGACGGCGGCACCGGTCATGGCCATGATCGGGGTCAGCATGAGCCCGAACACGACGGTGACATTGGCTTTCCGGTCGACCCACAGCGACCTCAGCCGGGCTGATAAGGACAGCGGCATGAGGAATTTCCCCCGTTTGTTGCTTGGCGATAACTTTACGCAAGTTTGATTGCGAAACGTTTCTGCAAGCGGGGCGCGGCGCGATTTCTGCCAGGAGCCTTAATTTATTACAAATTGACGCAAAATGCTGAGATACGCTGCTTGACTGCGCGCTGGATCCGTCCGGCGTCAGCGCCGGGACGTTGCCTCGGCGAGGGGGCGTGACCGGAGCTTGGTCACGCGGGGCGATTGGCCCGCGGCAGCAGGAAGGTGAGCAATCCCATCGCCGGCAGCCAGGCACAGATCGAGAAGACCTGGATGATGCCGACCCGGTCGGCGATGGCGCCAAGACCTGCGGCGGCGATGCCGCCAAGGCCGAAGGCGAGCCCGTAGAACAGGCCGCCGACCAGTCCCACGCGGTGCGGCACGAGGTCGATCGCGAAGATCAGGATGGCGGAAAAGGCGCTGGCCATGATCAGGCTGATCATGACCGCGATCACGCCGGTCCAGAACAGGTCGGCATAGGGCAGCGCCAGCGCGAAGGGCAGGGCGCCGACAATCGACAGCCAGATCACCCGGTCGCGGCCGATCCGGTCGCCGATCATGCCGCCGATGATGACGCCCAGCGCGCCGACCACCAGATAGGCGAACAGCATGACCTGGGACGCCTGCAGGGTCACGCCGAAGCGTTCGATCAGGTAGAAGGTGTAATAGGACTGGAACACCGCCGAATAGGCGTTCTTCGAGAACAGCAGAACGATCAGGATGGCCATCGCGAAAAGCACGTGGCGGGTCGGCAAGGCAGCCCCTTGAACGGTCTGCGTCTCATCGCTTTCCGCGGCTGCCTGCTCACGGCGGAGCGCCACATAGCGCCCTGCAGTCCAGGTCATCAGCACCATGGCGGCCAGCGCGACGATCGACAGCCAGGCGAGGCTCTGCTGGCCGCGCGGCACGACAAGGGCCGCGGCAATGAGAGGTCCCGCCGCATAGCCGGCATGACCGCCGATCTGGAACACACCCTGGGCCAGCCCCTGCCGGCCGGCGGAGGCGTGGCGCGCCATGCGGGTGGCTTCCGGGTGGAACACCGCCGAGCCCAGGCCCACCAGCGCCGCCGAGACCAGCACCATCGGGTAGCTGACCGAGAAGGCGAGCCCGATCAGGCCGCACAGCGTCGAGACCATGCCGGCGACCATGGCATAGGGCCAGGGCCTGCGGTCGGTGACATAGCCGAGCACGGGCTGGAGCAGCGAGGAGGTCACCTGGAAGGCCAGCGTGATCAGGCCGATCTCGGCGAAATCCAGGCGATAGGTTTCCTTGATCAGCGGATAGATCGCCGGGATCATCGACTGGATCAGGTCGTTCAGCATGTGCGCGAGGCTCAGCGCCGCCAGGACGGGCATGAGGGGGCGGCTGGCGGCGGGGCTGAGGGTGATCGACGACATGGACTGAGGCTTGGGCCTGGAGAGGCGCGGGGTCAATCCGGTGCCGATGCGCTGGGTGCGGGGCGGGCATGCGGGCGAAGCGCAGAAGGACCGGCAGATCCCCGGCATTCCAGCAATTCCGGGCCATGGCTCTGCCTCAGCCCTGCACGCCCTGCGTGATGAATCCAATTCATCACATGCGTGGATTTATGTACTTCTGCGCCGCGGCGTCCTACCCCTATCATCTTCTGGACATGGGACGGGCCGACCGCCGGTCGCCCCCGACCTGGTGCCATCGTCCTCGGACGACCACCCAATCTGCCAATAAGGCCTTCAGCGTCGCGATGGCGTCCTCCGGACGCCGGTCCGCGTGACTGAACAACAGGCCAGCCCCAAGCTTGCGAGGAAACGCACCATGACGCCCATCGATCGCCGAACCCTTCTGCTTGCCGGCTCCGCCACGCTGATCGGCAGTGGCGCCCGGGCGCAGGCCTATCCCGCGCGCCCCGTGCGGATCATCGTGCCGTTCCCGGCCGGCGGTTCCAACGACATCATCGCGCGCATTCTGGCGCAGTACCTGGCCGAGCGGACCGGCCAGCAGTTCTTCATCGAGAACCGGGGCGGCGCCGGCGGCAATATCGGCGCCAATGCGGTGGCAACTGCCGATCCCGATGGTTACACGCTGCTGCTGACGGCACCGCCGCCGCTGACCATCAACGGCACGCTCTATCGGAGCCTGGCCTATAACCCGACAACGGCGTTCGCGCCCATTGCGCTGGTCGCCTCGGTGCCGATCGTGCTGGCGGTCCACCCCTCGGTGCCGGCGCGCAATGTCGCCGAGCTGGTGGCGCTCGCCAAGGCGAAGCCCGGCACGATCAATTTCGGCTCGTCGGGCAACGGCTCGACCAACCACCTCTCCGGCGAATTGCTGAAGAGCATGACCGGCATCGACATCGTCCATATCCCCTATACCGGGGCGGGGCCTGCGATGAACGACCTGATCGCCGGCTCGATCCCGATGATGTTCGACAATATTCCGGCCATCCTCCCGCAGGTGGAGGGCCGTCGGATCAATGCGATCGGCGTTGCCGGCCTCAAGCGGGCAACCGCGCTGCCCAATGTGCCGACCCTGAACGAATCCGGCGTGCCGGGCTTCGACGCCTCCGCCTGGTTCGGGCTGGTCGCGCCGGCGCGCACGCCGCCGGAGGTGCTGGCCCGCCTTGAGACCGAGGTCACCGCCATCCTCAAGCTGCCGGACATGCAGAAGCGGCTGACCGACCTTGGCGCCGAGCCTGGCAGCGTCACCGGCGCGGCCTATGGCGCCTTCCTCGCCGAAGAGACCGCCAAATGGGCGAAGCTGATCCAGGCCTCCGGCGCGCGGATGTAACGGCGGCCTCTCGCACCCTGACCCTCTTGCAGAACTGATAGTCCGATGGATCTGAAACTGACCGGCAAAGTGGCTGTCGTGACCGGCGGCAGCCTGGGGATCGGCCGCGCCATTGCCGCCGAACTCGCCGCCGAAGGCGTCGATGTCGTCATCGCCGCCCGCGATGCCGCTCGCCTGGAAGCCGTGGCCGCCGAAATCTCGGCCGAGACCGGCCGGCGCGTGGTGGCGGCCGCCGGCGACATGACCAATCCTGCCGACATCGCCCGCGTGATGGAGGCGGCGCGCCAAGCCTTCGGGCCGATCGATATCCTGGTCAACAATGCCGGCGCCTCTCCCATGGGGCGGATCGCCGATACGGCCGATGCGGTGTGGGAAAAGTCGATCAATCTCAAGCTGATGGGCTATGTGCGCTCGGCCCGCGACGTGCTGCCGGCCATGCGGGCGCGGCGCTGGGGCCGGATCATCAACGTCATCGGCCGATCCGGCCATCAGCCCCGCGCGGCCTATATGACCGGCGGCGCTGTGAATGCGGCGCTGCTCAATTTCACGCTGGCGCTGGCGGAAGAATGCGCGCCGGACAATGTGCTGGTCACCGGCGTCAATCCCGGCCCGGTTCAGACCGACCGCTGGAACACGCTGATCGCGCAAGGCGCGGCGATTGCCGGCCAGGGCGCCGACCAGACCAACAAGGCGGCGATCGCCTCCGTGCCGCTGGGGCGGGTGGGGCTACCCGACGAGGTTTCCGGCATGGTGGCCTTCCTTTGCTCGGATCGCGCCTCCTTCATCACCGGAACCTGTATCAACATCGACGGCGGCGGCACGAGGTGCATCTGATGAGCCAAGATTTCACGAAGATCCGCGTCAGCGACGATTGCGAGCTGGCGGTGCGCCTCGACGACTACACCCATGCCTGGGACGCCCGCCCGCCCGTCGTCATGCTGCATGGCCTGGCCGAAAGCGGCGAAGCCTTCAAGCGCTGGGTGCCGCATTTCGCCGACCGGCACCTCGTGGTCCGGCCGGATCTCCGCGGCTATGGCGATTCGACGCCGATGCGCGGCGATTTCACCTACCGCTTCGCGGGCCTCGGCGAGGACATCATCCGCATGCTGGACGCGCTCAAGCTCGAGCGTGTCTTCCTGGTCGGCGGCAAGATCGGCGGCACGCTGGCGCTGCATCTGGCAGCCCATTATCCCGACCGGGTGATCGCGGTGGCGGCCGTCGGCACGCCGGCTTCCCTCACCTCATTCGACCAGCGTGCGCCGGGCTGGCGCAAGCAGATCGCGGCAGGCGGCGTGGAACCCTGGGTGCGCGAGACGACGCAGGGACGCCTCGGCACCTCGCTGCCGCAGCCGGCGCTCGACTGGTGGATCGCCTTGATGTCGAAGACCAAGGCCTCGACACTGGAGGCCTTCCTGCAGATGGTGCCGACGGTCGACGTGACGCCGGACCTGCCGCGCATCACAAGCCCTACGGTTGTCATCACCACGACGGGATCGGGGCTTGGCAGCGTCGACTCGGTCAAGGCGTGGCAGGAGACGATCAAGGGCTCGACGCTGGAGGTGCTGCCGGGCGATTCCTACCATGTGGCCGCGACCGATCCGGATGTCTGTGCCCGCATCGTCCGAGCCTATTTCGACAAGGTGGGCTGAACCCTTGGCCGGATGACCCATCCGGGTACCTTTGCGTCGCGGGTGTTTCCACGTACAAGACAGCATTGGCCCAGTCTCCGGGCCGGCTGTGACCCGGTGTATCTGTGTGAGTTCAGCAGCGCTTGCCCATCCCCCGTTGCGGCATGCCGAAGAGTTCCTGTCGTGCGCGCCCGATGGGCTCTACGAGGGCGGCGGATACTATGACAGCGAGGTGCCGCTGGCGCTGTTGCGCGCCACGCACCAACGCCATGGCCAGTCGATCCGGACCATCGCGCGGCTTGCCCCCGCCCTTCAGGCCGAGCGGCCGATGCCGACCTTTCTCGGCGGCCCGGATGCCGGCTTCCTTGATAATCTGACGGCGCATTACGCCGATCTCAACCGGTCCCATCGCCAGCTGGCGCCAACCCTGCTGGTCGAGATCGACAATGCCGTCATCTTCCGCAACCAGATCATGGCTTTGCGCGATGGCGCGCTCGTGCCGATCTACGAGATCAACCGTCCCAACGAACGCTACTATCGCACCGCCGATAGCCAGTCGGTCCGCGACACTGCGCTCCCCCCGATGATCGTCCACGGCGCGGGCAACCATCTCTTCTCCGGCTCCATCGGCTCGTTCAATTACGGCCATTGGCTGATCGACGATTTCTGCGCGCTGGCGGCGCTTCAGGAGGTGGAGCGCGGCGAGGGACCGGCGCGCGTCGTGATGACGGCGACGACCCCGGCCATCGACACTATCCGCCGCGAGGGGCTGGATGCCGCGAGCGGCCGCAAGGCGCCGCTCGAACCCTTGTTCCTCCATTCGGGCGCGGCGCATCTCTTCCCCAAGCTCCGCTACATCACGCCGATCACCTATCATCCCGTGCTGAAGCACCCGGACTGGCTGGCGGCGGGCGTCGCGCTCTGCCGGCAGGCCTTCGACGAGGGGGCCATCGACCGCACGCTCCGCCGGAAGCTGCGGCAGATCGCGCTGGCTGCCCATGCGCTGGGATACCGGCTGCTGGAGCCCGATGATCCCGCGCGCTCCCCAAGGCTCTTCGTCAATCGCGGCGCGGGCTATCGCCGCCAGCTGACCAATGCGGACGAGATCCGGCCGCTGCTCCAGGCCTTCGGCTATCGCGAGGTGCTGCCGGAGACCATGACGCTGCGCCGGCAATGGGCGACGTTCAGCCGGGCGACCCATGTGGTGGGCATCATGGGGGCTGCGATGAGCAATGTGCTGTTCGCAGGCCCCGACGTGCGGGTGCTGCACCTCGCGCCTGGCGGCTGGTACGAGCCGTTCTACTGGGACCTCGCCTCCATGCGCGGCCTGCCCTATGCGGCGCTCTATGGCACGCCCGAGGCCGATCACGGGCCCGACCACCTGCGCTCATTCGCGGTGGACAAGGCGGCGCTCGCCGGCTGGCTGGAGGCGACCCACGGACGGGCGGGATAGGCCGCGCGGCTGATGGTTCTGCCGGTGCCTTCCTGCGATGGTTGCGACAACGCACAAGAGGGCAGGGGAGGCGGGCATGGCTGCGTCGGATCACGGGGTGAGCATCGAGCGGCGCGACCGCATCGCCATCATTAGGCTGGACGGGCCGACGCCCGGCAATCTGCTGTCTCAAGCCGCGATGACCGCGCTCCTGGAGGCCGCCCGCGGCCTCTCGACCGATCCCTATCTCGCGGCCGTGGTGCTGACCGGCCGGGCCGACCTGTTCACGCTCGGCTTCAACCTCGCCGATGGCGACCGGATGGGCGCGCTGCCGCTGGCCGAGCGGCGCGAGGCGCTGAGCGTTGGGCCGAGGCTCTGCGCCGCCTTCGAGGCGCTGGAGCCTCTCACCATCATGGCGGTTGAGGGTTGGTGCGTCGGCGGCGGCGTGGCGATCGCCGGCGGCTTCGATCTGAGGGTGGCGGGCGCAGGCGCCCGGTTCTACGTGCCGGAGATCGAGCGCGGCATGAACATGAGCTGGGGCTCGCTGCCGCGCCTGGTCAACCTGATGGGGCCGGCGCGCACCAAGCGCCTGGTCATGCTGGCCGAGAAGCTCGACGCGGCGAAAGCGGCTGAGTGGGGCCTGGTGGATGAGCTGGCTCCCGCCGGCGGGGCGCTCGACCGCGCGCTGGAGTTTGCCGCGCGCGCCGCCACCATGCCGCCGGTGCAGCTGCGCATGTGCAAGGCCGGCATCAATGCCTATGCGAACGCGCTCGCCCCCGTGGCGGCAGCGCTCGACCGCGACCAGTATCTGCTCGCGCAAGCGTCAGCCGATTATGCCGAGGGCGTGGCCTCGTTCCGGGAGAAGCGGGAGCCGCAATATCGGGGGGAGTGAGGCCGGCCAGCGGGCGCGTCACACCCTTCAAAAAAGACAATGTGAATGCGGGTTTGCGCGGATGCGAGGACCCGTTCGGGCCGGCATAGGGATTTCGGGCCAGACTCTCCCGCAACGGACCTTCACACTATGGCATCCTCCCTCCAGACTGTTCTTTCGCGCCCCTCGCGGGCCCTTCTCGTTCTCCTGGCGCTCGGCGCCATCGGTACCCTGATGCAACCCGGCGAGGTCGTTGCCCAGCAGGCCGCATGGACCTGCAAGCGCAACGGCGACAACCGCGTCCCGGCGGGAACCGGCAATACCCAGGACCAGGCGTTCCGCTCCGTGCGGTCGAACTGCGCCCGCACCTACCAGCCGACCAATCAGGTCGCGGCCATGTGCTCCGGCCCGCAGTTCACCTGCTCGCAGCCCGCGGCTCCGAGCTGGTACGTCTGCTCGGACGCGTCCGGCCGGTTCCGGCAGAGCGGCTCCGACGCCGCCATCGCGAAGATGGGCGCGGTCAACGCCTGCACCGCGGCAAGCGGCGGCGGCGCCGCCTATGGCACCTGCCTCAACGCCGTCACCTGCCGGGCGTCCAACAACTGACGGACAGGCAGCCGTTCGAGGCGGGCGTCATGCCCGCCTCATTGGCGGCGACGGGACTGGCGTGGGTCTGACGGCGTGAGTGGGCAGGGCGATGGCGCTCTGACTAGTGTTGCTGCGCATGTGCAAGGCCGGCATTAATGCCTATGCCAATGCGCTCGCCCCCGTGGCGGCGGAGCTTGACCGCGACCAGTCCCTGCTCGCGCAAGCGTCAGCCGATTATGCCGAGGGCGTGGCCTCGTTCCGGGAGAAGCGGGCGCCAAGGTACCAGGGAGAGTGAAGTCTACGTCCTTCCGAGGCCGCGCTACATCATGCCTGTCAACAATGACTTCAGGTGGGCGACCAATGTGGCGGGACTCCTGGGCGTGGCGATGATCAATGTGCTGTTCGCGCCGACCAACGTGCAGGTTCGCTGAGAACGCCGCCTATGGCCCAAGCCCGCGCGCTATGCCCACTCCAGCTATCGGTTTGTCGAAAGGCTTAAGGCGATGGCAATTGGTGCAGTCACAAGTGGGTCATCATTCTGTCCAAAGGAACCCAACAACTCTTTGCTCATTTCACCAAATATCGCCAGCAATGCGATTACGATGGCATCGACATCAAGAATCTCGCTGGGCCGTGCGACTAGATTCCATTGATATGAATTTTGTCGCGCTCGTCGAATATTTTCAGAGCGTATCGCTATCAGCGTCTGGAATCCGTTCTTAGCCGCGGTCGGAAGTTCGGTTTGGGGAAAAGAATATTTTGAGACATTATTGGTAAGACTTAGGGCAATGTTCTTATATGTCCAATAGGATAGGCCGGTGGTACCAATTTGGTAACCTTGTCTATGCTGTAAGGTTGAATACAAGGCTTCTTCATCGATTTCGGAATCCTTGGTTGTCCGCCCTTTGGTTAGCCAGTTCGTTTGAATTAAAGACAATATTTGACGTGGTGAGTTGATCGAGGCCTCGCCAAGAGGTAAGCGCTCATCTGCTGTCTCTGTGTGCCGGTCAAATTTGTGTTGATGCATGATTATTCTACTGAGGTAAATATATTTCTCGATAGATTTGGCTGGCGCTTTTATATTCGAAATTGTTAATAATAACATGCCGTATGGAAGTCCAATATTTAAGAATTTCACTCCAGATTCAAAAATTAACTGCCGACCTTCCTTAATGTTTCCAATAAGCAAACAAAGGCATCCTGCATCTCGAAGTAAAGTTGCGGCGCAAGCGCTGTGCCTATAATCACCATATATCAGCTTTTCGTGTTCGGCTCTTTCTTCATGTGCCAATGCTCTTGTTTTCAGAAATCGAATGCGATGTTCGAGCTGCCGCGATTCAATATCTTGAAGCAGGTTTTGCATTAGAACATATCTCTTAAATTGCTCAATATTTTCGGCTCAATATATTTTGTATTATGAAACGTATGATGCGGATCCGTGGTGCTGATTGAGGCGTCCCACCATTCGACTCGTTCAATTTGATTGGACGGAATATTTATTTTCGCAGTTATTTCTCCCTCCAGTTGGTAAGGGGACCATCTTTGATAAATATTCAAGTCCCGTACAGGTTCGGCAACTGCAGAAATAGGTACTGCTTTGTAGTGGCTTGTTGGCACCCAGCAGTAAAATACTGCGCCTGGCCTGTTCCAATTATCGGTTGCGAACATGAGTGCGGTGTCAATCGCAGAATATGCGAAATTGCTTTGCAGCAATGTATCTCGTTCAACTGCGCCGCAGGCAAGTGAAATGAATGGGGTGTCATTTCCAAAGTTGTTGTAGTCATGCAAATGTGAATCAAGATTTGATTCGGTAAGAACGTTTTCAATCATTTTTGGCGTTATGCTTCCCATTTTTATCCACCAGTTTGATAGTATTCCATCGCCGCTAGTTAGTATGCTTTTTGCGGAATTCCATGTTATGCCACCCACACCATTGTGTGATCCCGCAATTCCTTTTGCGCAATGTTGAATATACATCTATTTTACCTTACGCTCCAGTGCATCCAAAATCAGATGAAGCAGTTCGTCAGGCCGAGTTGTCATGCCGAACGCTCCGTCTGGACTACAGGAGCGATTCCCTACGTAAAAAATAATCGGAGGAGAAAAGAGCGAATTTTTGACCTCGGGCAAAAAGAGCGCGCCAGCCCGCGGATTTCCATCTCTGCTCATATCTGATAGAACCAAATCGAATATAGATCGTTGCAGGGAAGTTCTAGCAGATTCATCTGAGCGTGCTATCTCTATGGTCGCGCCAAAGGATCTTAGTATTCGCATTTCAGATAGGTTGCCTGCCGGGTTGTCGTCTATCCATAGTATGTGCGCGGTTACGAATAGCTCGCGAAGTCGGTCGAGGCGCCGCTCTAAAGTCCCCAAATTAAAATTGTCCATTGCGATATTTTTCGATGCCGCTGCCTGTTCTAGCTCCGACTTTAGTTGAAGTTCGAACCCTCCAAAGGATAATTTCTTGGCTTGAGAAAAAGCGTATCGAATTCGTGCGGGACCAATCACCGCAACTAGGCCAATGGCAACAGAAACCCACAATAGGTGTGGGGCAAGCGCAAGTAAGCCTTCCCAGGGAAATCCCTTCGGCGGCAAAATCTGGGTGATCTTAATTTCCATGCCAGCACACCCTATCCTATCTCAGCGTATTTAAGAAGACAGCGTTGTGCAACACTCCCGACGCATTTCGGAAAGTAGAGCATCATCGCACATCTCGAATGCGAGCATTGTCATAGCTGGCAGCGGGCAATTGGTGCGATCCTGGTGGCGTTCGTAAGCTGGCGCGAGCAGAATGGTACGCTCGCAAACTATCGCTCACCGCCACCGTCTATGCAGCCACAGCCATTGCTCGGGATGCTCGCGCACCCAACCCTCCACCACTGACGTCATCATCTGCATGGCGCCCTGGACGTCGATGCGGCCCTCGGCGTCGCGGGGCAGGTCGAGCGCCTCGGTTGCCTCCAGCCGGAAGCGGTTGTTGGCCAACCGGATCGCGCGGGCGCCGTGGACCGGGCAGTCGAACTCGCGGGCGAGTTTGGCGGCGGTGGGGTTTGCCTTCACCGTGCGGCCGAAGAAGGTGACGTCGACGCCCCGGTGAAGGTGCTGGTCGACCAGCATGCCGATATGGGCGTTGCGCTCCAGCTCGCGGACCAGTTGCAGCACGCCGGCGCCGCCGGAGGGCACCATCTTGCCCATGGTGCGGCCGCGGATCTTCTGGATGGCGCGGGCGACGAAGCGGTTGTTGGGCATGCGGAACAGCGCCGTCATGTCGAGGCCGTGGGCGGCGGCGGCGACCGCCGGGATCTCCCAATTGGCGAGATGAGCGGCAAAGAAGATGGCGGGCTTGCCGTCGTCGCGCAGGCGCTCGTAGAGCGGCACGTCATGGGTCTCGATCCGGCCCTCGTTGGGGCGGGCATCGTCATAGTCCCAGAGCGCGTCCATGCAGGCATATTCGCAGGCGGTGCGGCCCAAATTCTCCCAGACGCCGCGCAGGATGGCGCGCAATTCCTCCTCCGATTTCTCGGGGAAGGCGGCCTTCAGATTGTCGTAGCCGATGCGGTTCTGCTTCAGGAGCCGCCCGATGACCGGGGTGACCGCCGCGCCGAGATTGCTGGCGCGATCAGGTCCGAGCGAGCGCACCAGCCACAGCGCCACCAGCACGATCTGGCCGACGATCCAGTCGGCCGGGAGCATGGCCCAGGGGTAGTTGTGGCGGAGCCAGCGGACCACGCGCCGGTCCTCAGATATGGACCAGGATCTTGCCGAAGACCTTGCGGCCTTCCAGCCGGTCCAGCGCCTGGGCGAAATCGGCCAGCGGCAGTTCGGTGTCGATCACCGGCAGGACGCCGGCCTCGATGCGCTTCAGGCCATCGGCAATGGCGCGCATCGGCGCACCGAACGAGCCGTGGATCTTGTACTGCTGCTGGAACAGCTGCATCAGGTTGAAGGTGATCGTGGCGCCCGAGGTGGCGCCGCAGGTGGCGAGACGGCCGCCGCGCCGCAAGCAGAACAGCGACTGGTTGAACGTATCGGCGCCGGTATGTTCGAAGGCGACGTCGACGCCCTTCTTCTTGGTGATCTTGCGGACCACGCCCTCGAAGCGCTCGGTGCGGTAGTTGATGGCATGATCGGCGCCGATCGCCAGCGCCTTGGCAGCCTTCTCGTCATCGCCGACCGTGGTGATGACGGTGCAGCCCATCGATTTCGCGAGCTTGATGGCGATGGTGCCGATGCCTGAGCCGCCGGCCTGGACCAGCACGGTCTCGCCGGGCTCCAGCTTGCAATTGTCGATCAGCATGTGCTCGACGGTCGAATAGGTGATGGGGGCGGTGGCCGCATCGCGGAGCGACACACCGGCCGGGACCGGGATGACCAGGCGGTCTTCCATCGTGACATATTCGCAGGCGAAGCCGTCGATATGGAAGCCCATGACACCGGCGACGTCGGTGCAGAGGTTGTCCTGGCCGCGCTGACAGAAGCGGCAGGTGCCGCAGGTCTTGGCGCCGTACATGACCACGGGATCGCCGACCTTGAAGCGGGTGACGCCCGCGCCAACCTCGGAGATCGTGCCGGAGGCCTCGGCGCCAACCACCAGCGGCATCTTGCGCTTGGCAAACGCCATGCCGCGGAAGCCCCAGAGGTCGATATGGTTGAGCGCGACAGCCGCGACCTTGATGCGGACCTCGCCGGCGGCAGGGGCCGGCGCGTCGTCGATCTCCTCGATGCGGAGGTCGCGGTCGCCATGGAGGCGGAGCGCACGCATGGTCATCTCCTTGCAAGAGACTGGAAAAGGGCAGGGGCGCCGCGCAGGCGCGCCGCGACCCCAGGAGGGGGGTTGCCTAAAGGCCCGGCTTGTCCCCGTCAACGTTTTGCGCTGCGGCCAATGGGGCGGCAGGATTGCCGGAGCGACGCCTCGCTCCTGTTCCACGACGTCTCGGGTCCATCCTGGCGGATTTGCTGGAGAGGCGGTGCCTTGTCCCGGAGCCTGTCCCGGACCATCTCCCCCCACGCACAGGGCCGTTGTGGCTGCGCACCTCAAAGGGTTGATGACGCAGCCCTCGTCCTCTATAGCAGGCGCGAATGCATATGGCGCCCTCGGCGGCGAACGCTGGCTTATGCTCCTGTTCCAGGGGCCGATGCCCGCACCCACGGAGATCACACAGAATGTCGTCAACCTTCGATGCCGTCTCGAAGATCATCTCTGAAACCTGCGACATCCCGCTGGAGAAGATCACGCCGGAAAGCCACGCAATCGACGATCTCGGCATCGATTCGCTGGATTTCCTCGACATCGCCTTCGCCATCGACAAGGCCTTCGGCATCAAGCTGCCGCTCGAGAAGTGGACCCAGGAGGTCAACGAAGGCAAGGCGAAGACCGAAGACTACTTCGTTCTCGGCGCTCTCTGCGGCAAGATCGACGAGCTCGTCGCCGCCAAATCGGCCTGATTCCTCAGCGATTTGTTTCTTTTCGGCCGGTCCGAATCGTTCGGCTGAGCCTGCAGGAGATCCGCCTCCCATGCGGCTCGAGACGTTCCAGATGATCACGCGCGTCATCGCCTTCGACGCGCAGGCGAAGACCCTGTCGGCGGCGGCCGATGTTCCCGCCGAAAGCCCGGTCTTCGAGGGTCATTTCCCGGGATTTCCGCTGCTTCCCGGCGTCCTGATGATCGAAGCCATGGCCCAGACGTCGGGCTGGCTGATCCTCGGCATGAACGGCATCACCGCCATGCCGTTCCTGGTCGGCGCCAACAACGCCAAGATGCGCGATTTCGTGCCGCCCTCGACGCCGCTTGAGGTGCATGCGACCCTGATCGGCGATGGCTCCGGCTATGCGGTGACCAAGGCCCACATCACGCGGGACGGCAAGAAGATCGCGGAGGCCGAGATCCGCTTCGCGGTGAAGGCCTTCCCCGACCCGAAATTCGCCCAGATGATCCGCGAATGGGGCGGCCGCCTGCAATTTCCCTTCGACCAGCTCGAGACTGCCTGAGGAGTGCCTGATGTCCGTTGCACCGGAACGCGAAGCCTGGATCACGGGAATCGGACTGGTCACGGCTCTTGGCGAGGGGCTGGATGCCCATTGGGCGGCGCTGAATGGCGGCAAGGACGAGTGGCTGAAGCTCGATAGCCAGACCTATGCGCCCTATCAGGTGCATCCGGCGGCGGCCTTCGACGTGGTCAAGCAGATCCCCGATCGCGGCGACCGGCGGCAGATGGAAGCCTGGCAGCGGCTCGGCACTTATGCTGCGGGCCTTGCCCTCGACGATGCCGGCGTGAAGGGCCAGGACGATCTCCTCAAGCGCATGCACATGATCGTGGCGGCCGGCGGCGGCGAGCGCGATTATGCGGTGGATGGGCAGATTCTGAGCGGGCTCGAGACGACCAACACGCCGGGGCCGTTCCTCAACGAGCGGCTGATGAACGATCTCCGCCCGACGCTGTTCCTGGCGCAATTGTCCAACCTGTTGGCCGGTAATATCTCGATCGTCCACGGTGTGGTCGGTTCCTCGCGCACCTTCATGGGTGAGGAGATGGCGGGCGTCGATGCGGTGCGGGTTGCTTTGGCCCGCTGCCATGCCGGCCAGGGCGATCTTTTTTTGGCCGGCGGCGCCTATTCCGCCGAGCGTCCCGACGGGATCATGCATTTCGAACTCGGACACATGAACTGGGCCAAGCCATGGGCCCCGGTCTGGGAGCGGCCGGCCGAGGGCGGCGGCACGATTCTGGGATCGATCGGCGCCTTCCTCGTGATCGAGGCGCGCGAACATGCCGAGAAGCGGGGCGCCAAGCCCATTGCGCGGCTCGCGTCCGTGACGTCCGACCGTACTGCCCGCAAGCCTGGCCAGGCCGAGCACTCGCTCGCCGTCCAGTGGAACCTGATTTCGCCCGGCCTGATCCCTGGCGCCACTGTCGTCGTCTCCGGCGCGACCGGCATTGCCGAGCCGGTTGCCATTGAGCGCGATCTGCTCGACCAGCGGCGCGTGCCGACGCGGGCGACCGGATCGGTCATCGGCCACGGCGTGGAAGCGGCCTTCCCGGCCAATGTGGCGCTTGCCGCCATGATGGTCTCCAAGGGGCAGGCGATCCCGCCGGTCGGCGGTTCGGCCAACGAAGCTGGCATGACCCGCAAGGTCAAGCAGGCGGTCGTGACCTCGGTCGGCCATTGGCGCGGCGAGGGCATGGGCCTCGTCGAAGCGATCTGAAGGGGGCTGTCATGACCAAGTCGATGAAGGACAGGCACGGCCGGCCCATCGTGGTCGTCACCGGCATGGGCGTCGTCACCTCGCTCGGGCAGGGCAAGGAAGAGAACTGGACGAAGCTCACCGGCGGCCAGTCGGGCATCCATACGATCACCCGCTTTCCGATCGAAGGGCTGCGCACGACCATTGCCGGAACGGTCGATTTCGTGCCGCACGACAATGCGCCCGACCTCACCACCAAGATGGCGGAACTGGCTGGCGCCGAGGCGGTCACCGAAGCGGGGATCGGCTCGGAGGGTTCGTTCCCCGGCCCGCTGTTCCTCGGCATGCCGCCGGTTGAAATGGAATGGCCGCAGCGCCAGCAATTGGCGAAGGCTTCCGGCAAGACCGAGGGCATCACCTATGCGGACCTGATCAAGGGTGCGCATTCCCAGGACTTCTCGTCGATGCAGACCCGATTCCTGTTCGGATCGGTCGGCGACGAATTGGCCGATCGCTTCGGTACGACCGGGGCTCCGATCTCGATCTCGACCGCCTGCGCGACGGGTGCGACCGCCATTCAGCTCGCTGTCGAGGCAATCCGCCGGGGCGAGACCGGTGCGGCCCTGGTGATCGGTGCCGATGGCTCGGCCAATCAGGAATCGCTCGTTCGCTTCTCGCTTCTGTCGGCCCTGTCGACCCGCAACGAGAAGCCGGAAGCGGCTGCGCGGCCCTTCGCCAAGGACCGCGACGGCTTCATCATGGCCGAGGGCGCAGGCGCGCTGGTGCTGGAATCCTATGACCATGCCAAGGCACGCGGTGCCAAGATTCTCGGTGTCGTCGAGGGCTGCGGAGAGATGGCGGATTCGTTCCACCGCACCCGCTCAAGCCCGGATGGTGCGCCGGTCATCGGCTGCATCCGCAATGCCCTGGAAGATGCCGGCGTGACGCCGGCCGACGTCCAGTATGTCAATGCGCACGGCACCTCGACGCCTGAAAACGACAAGATGGAATATGTCGGTCTTGCCGCCGTGTTTGGCGACCATCTGTCGAAGATCGCGGTCTCGTCGAACAAGTCGATGATCGGACACACCCTGTCGGCTGCCGGTGCCATCGAGGCAGTGTTCACGCTGATGACCATCGATCGTGGCGTCATCCCGCCAACGATCAACCATTCCGAGGCCGACCCGGCGATTGGCATGGATGTCGTACCGAATGTCGCCCGCAAGGCGAAGGTCGATCGGGCCATCTCCAGTTCCTTCGGCTTTGGTGGGCAGAATGTCTGCCTGGTGCTGGCGCGGGAGCAGGCCTGATGGGTCGCGTTCTCGTTACCGGCGGTGCCAAGGGCATGGGCGCCGCGATCGTTCGGGCGCTGGTTGCGAGCGGTCACGACGTGACGTTCACCGTGCGCTCGTCGGGCGAGGCGGCCGAGGCATTGGTGGCTGATCTGAAAGCCGCCCATCCCGACCGCGATGTTGCGATCGCAACCCTCGATCTCGCCGACAAGGCCGCGGTCGATGCCTTCTGCGGCGAACTGGAAAAGGCCGAGCCCTTCTATGGCCTCGTCCACAATGCCGGCCAGCCCTATGATCAGCTGGCGGCCGTGATGGACCAGGCCAAGGCCGAAGCCGTCATGCAGATCAACTTCTTTGCCTTCACCCGCCTGGTGGGCGCGCTCGTGCGGCCGATGATGCGGGCGCGATCGGGGCGGATCGTGGCGATCGGCTCGGTCACGGCGGAGCGGTCGAACCAGGGCAATGCGGCCTATGGGGCGTCGAAGGCGGCGCTGGCGGCCTATTGCCGGACGCTGGCGATCGAGAGCGCCAAGCGCGGTGTCAGTGTCAATGTGGTGGCGCCCGGCTTCGTCGACACCGATATGATGACGAAATATGCCGATTACCGGGAGAAGATGGAAAGCCAGATCCCGGCGGGGCGCTTTGCCAAGCCTGAGGAAATCGGTGCGCTGGTCAGCTATCTCCTGTCACCCTTAGCTGGCTATATGACTGGTGCGACGCTGACCATGGACGGTGGGCTGACTGCGTCGATGGGCCTTCAGCGCTAAGGCCCGCGCCATCAGGGGATGCGCATGACCCGAATGCCGGCATCGCTTCTCTCCCGGACGCTCGGCTGGTGGCGCCTGACCTTCGACGACCCGCGGCGCGCGGTGTTCTTCTTCGCGCCCTTGCTGGGGTTCCTGCCGCTGACCGCTGGCAGCTTCGCAACCGGCTGGTACTTCCTGGGCGTTGTCTATGTCGGCCTCATCTGGCTCACCGGACGGGTCGGCTGGGTCTGGCCCGAGAGCACCGCCTTTGCCTGCCTGGTGGCGCTCGGCTACTTCGCCTCGACCCTCATATCGGCAGTCTTCTTCGAGGATCGGCTGGCCGGCTTGATGGATGCCGGAACGAACCTGCAGTTCCTGTTCCTGGTGCCGCTGGTCGGCGCCGTCATCCAGGCGCGAATGGTGGATGTCTGGTCGCTGTTCCTCAACGGCCTTCGGGCCGGCATCATCGTCGCCGCGCTGATCGCTGCGTGCCAGGTGTTCATCTGGCGTCTGCCCCGCGCCACGGCCGGGATGGTCAATGCCATCCTGGCTGGAGACATCGCCATTCTTGCGGCGGCCCTTTCACTCGTCGGCTTCAGCCGCCTTGGCGCTGGCATGAAGGCCTTCGCACTGGTGGCTTCAGGAGCAGGGATCGCCACGTCTCTGCTGACCCAGACACGGGGCGCATTGCTGGCGTTGCCACTGTTCCTCATCGTCTCGGCCTACAATCTGTGGCCCTATGTGCGCCGCCGGCCGGGCCTGTCCGCGGGGGTTGGCCTTGGCTTCATCCTGTCGATCGGAGCACTCGCGGCCCTGATCAAGATCCCCGAGCGTGTCGACCAGTTCCTGGTCTCGGTCGAGACGCGTGAAGCCGCCTTGACGCGCGACGCCAGCACGGCCCACCGGATCATCCTGTGGACCTACGGCCTCGACGCGTTCGCCGACCGGCCTGCTCTTGGCTATGGCCAGCAGCACACCGTTGCGGAAGTTCGGCGGCGCGCGCGCGAGGCGCGCATGCCGGTGCCGCTGCATACCCATCTGCACAATGAGTTCGTGAACACGGCGGTCGCCCGCGGCCTGGTCGGCCTTGCGGCCCTGATCCTGCTGCTGGCCGCGCCGGTGATCACCGCCATCCAGTCATCCCGCGATGACCGATATGGTGAGAGGGTCGCCTTCGCTGTCCTTCTCAGCGGCGGTTACGCGACCTTCGGGCTGACCAACCTGATCTTCGGCCACGACCAGATGGCGACGTTCTTTGCCTCCTGTTACCTGGTCCTGGTGGCCGCAGCCTACCAGGCCGCCGTGATGGAAACCGACTTCGCGACACCGGATGTCCGCCGGCCCTTTGGCTGACCGGGCAGCGCCCAGCACGCGCTCGTTGACCATTTCGAGCGATCCTTGTGGCGCGACAACCTCAATCCCGCTACCTCCTCAAACCTATGATGAGTGAAGGATGAAGGGTTTAGGGACAATGTCGAACCCAACGCGGATCGTGCCGGTGATCCTGTCAGGCGGCGCTGGGACCAGGCTCTGGCCGGCGTCGCGCGAGACCTATCCGAAGCAGTTCCTGCCATTGCTTGGCGCCAAGTCGACCTTCGAGGAAACGCTGGCGCGGGTATCGGACAAGGCGATCTTCACAGATCCCGTCATCGTCACCGGCGAGGACTTCCGGTTTCTGGTCGCCGACCAGCTGACGCGCGCCGGCATGACCGGCCGGATCGTGCTGGAGCCGATGCGCCGGGATTCAGGCCCCGCCATTGCGGTCGCGGCCGAGCTTGTGCGTGCCTCCGACCCCAATGGCGTGATGCTGGTTTTGGCGGCAGATCACCTGGTGACCGACGCTGCAGCTTTCGCCGCCACCGCCAAGGCTGGCCTCGATGCAGCGGAGGCCGGTGCCATCGTGACCTTCGGCATCAAGCCGGCCTATGCGGCAACGGGCTATGGCTATATCCGGCCCGGCGCCAACATGGATGGCCGCGTCCGCATGGTCGGAGCCTTCGTCGAGAAGCCGGATCTCGAAACGGCAGAACGGTTCCTCGCTGAGGGCTATCTCTGGAACTCCGGCAACTTCCTGTTTCGCGCCGACGTATTCCTTGGCGAGCTTCGCACCTTCGAGCCCGAGATTGCCGCGGCGGCCGAAGCTGTTGCCAGCAAGGTGGTGGTCGATCGCGCGGGTACGATCACCTTCGAGCGGCTCGATCGCGAGGCGTTCGCGGCATCGCCGGCCAAGTCGGTCGACTATGCTGTGATGGAGCGTACCGACCGCGCGGCCGTCATCGAGGCAGACTATGCATGGTCGGACCTCGGCTCATGGAACGCGCTCTGGGACATGTCGCCAAAGGACGAGGCGGGGAATGCCGTTCGCGGCAATGTCTCGCTGGCCGACACCCGCAACTCCTACGTTGCCAGCGAGGACATCCATACCGCGGTTGTCGGTCTCGACGACATCGCCGTCATCACCACCAAGGATGCCGTTCTGGTCGCGCGCCGTGACGTCGGCAATGAGTTGAAGCTTCTGGTCAGCACGCTGAGGGCCGCTCCGGAGACGGCGCGTCTGGCCGACGAGCATCGTCGTGTCCTGCGACCCTGGGGGTCCTACGAGAGCGTCGATCGCGGCACGCGCTTCCAGGTGAAGCGGATCGTCGTGAAGCCAGGTGCGCGGCTGTCGCTTCAGAAGCACTTCCACCGCTCGGAACATTGGATTGTCGTCCAGGGCACCGCGACGGTGGAGGTCGATGGCGCGTCCCGGATCGTGCGCGAGAACGAGAATGCCTATATCCCGCTGGGCGCCTGGCATCGCCTGTCCAACGAAGGCAAGATCGACCTTGAGTTGATCGAGGTTCAGTCCGGCAGCTATCTCGGTGAGGACGACATCGTCCGCTCGGAAGACGACTACAAGCGCGTCTGACCGAACAAGGCTGTCCGGGCCATGCGGGCAAGTCCGTCGCTGCTCGGCTCGATGGGCTGCCAGCCCGTGGCGCGAAGGCCGTCGTCGGAAATGACGAGATCATCGACGAGCTGTGAGGCGAGCCCGGGCGCCAGCATGCGAATTGCCGCGGCGTCGATGCCCGCTGGCGGGGTCATCACCATGGGCCATCGGCCGAAGGCCTGGCGCATAGCGCGGATCATGTCGGGCACGGTGAGCGGCGGTCCGTCCTGGACGTGAATGATCGGGCAGGGGGCATCAGCCAGATCCAGAAGATGGGCCACGGCGGATGCGAGGTTGAACTCCGACACCAGCGACCGTCGTCCGGTGAGCCCGCCGATAGGCAGCGGCAGAGGCGAGAGCGCGAGGCGTGCGAGCCGTGCCATATTGCCTTTGGCGCCAGCCCCATGGACGACCGGGGGGCGCAGGACGATCGCTCCCGGAAAGGCACGGCAAACCGCGAATTCCGCGGCAAGCTTGGAGCGACCATAGTCATCGGTGGGGGCAGGCTCGTCAGTGGGTTGAACCAGATGGGTCGCGCTGGCTCCGGTCACGGCCCGGATCGATGACATCAGGATGAAGCGCGAAACGCCGGCTGCCACGGCGGCATCGGCTAGCGTGCCGCTGGCCTCGGCATTGACCCGCATCAGGGTCGAGAGCGAGATGGTGGGTGGCTGATGTGCCAGGCCAGCCGCGTGCACGACCGCCGTGACGTTCGACAGCAATGGCTGCCAATCGGGCGAGCCGGCGAGGTCGGGCAAGGCGACGACTTCCACCCCTGGCAGGCGCTCCACGAGGGCCGGGTTGCGGGCAGCAGCCCGGACGGCCCGGCGCCGATAGGCCAGTGCCCGGACAATCGCCGCGCCAACGAAGCCTGTTGCACCAGTGACCAGGATGGTCATGACGCATTTGCCCTGCGCTTTAGCCAGGTCTGAAGCGGCACCCAGGTGGCGAGCGCCGCGACGGCCAGTGAGCCTGCCTGAACCCAAACGGCAGGCAGGGTGAGGCATGCGAGAGCCAGCACGGCGCCAAGGCTCGAGATCACCGCGACCGTGACAATGATCCGGCGATGGGTGAGCCCAGTGTCGGTCGCGGCCTGATAGGCGTGCTCGCGATGGGGCGTGGTGATCCTGTCGCCACGGAACAGGCGCCGGGCCAGCGTCCACGTCGCATCGGTCAGCGGATAGACGAGGATCAGGATGCCGGCGACGGGTGACCGCTGGGCGAGCACCAAGCCCAGCCAGCCAAGCGCCAAGCCCAGTGGCAGGCTGCCGGCATCGCCCAGAAAGATGCGGGCGGGATGCCGGTTCCAAAGCCAGAAGCCGATCAGCGCGCCGAACAGGCTGGCTGCGAACAATCCGGTCCGTCCATCAATTTCAGCGGCCAAGGCCGCAAGCATGCAGGCGGCAATCCCCGGTGTGGCGTGGGCGGCGGTAATCTCGTCAATGCCGTCGATGAAGTTGACGAAGTTCACGATGGCCAGCAGGGAGAGCAGCAAGCCGGCCCGCTCTACCCAGAACAGGCCGCTGATGCCGAATATCTGGAACGCTTCCGGCAGGCCAAGCAAGGCCAGAACACAGGCAAGGGCCTGGATGGCCAATTTGGGCAGCCAGGCCATGCCGATCATGTCGTCCACGAGGCCGAGGGCTGTCAGGATCACCAGTCCGCCTGCCAGCCAGCCAAATGCAGCATCCGGTCCGCCAAAGGCCAGGGTGCCGGCCAACGCGCTTGCAAGAGCCGCTGCCATCACGGCAAGCCCGGCGCCCTGCGGGGTTGGAACCCTATGCGTGGATCGTGCGTCGGGCTTGGCCGCGGCTATGTCGGCTAGAAACGGTCTCAGCCGCAGGGTCATCAGCCAGCAGGCTAGCCCGGCGCTTGCTGCGAGAGCCGCGAACAGCCCCGCCAGGACGAGCGGAGACATGGCGCACCCCGGTTTACGTGACTTCACTCCGGCTTAGACAGAGCGCGCCGATTGGGCAAGCATGTCAGCCGCGGGCCTCAGCCAGCAAGGCTCGAACGCAGGCTGTCGATGATGCGATCCTGGACCGCATCCTCCAGATAGGGATGCATCGGCAGGCTCAAGACCTCATTCGCCAGACGATCGGAAACCGGCAGGCCATTGCCGGCGATCGGATAGGGCTTGTAGGCGGTCTGCTGGTGAAGTGGCTTCGGATAATAGATGGCGGTTGGAATGCCCTGGGCCTTCAGCTTGGCGGCAATTTCGGTGCGATCGGCGCCGCGCAGGCGGATCGTATACTGCGCCCAGGTTGAGACCAGACCATCCGGGATCACGGGGACGTCGACGATATCGGCCAGGCCGGCATTGTAGCGGGCGGCGATGCGGTTGCGGGCCTCGATCTCATCCTGGAAGATGGCGAGCTTCTGTAGCAGGACCGCCGCCTGGATCGTATCCAGCCGCCCGGTCATGCCGACACGCAGGTTGTTGTATTTGTCCTCGACATTCTGACCGTGGATGCGCAGCGAGCGGAGGACGACGGCGAGGTCCGCGTCGTCGGTGAAGATCGCGCCGCCATCGCCATAGGCACCGAGCGGCTTGGCCGGGAAGAAGGATGTCGCGGTGGCAAAGCCGATCGTGCCGATCTTGCGCTGCTTGTAGGTGCCGCCAAAGGACTGGGCTGCATCCGACAGCATCCACAAGCCGTGCTCGGCGCAGATCGGTTCGATCGCGTCATAGTCGGCAGCCTGGCCGAACAGGTCGACTGGAATGACGCCGACAGGATTGAGGCCGAGCTCCTTGGCCGACTTGATGCCCTGGAGCAGGGACCGGGAATCGGCATTGAAGGTTTCGGCATGGACATCGATGAAGACCGGCGTGCCGCCAGCGCGCACGATGACTGACGCGGTGGACGCAAAGGTGAAGGCCGGGCAGAGGACCGCGTCGCCGGGTTTCAGCTGCTTGGCCATCAGAATGAGGAGAAGCGCGTCATCGCCGCTGGCGCAGGAGACAACCTCCTTGGCGCCACAGAACTCACCGAGCGCCTTCTCTAGGGCGGGGACCTCAGGCCCCATCACATAGGCACCATGATTGACGACCCTCAGGATGGCTTCATCCATCTGTGCGCCGATGCGGCGGCGCTGGGCGCCGAGATCGATGAACGGGATGGGGCTAAGCGGGGCGGCCTGGTTCATGGAGAAACTATCCGGGTTCGATTCGGCCTCTTCGGCCATTTCCGGGCCGCTGATAGGC